>JBCBAV010000074.1:0-18627 GCA_038532285.1 Pseudomonadota bacterium | reverse complement strand
CGTTATGGTCCAGCCGGATTTGACTGCCATCAACCACACGGCGCCTGACGAAGCAGCGCTTCGGGCATGGGCCATGGGGCTTTGATGCGGCTGATCACCGGCGTGGAAGATATTCAGGAAGGCGCGGCGTGGTTGCATCGCCGCGATCCCGCGCTTGCTGCGGCATTGGCGCGGGTCGGCCCGCTGCCCTTGCGGTTGCGTCCCCACGGGTTCGGCGCGCTATTGCAGGCGATCGTTTCGCAACAGGTGTCCGTCGCGTCGGCCACAGCCATATGGGCGCGGCTCGAGACCGCTGGATGCACGACGCCGACAGGTGTCCTGACCCTGGGCGAAGACGGATTGCGCGCCGCAGGATTGAGCCGCCAGAAGATCAGCTACGCGCTTGCACTGGCCACGGCCGACATTGATTTTACGGCTCTGCGGTATGCATCAGATGCCGAGGTGATTGACACCTTGACTGCGGTCAAAGGCATCGGCGTCTGGACGGCAGAGATCTACGCGATGTTCTCGCTCGGGCGTGCGGACGTTTTCGCGCCGGGTGATCTGGCACTGCAAGAAGCTGCGCGTTTGATCTTCGATTTGCCCGAACGACCGACGCCGCGCGTCCTGCGTCGCATGGCCGAAGACTGGAGCCCGTGGCGGGCAGTTGCCGCGCGGCTTTTCTTCACATACTACCGCATGGAAAAGGGGCGCGAGGGGGTAACATGACGCGGGTTTTGCAAGCCGAGAAAATCCAGCCGATTTCGGGTAACACGCGGTCCGTGGTCGTGTTTGTGCATGGGTATGGCGCGAATGGTGCGGACCTGTTGGGCTTGGCCGAACCGTTGGGCGAACATCTGCCCGACACAATGTTCGTGGCACCTGACGCGCCCGAGGCGATCCCGATGATGCCAAATGGCTATCAGTGGTTCCCGATCCCGTGGATTGACGGGTCCAGCGAAGAAGAAGCCGAACGCGGGCTCTTGGCGGCAGCCGAGGATTTTGATGCCTTTCTCGATGCTCTGATGGTTGACGAGGATGTGCTGCCGGAACAGGTCGTTCTTTTTGGTTTTTCCCAGGGCACGATGATGTCGCTGCATGTGGCACCTCGGCGCGAAGACCCGGTTGCGGGGATCGTTGCGTTTTCTGGCCGTCTTTTACGTCCGGAACTTCTGACAGACGAAGTGGTCAGCCGTCCGCCGGTCCTGTTGATTCACGGCGACCAAGATGACGTGGTGCCGCCCGAATCCTTGCCGCAAGCTGCCGAAGCCCTGCAAGAGGCGGGCTGGCAGGATGTGTATGCCCACATCATGAAGGGCACGGCACATGGAATCGCGCCTGATGGGCTGAGCGTGGCGCTGGCATTCATGCGCGATAAGCTGGGACTCTGACGATGAAGGCAAAGACATCCATGGTTGCGGCCGGAGCTGTGACAGCCACCGTTGCGTTCGGGACGTGGATGACCGGAAACAGGGGACTGCAATTTGATGCACCCGACGCAAATGCTGCCGTCACGCAAAGCGTCGAAAGCGCTGACGTGCCGACACTGCCGCAGCCTTCGGCGGCAGACACGCGTCCGGTACCTCTCGAGGATAAACTCGGCCGTCCCATTGTGTTTTACGCCGAAGGTACACTGGGGGAGGGTTTCTTCGAAACCTTGCGTGCCCTGGATGCCGAAACCCGCGCATTCGATTACGACGCAAAACCGGTCTCTCTGGCGGACGTTGACGTTTATCTGCTCAAAGCCGCGAACTGGGACTCTATGCGCGCGCGCGCCAATCACGTGTTGCACGCCAATATCGTTGCCAACCTCAACGGCCAACCGGACACACTGTCATTCAGTTGGTTCCAGGCGCGCCTGTCTTCCAAGGACGGTACCAAGTCTCGCGAGGTATTGGTGATCCTTGCTAACGATCAGGGTTTGCAGACCCTGTCGCAATTTTGCACCGTTTTATCCATCTATGACCTTTTGCGCCACGCGCATACTGGCCGGGCATTGACCCAGAACACTGGTACGCCGGTTCTGCGTACGGATGCGTGTCGCAGCGCAGGATGGACGAGTGTGGCTGACCTGCCGTAGCGGCGGATCCCGCCTGCAAAATTGTCATAGAACCGTCAATTTACGCACTTATGCGTTCTGCGACATATCGTGGTGTTGCAGAGGCTTGCCAGACCGTTTCCACAAGATATAGTCCAGACAATAACGGTCGGAGCGGGCTCCCCGTTCTGGCGCCACAACGGGCAGACAGGGCGAAGGCGGAGTCTCTCATGGAAGGTGATTTCAGAACGGAATTTGTGCGCAGTCCGTCTGCGTTGAAACAGCACCCGGCGCTGGTGCTGAATGCAGATTACAGGCCGTTGAGCTACTATCCGTTGTCGTTGTGGCCTTGGCAGGAAGCCGTCAAAGCGGCGTGGCTGGACCGGGTGGACATTGTCGCCGAATACGAAGAGGTCGTAAGGTCGCCGAGCACCGAGATCCGAATACCATCGGTTGTGGTGCTCAAGGACTATGTCAAACCGCAAAAGCGCGTGGCCTTCACGCGCTTTAATTTGTTTCTGAGGGACGAATTCCAGTGCCAGTACTGTGGGGCCAAGGGCGATCTGACCTTTGATCACGTCGTGCCGCGCTCCAGCGGTGGTGTGACCAGCTGGCAGAACGTGGTGGCGGCGTGCAGCCCGTGCAACTTGCGCAAAGGATCGAAACCGCTACACCGCACCGGGATGTCGCTGCGCAAACCGCCCCGACAACCCGGAGCCGAGGAACTGCGCAACATGGGTCGCAAGTTTCCACCGAACCACCTGCATGAAAGCTGGCTCGACTTTCTGTATTGGGATGCAGAGCTTCAGGCCTGAACCGGGCGGTTCAGTTCAAAACGGTTGGCCAGTTTGCATTCCCGTCAGCGATGCGGCCAGGAATATCCCGCTCCCACCAGCGCTGCACTCTGCGGCTGTAATTGAGGTAGAGCTTGCCATCTACGATTTTCCAGGCATCAGGCACGGTGCTTGCAGTGTAGCCTTCGCTGACGGCGTAAGCGCAGTAGCCCCCGTATTGCGGCGCGTAACCTGCAGGGTCGGCAGCAAAGGCATCGCGGTTTTCAGCGCTTGAAAAATGCCATGTGGCGCCGTTCCATTTGTATGCAAGTTCGGGATTGCCGGTCACCGGGGCGCCTTTGGTGAAATATGCTACGACGTCGGTTCCATCCACTGCGATACCATTTTCGGAATATACCTCGGATGACTGCGCCTGAGCAGGCAGGGCATAGGCAACGGGCATTATCGCGCCCAATAAAAGTGCGTGGCGTCGGGTCAACATGTGACACCTCCTTTCATGCCACAAGTATGGAGATGCCGGGCAGGCCAGACCAGCGCACCAACGCAGCTGTGATGAAAATGTCAGGCGGCGAGATCGACCCAAACCGGGACGTGATCTGACGGTTTTTCTTCGCCGCGCACAGCCTTGTCTATCTGGCAGTCGCGCATCAGGTCAGCGGTCTGCGGACACAAAAGAAAGTGGTCGATCCGGATGCCATCGTCGCGGTTCCATGCGCCGGCCTGATAATCCCAGAACGAATAATGCTCGGGCCCGTGCACGCGCGCGCGGAACGCTTCGGTCAGCCCAAGTGCTGTGAGCCGACGAAAAGCTGTGCGGCTTTCCAATCGAAACAGTGCATCGGTACGCCAATCGTCAGGGCGGCGGGCATCTTCGGCCTGGGGGATGATGTTATAATCCCCTGCCATCAGAAACGGCGTCTCTTCCGCCAGTAGCGCCTTGGCGCGTTCGCGAAGGCGCGCCATCCACGCGAGCTTGTAATCGTATTTGGGTCCCGGTGTCGGGTTGCCGTTGGGCAGGTAAAGCCCACACAGCCGCAAAGCGACGGTTTCGCCCATCACGGTGGCTTCGATATAGCGGGCCTGTTCGTCATCATCATCCCCGGGCAGGCCGCGGCTGACATCCTCAATCGGGCGCTTGGACAAAATGGCGACGCCATTGAATGATTTTTGCCCGTGCGTTTCGACGTTGTAGCCACGATCCTCAAACAACTCTCGTGGAAACGCTTCGTCCACCGACTTGATTTCCTGCAAAAGAACCACGTCTGGATCGGCTTGATCCAGCCAACGCGGAAGGGCTTCGGCGCGGGCCTTGATACCGTTAATGTTGAACGTCGCGATTTTCATGAGCGTCTCCTCGGACGGAGAATTGGCGCAACTGACCCCGGAGGACAAGCGCGAAGGCCAAAAAATTAATAACCTGTTAATAACTGCGCCCGCTGAATTAAGGATTTATTAATATATTGATTCGGGTTATACAGTATCCAGTTTTGGCAAAAATTCAAAAAAATCACGCTAAAACAGGGTTGTGGATAATTTTTTTTTGTCTCTCAATTTGTCGCCTAATTGCTCCAAGTTTCATATTTCTGCGAATTGAAATTGATGTGGATAAGTCGAGTCGACTCCCTGCCAGACAAAAATTTTCCCTTCTCTTGATCTCCTTTAGCGAGCATCAAAAAAGATGTTTGCAACTGTGGGGAGAGTGATCCCCGATCCAAAAAAGGAGAGTACCAATGGCTGCTGCCAAAATGTTTGTTACCGCCGATCACGCCACTGCCGAGGAAGCCGCATACGATGGAATGCTGACTGGTGACAGGGTCGAGATGTTTACGTCTGCCGCGACACCAATGGGCGATGGCGTGCACATGTTCACCTCTGCCGCGACGCCCACCGGATCCTTTATCGAAGGTGGCGACGGGGTCGAGATGTTCACTTCGGCGGCGGGTCCGGCCTGCGGCGATACGGATCGGGGTGCTCAAACCGGTTTGTACACGTCTGCCGCGACCCCAAGCGGACACCGGGCCAGTACTGGCGATGTCACCGGCCTTTTCTCGTCCGGGTCGTAGGTCACGTGGCGCGGTCCCGAGTTTGCAGGAGGATATAGATATGACCAATGTCATCATTCTGAACAAGGCGCCGCGCCGCATGCCATTGCGCGAAACCCTGCCCGCATTGGTGCCTGGTTTCGCCAATCACCGCAGGGTGCGCGAGGACGTGTTCTGGCTCAAGGAAAATGCCGAGCTTTTGGGCATTATGGCCGCAACCGGCATCACCGTTCCGTCAGACATGCTGGCCACGCATCAGGCCTTTTACGATGAACTGGAAGAGCGTCTTGAGTTCTATCCGCAATACTACCGTTTCCTGCTGTCCATCGGGCTCGATCTCGAGGATTTGGGCTTGCGCGGGCGGAAAATGGAACGGCTGTGCGCCCGGACCGCACGTGACAAGCTGGCCGAAGCGGAACTGAGCGATTTGCAACGCGCCGAGGCGCGCAGACTGTTGGCGCGGCGCGGTGTGCGGTTGGGCGCATCGATGTCGGGGCTTGATGACAGGTTGCGAGAATTCATCTCACGATCGAGCACGTTCGCGCTGCCAAACAAAAAAGCTGCCTACGAGCTGACCCATATCGTTTTCTACCTGTCCGAATACGGCGCACGTGATCCGGATTTGCCGTTTGCAGCCGTGCTTAGCCTCGAATACGCGGGTCTTGTTGCCTTTTTAGAACAGAACATCGACCTTTTGTCCGAGGTTTGCGTGGCGCTGCGCCATGCCGGGTTCGCGCCCAATGAAATCTGGGAAGATTCGATTCGGGAATATGTCTCCACGGCGCAGCTTGACACGTCGGAAGACGCAAGCCTGAACGACAATTATCATACATACCTTGTCGCAGCATGGGCCGTGGCGGTCATGGGCGCACAGGAAAGCGGGCCGGCAATCCCGCCAGGTCGGTGCGCGTTTTTAGCTGGTCACACCGCACCGGGCGCCTTGCGGTCGTTGTCGACGACCCTGATGACATTGGGTGGGGCGCGGCTTTCTGATTGGTCAAAAATGCGCGATGTCGTGTTGGATGCCTTGCCGCCGCAAGACGCAAATCTGCTCCAACTGGCCGAGCATTCATCGCCCGCGTTCAGAGGATTTTTCGAGATTTTCGCCCGCGCGCCGAAAGGCAACAGGCCGCGACAGCCTCTACATTGAAAAAGATGTGCCGCAACCGCACGAGCTTGTTGCGTTTGGATTGTCGATCGTGAAACGCGCGCCAATCAACTCTTCGGTAAAATCGATCACAGCGCCCGCCAAAAACGGCAGGCTGATCGCATCTACAACCACTTGTTCGCCGGCGCCTTCAAGGACGAGGTCGTCATCCTTGGGCGCGTCCAGCGCGATTTCATACTGAAATCCGGAGCACCCACCCCCCTCAACAGCGACGCGCAGCGCCTGACCCGAAGCGGCGGCGCCAATTTCGGAAAGCCGTTCAAAGGCGCGCGAAGTCACAGAAGGTGGCATGTTCATGGGATCGGGCGTTCGCTTTTCTTATTCGTGTCAGTTAAATATATGCGCTTACGAAACAAGCGACAAGGATCAGCCGGATGTATGCGCTTTATGCCAGCGATCCCGCCCGAGCGCGGGGCCGACGCTTTGCCGAAGTGGAAAGCGCCTTTCGCTCCGCGTTTCAACGCGACCGCGACCGGATCATACATTCATCGGCGTTTCGACGTCTCAAGCACAAGACACAGGTCTTTGTCGAACATGAGGGTGATTACTACCGCACCCGGCTGACTCATTCCATCGAAGTCGGGCAGGTGGCGCGGACGATTGCAGGGTCACTGGGATTGCACGGCGAACTGACCGAAGCAGTCGCTTTGGCGCACGATCTCGGCCATCCGCCGTTTGGTCACACCGGCGAAGACGCGCTGCACGATCTTATGGCCCCCTATGGCGGGTTTGACCACAACGCTCAGGCCATCAAGATCGTGACGCAGCTTGAACGGCATTATGCAGACTTCGATGGGCTGAACCTGACTTGGGAATGCCTCGAAGGGATCGCCAAGCACAATGGTCCGGTACAAGGCGATCTGCCCTTTGCGCTGGCTGAATATACCAAGACGCACGACCTCGAACTTGCCACGCACGCAAGCGCAGAGGCACAGGTTGCCGCTCTGTCCGATGACATTGCCTACAACAACCACGACCTACATGACGGGCTGCGCGCGGGTCTGATCGACGAAGAGGCGATGTGCGCGCTGCCCATTGTGTGCGATGCGTTCAAAGAGGTGGATGAGCGGTATCCAAATCTCGAACGGTTGCGACGCCGGCACGAAGGATTGCGCCGGGTCTTTGGTCTGATGGTGGGTGACGTGATCGACACGTCGCGGCAGTTGCTTCAAGAAGCCGGGGCCGAAGACGTGGCCGCGATCCGGGCGTTAGGTCGGCCTGTGATCCGTTTTTCGGATGCGCTGTGGTCGGACTTGCAACAAATCCGCGCCTTTCTTTTCACCAACATGTATCGCGCGCCGCAAGTGATGGACAAACGGGCCGAAGTCACCGCGATCGTGCACGACCTCTTTCCGCTTTATCTTGACCAACCGCAGCTGTTGCCGGGCGAATGGCGACGGGATGTGGCAGGCGCCACGGGGGACAAAACTGCGTTGGCTCGGATCGTATGCGACTATGTGTCAGGTATGACGGACCGTTTTGCCATACAGGAACACGCGCGACTGGTGGGCGGTGCTTGACGCGGCACGGTGCCGTGGTACATGCCGCAGCACCTTTAGCTGGACCTCACCGATGAACCTATTTGCCGATATCCGCGCCCTCGTTCTCGACGCACTGACCGCTCTCGAAGCGGCCGGAACGCTGCCTGCGGGCCTGGCCACTGAGAATGTGACGGTAGAACCGCCACGTGATCCGGCGCATGGTGACATGGCGACCAATGCGGCAATGGTGCTGGCCAAACCATCCGGGATGAAACCGCGCGACATTGCCGAAGCCTTGGCGGTCGAACTGGCGCGGGATGACCGCATCACAAGCGCCGACGTGGCGGGCCCCGGATTTCTGAACCTGCGTCTTGCACCGGTGGTCTGGCAGCAGGTTGTCGCGACGGTTCTGGCCCAAGGCGTGGATTTTGGCCGTTCGGACATGGGGCAGGGGCGGCGGGTTAACGTGGAATACGTGTCTGCTAACCCCACCGGGCCGCTGCATGTGGGCCACACACGCGGCGCCGTCTTTGGCGACGCGCTGGCGTCGTTGTTGTCCTTCACGGGATATGAGGTGACGCGCGAATACTACATCAACGATGGCGGCGCACAGGTTGATGTGCTCGCCCGGTCGGTATACCTGCGGTATCTCGAGGCGCACGGGCACGACGTCGCATTTGAGGACGGCACCTATCCCGGCGACTACCTGATCGCGGTTGGTGAAGCGCTCAAGGCGAAAGTGGGCGACGCTTTCGTCGACAAGGGCGAACAGTTCTGGCTGGCCGAAATACGCGATTTTGCGACCGAAGCCATGATGGACCTGATCCGCGATGACCTCGCAGCTCTTGGCGTCGAGATGGACGTGTTCTTTTCCGAAAAGTCGCTTTACGGCACCGGTCGCATCGAGGCGGCTTTGGAAGACTTGCGTGGCAAAGGGCTGATCTACGAAGGCGTGTTGGAGCCCCCAAAGGGCAAGAAGCCGGAGGACTGGGAGCCGCGCGAACAGACGCTGTTCAGATCCACCGCACACGGCGACGATGTTGACCGTCCGGTGATGAAATCCGATGGCAGCTGGACCTATTTTGCGCCCGACATCGCCTATCACTATGACAAGGTGACCCGCGACTTTGATGCGCTGATCGACGTGTTCGGCGCTGACCATGGCGGGTATGTGAAACGGATGAAAGCGGCGGTCAGCGCGCTGTCTGGTGGCGCTGTTGCTCTGGACATCAAGCTGACGCAGCTGGTCAAGCTTTACAAAAACGGCGAGCCGTTCAAAATGTCCAAGCGGGCAGGGACTTTTGTCACGCTGCGGGATGTGGTCGATCAGGTCGGCGCAGATGTCACCCGCTTTCACATGCTGACACGCAAGAACGACGCACCGCTCGACTTTGATTTTGACAAGGTGCTGGAGCAAAGCAGGGAGAACCCGGTGTTTTACGTCCAATACGCCCATGCGCGCGGTGCTTCGGTATTGCGCAAGGCGGAGGAGGCCGGGATTGGCTCTGATGATGCTAGCCTGCGGACGGCCGATCTCGGCCTTGTTTCGCACGAAGCGGAGCTGGCCTTGGCGGCCAAGTTGGCCGAATGGCCGCGTTTGGTAGAAACGGCGGCGCGCACCAATGAACCGCACCGGGTGGCGTTTTATCTCTATGACCTGGCAAGCGCATTTCACAGTCTTTGGAACCGCGGAAACGACCTTCCCGAACTGCGCTTTGTACAAGACGATGCCGGCACGTCTCAGGCGAAAATCAGCCTCGCGCGCGCCACGATGCTTGTTATTGCCGCTGGCCTTGGTATCTTGGGCGTAACCCCGGCCAACGAGCTGCGGTAAGACCCCCGAAAAGAGGGGCACTAGGCGAAGCAGAACTGATCCGCGCGGGCACGTATCCGCATGGGCAATGAGGCAAGAATGGCACAAATGCACTACACGCATGACGTGGGATATGTGGGCGTGGCGGAACACGCGCCTGATCAAGAACCGCGGCGCAACCAGCTGAAACAATTGACCAATTTTGCAGGCGCTGTGGCGTCTCTGGCGCTGATCGCGGGTGTCGGGGTCTGGTCTTACAACCTGATTGTGCGCGATGTCTCGGGCATCCCGGTGGTGCAGGCAGCCAGCGGCGAGATGCGTGTACGTCCTGCCGATCCCGGCGGGCAGTTGGCACAGAATACCGGCCTTGCGGTGAACGCGGTTGCCGCCGGCGCGGCGGCATCCGCACCCGCCGAGCGATTGTTGTTGGCGCCGGCACCTCTGGATCTTGCCCAAGAGGACGCACCGGCAGATGCAGGCGGGGTTGCGCCAGTGCAACAACCCAAGCCGCTGGACGTGGCGGCCAGCCTCGACAGTCCCGGTCGCGCGCAGTCCTCCGAGATTGACGCGCTTGTCAGTCGCCTGATCGAAGGTGCAGAACCAATTGAGGTTGTGACCGAGGCGGCGGCCGCACCGGTTGTAACGACTGTCACGGCACCCGGTCCAACGCCTGAACCGGCGAAAGCGATCGTGACGGGCCCTGGTCCCAAGACATCCTTGCGCCCGACGCTGCGTCCGCGCTCTGCTCCCGCAACTGTTGTTCCAGCCAGTGCACCTGCAACCGTCGAGGTGCGTGACATCGACCCTGCGGCCTTGCCCGTTGGCACGCGGCTCGTGCAACTCGGCGCTTTTGACAGCGCAGATATTGCGCGGCAGCAATGGGACGCGATGCGCGCCCGGTTCGACGACTACCTGAGTGGCAAGGATCGCGTGATCCAGCAGGCGCAAAGCGGCGGACGTACGTTCTATCGCCTGCGCGCACATGGATTCACCGACCTCAGCGACGCGCGTCGGTTCTGCTCCGCGCTTGTCGCCGAAGGCGCCGACTGTATCCCGGTCGTCACGCGATGAATTTCGGCGCGACCGTCCTTGATGCCGACGGGCCGCGCCTGTCCAAGGATGAAAAGGCGTTTTTTCGCGAGGCAGACCCGTTCGGTTTCATCCTGTTTGCCCGCAACATCGACACGCCTGATCAGGTCTATGGTCTGTGTTCCGAGATGCGCGACACGGTCGGCCGCAACGCGCCAATCACCATCGATCAAGAGGGCGGTCGTGTGCAACGCTTGCGCGCGCCGACGTGGCGCGACTGGGCACCGCCAATGGATTTTGTCCAGGCCGCGGGTGACGACGCGCCGCGCGCCATGTACATCCGCTACCGCTTGATTGCCGGCGAACTTGCTGCGCTTACCATCGACAGCAACTGCGCCCCGATGGTGGACGTGGCATGCGATTTAACGCACGCATTCCTGCGCAATCGCTGTTACGGCTCTGATCCCGCTGCGGTTGCAGAAATCGGCCGCGCCGTGGCTGACGCACATTTGGCCGGTGGCGTGCTGCCTGTTTTGAAACACATGCCCGGTCACGGCCGCGCGACGGCAGACAGCCACTATGATCTGCCACAGGTGCCACATGAGATGGAAGAACTGGCGGACACGGATTTCGCTCCGTTTCGTGCGCTCAACGATCTGCCCATGGGAATGACGGCACATCTGCAATACACCGCCATCGACGACGCGCCCGCGACCCTGTCGCCGGATGTCATGCGTTTCATCCGCGAGGACATCGGTTTTGACGGGTTGATCATGACCGACGATATCGGAATGAAAGCCCTGTCCGGGACACCCGCCCAGATCGCCACACACGCACTCAAAGCAGATTGCGACGTCATTCTTTATTGCAACGCGCCGCTCGCCGACCGCATCGCCGTGGCAAACGCCGCGGGTCAGATGACCGACGCTGCCCAAACCCGTGCCGAGGCTGCGCTGGCCGCCCGCCGCGCCCCTGATGACATTGACATTGCCGACCTGAACGCCGAACTTGAGGCGCTTCTGGGTGATCGGCTGCATGGCTAACAACGACTTCGAAGAAGATGCGCTGTCTGTGACCGAACGCCTCGCCGCCGAGGCGTTGATCGTTGATGTCGACGGGTATGAAGGACCGCTCGACCTGCTCTTGACCTTGTCGCGCACGCAAAAGGTCGACTTGCGCCAGATCTCGATCTTGCAACTGGCGCACCAGTATCTCGCCTTTGTCGAGAAAGCCAAAGCGCTGCGACTGGAACTCGCCGCAGATTACTTGGTGATGGCCGCATGGCTTGCCTTTCTCAAATCCCGTCTGCTGCTGCCGCCCGACCCCGAAGAAGAAGGTCCGACCGGCGAAGAGTTGGCCGCGCACCTCGCCTTTCAGCTCGAACGCCTGCAAGCGATGCGCGATGTCGCTGCCAAGCTGATGGCGCGGGACCAGTTGGGGCGCGATTTCTTTGGCCGAGGCCAGACCCAAGAGGTCACGCGTGTCCGGCGGGTGAGCTATTCCGCGACATTGCTGGACCTGATGCAGGGATATGCGCGCATCCGGACCAAGGACGAATTTCGGCCCTTCACCATGGACCGAGACGCCGTGTTTACGATGGAACAGGCGCTGGACCGAATGCGTGGGCTGATTGGGTTTGCAGGATCCTGGACCGATATCCTCAGCTATCTGCCCGAGGGTTGGGAGACCGACCCTGCACGCCGCCGGTCTGCCACTGCGGCCACCTTTGCCGCCAGCCTCGAACTGGTGAAAGAGGGTCATTTGACCATCCGCCAAACTGACACTTTCGCCCCGATCGAAGTGCGCAAGAAAGAAGCCCCCCGTGACGGAACGCCCTGAGGAACAAGAAGAAAGCTTGTTTGAAGCACCGCCCATGGCCGAACAGGAACGCATGGTCGAAGCGGTCCTTTTTGCCACGACCGAACCCGTGACCGTGCGCGAACTGTCCGGGCGCATGCCGCACGGCTGTGATCCGGCAGAGGCATTGGTGCACCTGCGCAAACGTTACGAAGGACGCGGCGTACAGGTTATGAAGGTGGGTGATGCATGGGCCATGCGTACGGCACCGGACCTTGGGTTTCTTATGCAAAAGGAAACGGTTGAAACCCGCAAGCTGAGCCGGGCTGCCATCGAAACGCTAGCCATCGTGGCCTATCATCAACCCGTCACCCGCGCCGAGATTGAGGAAATCCGCGGCGTGAGCGTCAGCCGCGGCACCGTGGATCAACTCCTTGAACTTGAATGGATCCGCTTTGGCCGACGGCGCATGACCCCGGGGCGCCCAGTGACGTTTGTTGTAACCCAGAGCTTTCTTGACCATTTTGGCCTCGAAAGCGCGCGTGATCTGCCGGGGCTCAAAGAATTGCGTGCTGCAGGTTTGCTCGAAAGCCGACCGCCACCCGGGACCATGCTTGAAACGGACGCAGAAGAGGCGGAAGAAGGACAACCCGAGCTCTTTGAAGACGAATAACGCTGATATGACCTGAAATTCGCCGCAATCTGCGGTATCTTGGTGCAAAGGCAAACCGGCGGAGCAGCCCAATGAACATGAACCAGATCATCAACATGATCCTGCGCATCGTCATGCGAAAAGCGATCAGCGGCGGGATAGATGCGGGTATGAAACGCATGGGCGGCGGGCGCAACAAACAGCGCCAGATGCCGCCGCCGCAACAGCAACAGCCGCACCCACCGCAGCAGGGCGATGGCCGCACCCAGGCCGAAGTGCGCGCCGAACGCCGCGCACGTCGCGCCGCGCGCGAAGCAGCGCAGGCAGAGGCTCAGCGCAAGGGCTGATTCCCCAACCATTGCGGGAACTCTCTGATCGCGCTAGACTTTCCCCATTTAGGGGAAGTGCCATATGCCCGATACCGCATTCAAAAAGTCATCGAATTTCTTGCTCGGATCGATGGTCGTGCTGCTTTATATCGTGTTCGTATTTGCCGTCGCGTTCGGTTTTGGCAGTTACATGTACCGCTCCACTTGGGAGAGCGAACCGGTCATGCGTACCGTGACCGACGACAGCGGCGAAACGGTGCTGCAAGAGCAGTCCATCGACAACATGATCTTTATCCTGCGGCGCGAGAAGACACTGGAGACTTTGCAGGACGAATTGAACGAGGAGATCCGCGTGCTGCGCGAGGACGAGGCGAATAAGACCGCCGAAATCAAGCTGTCCTTTGGTCCCATCGCACGCAGCAAGGAACAGGCACGCATCGCTGCGCGGCAGGTGGAAACCGATCTGGAAGGCTATTTGCCGATGTTGGGCGCACTGGACCAGAAAAAGTACGAGTACATTCGCGGTGATGCCGAACTGGGGCCGCATGGGCGGGTAACCGCGTTGATTTCACTGATTGAAGCGGGCCTGACGCGTGAAGCGGTGAAAGCAGATACGTTAACCAAATTTGAAACAGTGCGCGCGTCCGCGGATAAGAAGATGGACGCGTTGCTCGAACAGACCGACGCGGCCAACCTCGCATCGCACAAAATCCAATCAGAACGGGATGTGATTCGGACCAAGATCAAGGAACGGCTGGACAGACAGGGAGAGCATGACACGCAGATATTTGCACTTGAGGCCGTTTTGCCGATCGATTCTGCCACGCGCGCGCGGTTGTCATCGCTCGAATTGAATGTCTGGTTTTTGCCAAATGATCTGGTCCAGCGATTGGTGAGTTTTCCAACCATTTTCCTGACACTGATCGTGACAATCGCTGCGGGCGGGCTGGGCACTGTTGTGGCGTTTTCACGCCGGTACTACCACAAAAAGGACCACAAGCTGACCGCATCCCGTTTGTTCGTGAACGTGGGCGAGGGCATCGCCGCGGCAATCGCGATTTTTCTTTTTTCGGGTGCGGGCATGCTGGCACTGACCCAGGGCGGCGGTGCGACGAGTGACGTTGAACTTAGCCCTTACACGGTTGCGTTTGTCGCGTTCCTGTCTGGGTTCATGGCCGAGGATGCGTTCGCGTCGATCCAGCAGGCGGGCAAGAATATTTTCAAGACAGGCGATGATCAGAACGGTGTCGAGGGCGATGACCCAAAGGCCGATGATGCCCCTGAGGTCGCCGGCGAAGACACCACACCCGGCGACGCCGGTGAAAGTGCTAGAATTTGAAGTGCTTGCTTAGCTTCAGGCCCTGTCCCTGATAGTTCGAAGCGATATCCGCCCCGTAAAGCTGTGCGGGGCGGGCAGCCATCTTTTCATAGATCAATCGGCCCACGATTTGCCCGTGTTCCAGAACAAAGGGCGCCTCATGGCAGCGCACCTCAAGCACACCGCGTGATCCCGTCCCGCCCGCAGCGTCATGACCAAACCCGGGATCGAAAAACCCGGCGTAGTGCACGCGGAATTCGCCGACCATCGCCAGATATGGTGCCATTTCGGCCGCATAGTCGGGCGGGATATGAACCGCCTCGCGGCTGACCAGAATATAGAACGCGCCCGGATCGAGGATGATGTGACCATCGCTGCTATGAACGTTTTCCCAGAACTCCCTTGGGTCATAGTGACCAATCCGGTCGAGGTCGATCACGCCCGTGTGTGGCTTTGCCCGGTAGCCCACCAACGTGGAATCGGGAAGGTTCAGATCAACCGAAAAGCCCAGACCGTCGTCGATAACCGCGTGTCCATCGACCAACGGGCTGGTCCGGTGCAGCGCAGCCAAATCACTGTCGCTCAGCACAGCCTGGCCCGCGCGGAACCGGATCTGGTTGAGCCGCATACCGGGACGTACGAGGACCGAAAACGACCGCGGACAGATTTCGGCATAAAGCGGACCGGCATAGCCTTGGGGGATGCGGTCAAATTCGGTGCCGCCATCGGTTATGGTACGTGTCAGAAGATCAAGCCGCCCGGTGGAGCTTTTGGCGTTTGCCACTGCTTGAATGTCGTCGGGCAGGGCCAGACGCTCCATCAGCGGGACCACATAGACGCAGCCCTTTTCCAGAACGGCACCGTCGGTCAGGTCGACCCGGTGCATTTCGAATTCCGCCAGCCGATCGGACACCCGACGCCCGTGACCCGCCAGAAAGGACGCGCGCACGCGATAGGCGACCTGACCCAGCCGCAAATCGAGGCTCGCAGGTTGGATCTGTTCCGGAAGGATGGGTGACCGCGCTGCAAGTGCACCGGATGCAATCAGGTCTTCGATACCGCTGTCGGATAAAACCCCTGTCATGGACTGCACCATGGCTGCCTCGCAATCAGCGGCGCCCCGTAGCGGGGGGGCAGGGTGATTTTGGTCGGGCTAGCAGGACTCGAACCTGCGACCTTCCGTCCCCCAGACGGACGCGCTACCAGGCTGCGCCATAGCCCGACTTTGGCTGCGTGATAACCGAATTTGCGGCAGGGGCAAGAGAGAATTGTGGCCATCCCCGGATTGCGATCAGCGGCTGGCGTTTCGCGCGCTGTCCATCTTGTCGCGCAGAGCGGTGAGTTTCTCCAAAAGCGGCGCGATGTCGGCTTTCTGCGTATCACTCAGGGTTTTGGCATCCACGGCCATGCTCAGCGCGCTGGGGGACGCTGGAAGGTCAGCAGGGTCAGGATCGTCTGGAACGTCCACAACAGTAGGTCGGCGTGACGCTTGATCCGGTTCTGTCTCGGCGGCTGCTTCATCCCTGTCTGCGGTGTCTTCCGTCGCTGGGGCAGACATGAAGCTCGGCAAACCGCCGCCCGGAGCCGATGCATCACGCGCAGGTGTCTCTTGCGATGTCTCCTCGGCCATGTTTGCACCGCGGCTTCGCATGAAGCCGGGCAGACCGGTTTCACCGGCGTTCTCGTCACCTGCGACACCGTCGCTTTCCTCTGCGGGTGGCGGTTCAATGGACTGACTCTGCGCGGGTTCAGCAGATAGCGTATCGGGAAAAAGGTCAGGCGTCGCTGAAACCGGGTCGACATCGGATGGCGGACCCTCGGGGGCCGTTGGTATGTCTGTCGCGACCGGTACAGCAGCCTGCGGGTCTTGATCGGAATCCGGATCCGCCGCGCGCTCCATATCCGGCTCCGCCTCAATCGCGTCGGCTGTGGGTGCCGGCTCTGGTTCCGCAGCCTCTGGGACAGCTTCGGCGAGCGGTGCCATTTCGGTTTCGACTGTGGCGTCGCCAACAACCATGTCGCCATCCACCTGGGCGGCTGTGACCTCATCCAGCGGCGGCGACATGTCGGCAACATGCGCCATGCCTTCTTCACGCAAGATTTTCTGGACGCCCTTGATGGTCATCCCGTCCTCGTGCAGCAGCTTGCGAATACCGCCGAGCAGCAGCATATCGGCAGGACGGTAATACCGCCGCCCACCGGCGCGTTTGACAGGTTTGACCTGACTGAACTTGCTTTCCCAAAACCGCAGAACGTGTGTCTGGACCCCGAGCCATTCGGCCACTTCGGAAATCGTGCGGAAGGCTTCAGCGGATTTGTTGGTCATTTGTATGGGCGCAGGATCAGTGTTTGTTGCCCGCGGCCACCCGATCTTTCATCAGATGGGACGGACGGAACGAAAGCACCCGCCGCGGGTTGATCGGAACCTCTTCGCCGGTTTTGGGATTGCGTCCGATCCGGGCCGATTTGTCCCGCACGGAAAAGGTGCCGAAGGACGAAATCTTGACCTGTTCGCCGCGCACCAGAGCGTCTGACATGTGGTCAAGCACACTTTCCACCAGCTGCGCGCTTTCGTTACGGGAAAGGCCGACTTCGCGGAAAACGGCTTCACTCAGGTCCATGCGGGTCAAGGTCTTGTCGGTCATCGTATCCCCCGGTCAATTTGAACAAACATAGGTTGGGCAGAAATTCCGAGTCAATATCAACCGCTTGCCCGATGGCTTTAAGAGCGTGAATTCGCGATTCCGTGGGAAAAATGCGCAGCCGGGCCCGCGCTCACCAGCGCAAAACCACCGCGCCCCATGCCAGGCCGCCGCCGATTGCCTCGGTCACCAACAGGTCGCCTTGCTTGATCTGGCCGCGTTCTTTGCCCACTGACAGGGCGAGGGGAATCGATGCAGCCGACGTGTTCCCGTGATCCTGAACGGTTACAACGACTTGCTCCATCGGGACGTCCATCTTCTTTGCGGTGCCTTGGATGATCCGGATATTCGCCTGATGCGGCACGATCCAATCGACGTCGCTTACCGAAACCCCTGCACGTTCCATCGCCGTCTCTGCCGTTGCCGACAACTTCTCAACCGCGTGACGGAACACCTGATTTCCCTGCATACGCAGATAACCTGTCGTGCCCGTGCTTACCCCGCCGTCAACGTAAAGCAGGTCGCGATGCGTGCCGTCAGAATTCAGATCGCTCGACAAAATACCGCGATCTGCCGGGGTGCCCGCAGCCGCTTGCGCTTCCAGCACCAGTGCACCGGCGCCATCGCCAAACAGCACGCATGTGCCCCGGTCGCTCCAGTCCATGATGCGTGAGAATGTCTCGGCACCGATGACCAACACACGCTTGGCTTGCCCGGAAAGGATCAGCGCGTTGGCATTGGCGAGGGCAAACACAAAACCGGCGCAAACCGCCTGAACGTCAAAGGCAAAGCCGCCGGTCATGCCCAATTGCGCCTGCACCATTGTTGCAGCCGAAGGGAATGTCAGATCGGCAGTCGATGTCGCCAGAACAATGGCGTCGATGTCATGTGCGGCCAGTCCCGCATCACTCAGGGCTGCCTGTGCAGCTGCGGTTGCCATGGTCGAAGTGGTATCTGCCTTGCCCGCGAAATGCCGCCGTTCGATCCCCGATCGGGAGCGAATCCATTCGTCAGTGGTATCCAGCGTTGCCTCGAACTCCGCGTTTTCGACAACCCGTTCGGGCAAAAAATGTCCAACACCGCGCACCACCGCTCTGGTCGTCATCGCTCGACCTCCTCTGCCAGCTTCGTTGCGCTTGCAATGCGCGCGGCCAGCTTGTCGTTAAATCCCTGCTCGGCCAATTGCGCAGCCAGCTTGATTGCGGCCGACACGCCCGTGGCGTCGGCGCTGCCATGCGACTTGACGACGGTGCCATTCAACCCGAGAAACACACCGCCATTGACCCTGCGCGGATCGATCCTTTTTTTGAGACGTCGCAGCGACGTGATGGCAAGCAGGGATGCCAAGCGCGACAAAGGTGTAAAGCGAAATGCCTCGCGCAGAAGGTCGCCGATCAGGCTTGCCGTGCCTTCACCGGTCTTGATTGCCACGTTGCCTGTAAATCCATCGGTGACAATGACGTCCGCCACATCGCCCGAGATGTCGCCGCCCTCGACAAACCCGACAAAATCGAAACCCGCTGTTTCGGATTGATCCGTGATCAG
>JBCBAV010000073.1:0-18701 GCA_038532285.1 Pseudomonadota bacterium | reverse complement strand
GGTCGAGATTGGCGCGCGCTGCGTGGTCTTTGGTCTGGGTGGCATCGGGCTGAACGTGATCCAGGGTCTGCGACTTGCCGGTGCGGACCAGATCGTGGGCGTCGATCTGAACGACGACAAGGAAGAGATGGGCCGCTATTTCGGAATGACCGATTTCGTGAACCCCAAGAACGTCGGCGACGACATGGTCGGCCATTTGGTCGAATTGACGGGCGGCGGGGCGGACTATTCCTTTGACGCGACCGGCAACACGAAAGTGATGCGCGACGCGCTGGAATGCGCGCACAAGGGCTGGGGCGAGTCGATCATCATTGGCGTGGCACCGGCAGGCGCCGAGATTTCCACCCGCCCCTTCCAGTTGGTCACAGGCCGCGTCTGGCGCGGCACGGCCTTTGGTGGCGCCAAGGGGCGCACGGACGTGCCGCAGATTGTCGATTGGTACATGTCGGGCAAGATCGAGATCGATCCGATGATCACCCACAAGCTGGCGCTCGAAGAAATCAACCACGGATTCCACCTGATGCACGAGGGCAAGTCGATCCGGGCGGTGGTGGAGTTTTAATCGCGCTTCATTTGCTGGCGGAAGGCGCGGGGGGCTGATCGGCCCTCCGGGGGCGGTTTATTTGGCGAAATGAAGATGCAAGCCAGGCGGTTCGAGCGTCAGTAGAAGCTTTGCGGGTCGATATCGACGGCAAGGCGCATCTCGCCCTTGAGGCGCAAGGGTTTGATCCACTGCGCGATGGCAGGTTGCAGCGCGACACCTTTTCCTGCCTTGACCAACAGGCGCACGCGGTGGCGGCCGCGGATGCGGGCGATGGGGGCGGGGGCCGGTCCGAACACCTCGGCACCCACGCGTTTCAGTGCGGCGTTGTTGCGGGCGAGATGGTTGCCTGCGTCAAACACTTCTGCCACGTCAGGCCCGCTGAGGATGATGCCTGCCATGCGACCGTAAGGCGGCACGCCTGCGGCCTGACGTTCGGCGGCCTCGGCGCGCCAGAACGCTTCCTCCTCACCGCCCAAGATGGCGCGGATCACCGGGTGTTCGGGCTGGTAGGTCTGCAACAGCGCTGTGCCCGGCTTTTCGGCGCGTCCCGCGCGGCCTGCCACCTGTCGCATCAGTTGGAACGTACGTTCGGCGGCGCGAAGGTCGGAGCCTTGCAGGCCCAGATCGGCGTCGATCACTCCCACCAACGTGAGGTTGGGAAAGTTGTGCCCCTTGGCCACCAGTTGCGTGCCGATAACGATGTCGGCGCCGCCTGCGGCGATCCCTTCGATCTCGGCCTTGAGCGCGCGGGCGCTGCCGTACATGTCGGAACTCAGCACCGCGACACGCGCATCGGGAAACAGCGCCACCGCTTCTTCGCCCAACCGTTCCACGCCAGGACCAACGGGTGCCATGCGATCCTCGGCGTCGCAGGCAGGACATTTGGTGGGCAGGGGTTTGGTTTCGCCGCACTGGTGGCACATCAGACGTTTGAGAAAGCGATGCTCGACCATGCGCGCGTCGCAGTGATCACAGCCCACCTGATGCCCGCAGGCACGGCACAATGTGATCGGCGCATAGCCGCGGCGGTTGAGAAACAGCATCGCCTGTTCGCCCGCTTCCAGCCGCTGATCCACCGCGCGGCGCAGCGTTTCGGACACCCAGCGGCCCGAAGGCAGATCCTCGGCCCGCATATCGATGGTTTGCATCTGCGGCATCACGGCGGGGCCAAATCGCGCGGTTAGATCGAGCCGCGTGTACTTGCCACTGTCGGCATTGGCCCAGCTCTCGAGGCTGGGCGTGGCCGAGGCCAGCACCACCTGCGCACCCAGAAGGGAGGCGCGCAGCACTGCCATGTCGCGCGCATTATACAGCACGCCGTCCTCTTGTTTGTAGGAGGTGTCGTGTTCCTCATCGACGACGATCAGGCCCAGATCGCGGAAGGGCAGGAAAAGCGCACTGCGCGCACCGATCACCAATTGCGCCTGCCCTTGACCGACCATGCGCCATATGCGGCGGCGTTCGGTCATGGTGGCACCCGAATGCCATTCGGCAGGCCGCGCGCCGAACCGTTCCTCGACCCGTTTGAGAAACTCTGCGGTCAGCGCGATCTCGGGCAGCAGAACCAGCGCCTGCCGGTTCGCGCGCAAACAGGCCGCGACCGCTTCGAGGTAGACCTCGGTCTTGCCTGACCCGGTCACCCCGCGCAGCAGGGTCGTGCCGTAACGCCCCGCGGACACACCGTCGCGCAGGCGGGCAGCGGCGGTGGTCTGATCCTCGGTCAGCTCTTTTGACGGCAGATCGGGATCGAGCGGGGCAAAGGGCAGATCGCGCGGGCTGTCTTCTTCTGCAACGGCACCCTGGGTGACCAGCCCCTTTACCACCGACGTGCCGACGCCTGAAAGTTCGGCCAGTTCCTTGAGCGTGAAGGACAGATCGCCGTAATCGGCCAGGAACGCCAGCACGCGGCGGCGGGCATCGGTCATCCGGTCCGGCTCGGCGGCCCCCCTGCGGTACACCTTACGCATTGACGGCGGATCGCCCAGCCCCGGGGCGCGGGTCGCCAGACGCAGCATCGCGGGCAGCGGGGTCAGCGTATAGGCGGCGGATTTTTCGAGAAATTCGCGCATTTCATCGCGCATCGGTGCGGCATCCAGCACCCGGATCACGGACCGGATCTTGGACCGGTCATAATCGCCCGCCCCCGCACCCCAAACCACGCCCAAAACCTTGCGCGGGCCCAGCGGCACCTCGATAAAGGCCCCAAGATGACAGCCGCCCTCTGGCGCCTTGTAATCCAGCGTGCGGTCCAGCGGTTGGGTGGTCAGCACCGCGACCAGCGCGCCTTCGTCAAAATAGGACGGGGACATCGTGACGCGACCGGACTGGGGGTTTTGCCTGCATGCCACATGAGGTAAAGGGTCGGCACGCAAACGCCAAGCCACCACCGGGAGAGGTTCATGAAATTCTTTGTCGACACCGCCGAAATTGATGCCATCGCCGCGCTGAATGACACCGGCATGGTCGACGGGGTGACCACGAACCCCTCGTTGATCCTCAAATCGGGGCGCGACATCCTCGAGGTGACCAAGGAAATCTGCGATCTCGTTGATGGGCCAGTGAGCGCCGAAGTGGTCGCCGTTGAGGCAGACGCGATGATTGCCGAGGGGCGCAAGCTGGCCGAGATCGCCGACAACATCGCGGTCAAACTGCCGCTGACGTGGGACGGGCTCAAAGCCTGCAAGGTGCTGTCGGGTGAGGGCAAGATGGTCAACGTCACCTTGTGCTTTTCCGCCAATCAGGCGCTGCTGGCGGCCAAGGCAGGGGCGACGTTCATCTCTCCGTTCATTGGGCGGCTCGACGACATCCACCTCGATGGGCTGGAACTGATCGAGGATATCCGCACGATCTACGACAATTACGGGTTCGAGACCCAGATCCTTGCGGCGTCGATCCGGTCGGTGAACCATGCGCAGGAATGTGCCAAAATCGGTGCCGACGTGATGACCGCACCGCCGGACGTGATCAAAAAGCTGGCCTCGCACCCGCTAACCGACAAAGGACTGGACCAGTTCCTGGCAGACGCGGCCAAGGCAGACATCAAGATCGTCTGATTTGATCAGCGTACCAGGCAGTTTGGACCCGGCGCATGTTCGCGTCGGCGCGCCCGATGCCTCTACTCCCAGGTGAACGCCTGACGCCATTGCGCAACAGCCGGGTCCAACCAGCAAATTTACGCAATTTCAGGGCAGATTTTGCGATGCCCTCATGCTATGACGCCGCATAACTCGAAAAGAGATTGGCAATGAGCAGTCAGCCTAAAATCGACGACGCCTTGCGTGAGGCGATTATTTCCCGTCCAGACGTGATTCTGGACGACAAGGATCTGATGCATGCGCTGATCGCCGCGAATGAACGCGCGATGGGTGGCAATATCGTCGATCTGCGCGGGCTGGCGATGGAACGGCTCGAGGCGCGGCTGGACCGGCTGGAAGACACGCACCGTTCCGTAATCGCTGCGGCCTACGAAAACCTCGCAGGCACGAACCAGATCCATCGTGCGATCCTGCGCATGCTGGATCCAACTGAATTTGAGCCTTTTTTGCGCGACCTTGGCGGCGAGGTGGCAGAGATATTGCGCGTTGATGCGGTTAAATTGCTGTTGGAAACGGTGCAGAACGACGAAGATCCGGCGGTCAAACGTCTGGGCAATGTGCTCAGCGTGGCGGAACCCGGTTTTATCGACAGCTATCTAAGCCAAGGGCGCGGCGGTACCGTCCGTCAGGTCACTTTGCGCCAGGTGCAGGATCCGGCGCCCGAAATCTATGGCAGCAATCGCAGTTGGGTCCGGTCCGAGGCATGCCTCAAGCTCGACTTTGGCGAGGGTCGTCTGCCTGGACTCCTCGTGATGGGCGCCGAAGACCCGCACATGTTCGGCCAACAGCAGGGTACCGATCTTTTGGCGTTTTTTGCGGGCGTGTTCGAACGCGCTATGCGTCGCTGGCTGGGATGAGCTTGATCTCACCAGCCGCTCGCGATGCGCTGGAGGCGTTCCTGACCCATCAGCGCAGCCTCAAAGGGGCCGCCGACAACACGGTGCAAGCGTACAGCCGCGATGTGGCAGAGTTCCTCGCATTCATGACGGTGCATTCTGGCCAGACCCAGGGCTTGGGCGCTTTGGCGCGGATCACGACGCAGGACATGCGCGCATGGATGGCACAAACCCGGTCCGGCGGCGTTGGCGCGCGATCGTTGGCGCGCAAGCTGTCGGCGGTGAAATCCTTCTACAAATGGCTCAGTGCGCGCGAGGGTTTTGAGCCGACCGCTGTGCTCAGCACCCGCGCGCCCAAGTTCACGAAGAAGCTGCCCCGCCCGTTGGCCGAAGACGCCGCGCGCGATATGTTGGACCTCGTGCCGCTGCAAAGCGACAAGCGCTGGGTCGGGCTGCGCGATGTGGCGGTGTTGACCCTGCTGTGGGGCTGTGGTCTGCGCATTTCCGAAGCGTTGGGTCTCACCGCGGCTGATGCGCCATTGCACGACATGCTTCGGATCAGGGGCAAGGGGGGCAAGGAACGTATTGTTCCGGTTTTGCCCGCCGCGCGCAACGCGGTGGCCGATTACGTTGCGGCCTGTCCTTTTGACCTCACCGGTAACGCGCCGCTTTTTCGCGGGGTGCGCGGCGGGGCACTGACCCCGTCGGCCATCCAAAAGGTTATGGCGCAGGTCCGAATGCAACTCGGATTGCCCGCCAGCGCAACGCCGCACGCCATGCGCCACAGCTTTGCCACGCACCTTTTGAATGCCGGGGGCGATCTGCGCGCGATCCAGGAGCTTTTGGGCCACGCCTCGCTTTCGACCACGCAAGCCTACACCGCCGTGGACGCGGTGCGGCTGATGGACGTCTATAACGCCGCCCACCCCAAGGCCTGAGCGCTATGGCATTGCAACGCCGCACCGTTTGCACCATGAGGCGCCCATGACAGTCGAAATGCGCGCGCTTGGCGTCCACCTTCTGACAGCCACCGGGGCTGTGTTCGCCATGCTGGCCATGCTGGCAGCTGTCGATGCCAAATGGGATCTGATGTTCCTGTGGCTGGTGGTTGCATTTTTTGTGGACGGGATCGACGGGCCCTTGGCGCGCAAATACGATGTCAAGGCAAACGCGCCGCAGTTTGACGGCGTGCTGCTCGACCTGATCATCGACTATCTGACTTACGTATTCATCCCGGCCTTTGCGCTGTTTTCATCCGGGTTGATGGACGGCTGGACCGGCTGGGCGGCGATCATCGTGATCACCTTTGCCTCGGCCATGTATTTCGCTGACACGCGGATGAAGACCAAGGACAATTCCTTTTCCGGTTTTCCCGGCTGCTGGAATATGGTGGTTCTGGTGATCTTTGCGCTGGAGCCGTCCTTTTGGGTCAGCCTTGCAGTCGTTACCATTCTGGCGGTTGCGATGTTCCTGCCTCTGAAATTCATCCATCCGGTACGCACAGAACGCTGGCGCATGCTGAGCCTGCCAATGGCGCTGGCGTGGACATTCTTTGCCGGATGGGCAGCGTGGGTCGGCTTTCATCCGGACAGCTGGGCGCATTGGGGTCTGGTGATCACCACGGCCTACCTCATCAGCGCGGGCATTATTCAACAGGTCATCCCGGCCCGCCGCTGAGCGCCCGTTTTCCGCGTCGGAAAACGTCCGGAAATCGGCGCGATTTCCGGCGCTGCTCAGATCAGAAAGCCGCCTGCACCCTCATGTTTGAGCAGTGCCAGCTTTGTCTCGACCCCGCCGGCGCCGGAAAATCCGGTCAAGCCTTTGGCCCCCATCACCCGATGGCAGGGGATCAGGATCGGGATCGGGTTCCGCCCGCAGGCCTGCCCGACTGTTTGCGCCGAAACGCCCAAATGCTTGGCGATCTCACCGTAGGTCCGCGTGTCGCCAAACGGGATGGCACGCATTGCGTCACAGACCGCGCGCTGCAAATCACCGGCTTGGATATCCAGCGGCAGATCAAATTCGGTCAAAGCGCCTTTGCAATATGCGTTCAGCTGGCGCACCGCTTCGGTCAGCGCGGGAGTCTCATCCGTGCGGCCGGTGCGGCCCCAGCCCACAGCAACAATGGCATCGGCCTTTGCGCTCAGATACAGCGCACCAAACGGGGTTTCGACATCATACAGGTCCATGACGCCCAATTTGACTGTCGCCGGCAGCGCCCGCAATCCAAATCCTGCGCATCTGTGCAGAACACTTTGCGCATTTGCTCACTCGCCTCTTACCCGCAAAAGGCGTAAGGCGAGGCTATGCGCACGCCCGTTCTCCTTCACCAAACCGAACACCTCCCGGCATGGCGCCGCCCCATTGCGCTGTTGTTCCTGATGTCCTTCATCATGCCGATCGCCTTTTCCACGTGGTCGGCGCTCTTGAACAACTTCGTGGTCGAGATGGCGGGGTTCGACGGGCTCGACAACGGCGTGCTGCATTTCGTGCGCGAGATCCCCGGGTTCCTCGCCATAGGTGTGATCCTCGTGATCATGTTCATGCGCGAACAAGTGTTGGGCCTTGTGTCTTTGATCCTGCTGGGTGTGGCCACGGCGCTGACCGCGCAGTTCCCGCAAATGGCGGGTATCCTCACGCTGACGTTCATCAGTTCGGTCGGCTTCCACTACTACGAGACGGTCAACCAGTCGCTGCAACTGCAATGGATCGAGAAAGAGCGCGCCCCGCAGATGCTGGGATGGCTGCTGGCGGCGGGGTCATTTGCGACGTTCCTCGTCTTTCTTGTCATCATGGTGCTGTGGGAGCCGCTCGGCCTGACCTACAACATCGTCTACATGGCCGGTGGCGGCATCACTGCCGTGGCGGCGCTGTTCGCCCTGTTTGCCTACCCGCAGTTCGAGGCCCCGAACCCGCAACTCAAGCAGTTCGTCCTGCGCCGCCGGTACTGGCTGTATTACGCGCTCCAGTTCATGTCGGGCGCGCGGCGGCAGATATTCATGGTTTTTGCCGGTTTCATGATGGTCGAAAAGTTCGGCTTTGAAGTGCACGAACTGACCGGCCTCTACCTCATCAATCTCGTGATCAACATCATCGCCGCCCCGCTCTTGGGCAAGGTCGTCGCTCGCTATGGCGAGCAAAAGGCGCTGGGCGTCGAATATGTCGGGCTGATCGTGGTGTTTCTGGCCTATGGCGGGATCTACTATTTCGGTTGGGGGCTGCTGGTGGCGTCGTTCCTCTATGTGATCGACCACATCTTTTTCGGGCTGGCGCTGGCGTTAAAGACCTACTTCCAGAAGATCGCCGATCCCGGCGACATCGCGCCCACCGCGGCTGTGGCCTTTACGATCAATCACATTGCCGCCGTCGCGCTGCCGATCCCGCTTGGGTTTCTCTGGCTTGCGTCGCCGATGGCGGTTTTCCTGCTCGCGGCGGGCATGGCCGCTGTATCGTTGAGCCTTGCGATGCTGATCCCGCGCCACCCGGTGCCGGGGTATGAGACACGGCTGACGGGATTGCGCGCGGAACCCGCGGAATGAGCGCCACACAGGGCCGCTTTCTGACCGGCTCGACCATGGGGCACGTGGTGCGGATGACCGCGGCGGGGGCTTTTGGCATCACCTTTGTCTTTGCGGTCGACGCGGCCAACCTGGTGTGGCTGTCGCAACTGGGCCAGCCGCAACTGGTCGCCGCCATCGGCTTTGCCTACGCGATCCAGTTCTTCTCGGTCTCGTCCGGCGTGGGGCTGATGATCGCGGCCACCGCGCTGATCTCACGCCGGATCGGCGAGGGCGACCGCGACGCCGCCCGCCGCCAAGCCGGGTCCGCACTCGTCCTTGCGGTTCTGATCCAAGGCGCGGTTGCCACGCTGATCTTTGCCTTTCGGCACGACCTGATGGCGTGGGCCGGCGCCACCGGCGAAACCGCGCGGCTGGCCGCACGCTATCTGGCGATGACGGTGTTTTCGCTGGTGCCGATGGCCGTGGGCCTGCTGGCCTCCAGCGCGCTCAAGGCCGACGGGTTCGCGGCCAAGTCTATGTACATCACGTTGTGGTCCGGCCTCTTCCTGATGCTGATAGATCCGTTCCTGATCTTCTGGCTGGGCCTTGATGGCGCCGCACTTGGCCTTGTCCTGTTCCGCTTTCTGCTCATGGCCCTCGCGCTGTATTATGCCTCCGTTCAGGAGGACCTTATCGCCCGCCCGACCAAAACCGACATCCGCCGCTGCCTGACCCCGTTCATGGCCCTGTCCCTGCCTGCCATTGCCACACAACTGGCGACACCGGCCGGCAACTACCTGCTGACCGTGGTCATGGCGCCCTTTGGCGACGATGCGGTGGCGGCTTGGGCCGTCGTCAGCCGTCTGACTGTTCTCGCATTCGGAGGCATCTTTGCGCTGTCCAGCGCCATTGGTGGCATATTCGGCCAGAATTACGGCGCGGGGTACTTTCCGCGGTTGCGCAGCACTTACCGCGACGCGCTGGTCTTTTGCCTTGGCTACACGCTGGTGATGTGGGCGCTGCTGCTGGCTGCGACGCCACTGATCGTGCGCGCCTTCGGCCTTTCGGGCCAAGGGGCCGACGTGCTGCGGGCCTTCACCACCGTGGGTGTGGGCGGGTTCGTCTTTGTCGGGGCGCTTTTTGTATCGAATGCCGCGTTCAACAACCTCGGCCAGCCGTTGCGCGCGACGCTGGTGGGCTGGGTCAAGGACGGCGCGCTCAGCTTTCCTGCCGCGCTCTGGCTGTCGGCAGGCTTTGGTGCGGCGGGTGTGATCTATGGCCAGGCGCTGGCAGGCGCACTGGTCGGCGGGCTTGCGGCACTGTGGGGCTGGCGCTATGTAGCGCGCCTGGGCCCGGAGGCGCAGATCGTGCCGCCCGCACCGCGCACCTGGCCCGCCATCGACAGACACCGGAGACGTTGAACATGCCCACCTGGACCGCCCTGACCACACTACCGGGCAAAGCGCAGGCCGAAAGGTTGGGCGACGCGATGGAAGCGTTAAATCCCGCACCGATCGGTGTCGGTGTGTTCGAGGTCGAAGACGCATCGGGCCTGTGGGAGGTCGGCGGCTATTTCACCGAAAGCCCGGATGAAACCGCGCTGTTGCTACTGACCACGGCACTGGGTGCCAAATCGTTCACCGTTTCCGAAGTGCCTGAAACCGACTGGGTCGCGCATGTGCGCCGTGAATTGGCCCCGGTCGAGGCGGGGCGGTTCTTTGTCTATGGCAGCCATGACGCGGACAAGGTGCCACCGGGCAAAACCGCGCTTCTGATCGAGGCGGCTATGGCTTTTGGTACGGGGCACCATGGCACGACCTTTGGCTGCCTGCGCGCACTGGACCGGTTGGCGAACGAGGGCCTCGAGGCGCAGCGTGTGGTCGATGTCGGCTGTGGCACCGCCGTGCTGGCAATGGCGGCGGCAGCCATCTGGCCGCATCCCGTGCTGGCCAGCGACATCGACGCACAAGCCGTGGAGGTGGCCGACGCCAACATTGCCGCCAACGGCCTGAGCGACCGCGTTCGCGTGGTCGAAGCGGCCGGGTTTGATCACCCCGACCTTGCAGGTCCCTTCGATCTGATCTTTGCCAACATCCTCAAGGGGCCCTTGATGGCGCTGGCTCCGGACGTCTCAAGCCGACTCAGTGCTGGCGGCCACGTCATTTTATCGGGCATTTTGAACGACCAAGCCGCCGCAGTTACCGAGGTTTATGCAAAGAACGGAAACAGTCTGATCCACCATGAAGAGATTGGTGATTGGTCGACATTGGTATTCCGTCGTTAAGCCGCATTTAGGGCGAATTTTTGCTTAACTCACGCTGCGCGCCCAGATTTTGCCACATTTCAGTCGCATCAAGAGAGCACGGACAGGTGGGGGCCTGTACACAAGGTGAGATCAAGGCTGCCACCATGAGCATGGACCCTTCATTCAACCAGCGTCTGGCATCGGTCGAACGCAACCACCGTCTTCTGGCAAACGGGTACACCACCGAAGTCCGCGCCGATGGGCTCATTGTGGCGCGCCCCAGACGTCAGCGGCGCGCGCTGGGCCGTATCCGCTATTTCGTTTTGATCATGCTTGGGCTGCTCATGTTCAAGGCGTTTTCGTTTTCTACCCTGGGCGAACTCACGTACAATGAACGCGTGGCCAAGCTCGGCAATGGCACCACAACTGAACAGATTGGCGCATTTGTCATGCAGGCAGAACCAGCCACCGTCTTTGTCGCCGGGTTCTTTGATCTGATGAAGTAAAATCTCTCACATGTCTCGGGTGTGATCAGCCCGGGACAGGTCTGCCCCTCCAGTCAGCAGGCCGCAAAAAAGCCGCGTTGCGTGGGGTCGCAACGCGGCTTTGGTTTGGGTCCAGACGGGACCCGTCCGTTACCGGCACTGAGAAAGCGAGTCGATCTCGCCACGCACCAATCCGATGTCGTTAAGTTCACGGTCAGTGAGTTTATGCAGCGCATTGCGCGTTTCGCGCGCGTCATTCCACGCCACAAGGCGCCCCACGAGGGTGGCGAAGGTGGCAGAAATCAGGCCCGCAACGCTGGCAGAGCCGTGGCGGGGGCGTGTCGTATCGAAAGAAGCCATTGTAGCGATCCTTGTATTTGAAGGTTCAATAACCGGGCCTCATGCCCGGATGCCCTGCAGTTAGTCCCGCAAACCGTCCCCAGCAAGCCACGTAAAGACAAAGCCGATATGCGGTTTTTGCATGTGTCGAAATCGTGGTTAAACATCTGTTAATAAACGTGAAATACTGCGGTCACGCGTGATGTTTTCAGGCCTGTGGGCGGCGATTTTGGACCACTGTGTTTCGCATCCGGACCGCTTGAACATCAGATGCCGGTTGCGCCGCTTCGACGCCGCGACCTGAAAACACCATTTAGTTGTCCGTTTGGACGTCGCCCGGCGCCAGATCCAAACGGCGTCCAGTTCGGGCATTGGTTGTGTCCCACAGCGAAAGGAGCGTTGGTTATGGCAACTTGGGCCGCGCCGGACGCGCGAAGTAAGCTTGGCGCATGTTCCTGTTTCGTGCTAGGCACAGGCGAGGGCGGTCAACCGTCCCGCGAGCGAGGGCAGTGACATGCGGATATTGGGGATCGACCCGGGGCTGCGGCACATGGGCTGGGGCGTGATCGACGCCGACGGCCCGCGCCTGCGTCACGTTGCCAATGGCGTGTGCCATTCGTCTGGCGACGATCTGGCCGCCCGGCTGCTCAGCCTTTTTGATCAATTGAGGGGCGTAATTGTACAAAACACCCCCGACGCAGCCGCCATCGAACAGACATTCGTGAACAAGGATGGCGCAGGCACCCTCAAGCTGGGCCAGGCCCGCGGCGTTGCGATGCTGGCTCTGGCGCAAGCCGGACTGCAAATAGGCGAATACGCCCCCAACGCTGTCAAAAAGACCGTGGTGGGCGTCGGGCACGCGGACAAGCGGCAGGTGGCGCACATGGTGCGCGTGCAACTGCCCGGCGTGGACCTCGCGGGTCCCGACGCCGCCGATGCGCTTGCCATCGCCATCTGCCACGCCCATCAGGGCGGTGGCGCGGGACTGAATGCTGCGCTGGCGAGGGCGGGCCTATGATCGGCAAGCTGTCGGGCCGGATTGACTACAAGGCCACGGATCACGTGCTTCTTGATGTGGGCGGGGTGGGCTACCTGGTCTTCTGCTCTGACCGCACCATGGCCGCGATCCCCGGTCCGGGGCAGTCCGTGGCGCTGTTCACCGATCTGGTGGTGCGCGAAGACCTGATGCAGCTCTTTGGCTTTCTGACGTTGGTGGAAAAGGAATGGCACCGCCTTTTGATGTCGGTGCAGGGCGTGGGTGCCAAGGCGTCGCTTGCGATCCTCGGAACACTTGGACCGGACGGCGTCAGCCGCGCCATCGCGCTGGGCGACTGGAACGCGGTCAAGGCGGCCAAGGGCATCGGCCCCAAGATCGCCCAACGCATCGTGCTGGACCTCAAGGACAAGGCCCCCGCCGTCATGGCGATGGGCGGCACGCTGGCCGAAGCGACCGGCGACATCCCGGCCGCTGCCGACGTCATCGAACCCATCGCCATCGCCACCCCCGACGCAGGCGCCCAAGCCGACGCGCTGTCGGCCCTGTCCAACCTGGGCTACGGCCCCTCCGAAGCAGCCGCCGCCGTCGCCCAGGCCGCCGGCGACACCGCCGACGCCGAAGCCCCAGCCCTGATCCGAGCCGCCTTGAAACTCTTGGCACCGAAGGGGTAGGGCGCGCATGTCTGCCGAGGAAACCGCCATGACCGACGCCTCTGATCCCACTCTGCGCCCCGCACCGTTGCCCGAGGATGCCGACCGGGCGCTTAGGCCGCAGATGCTGGATGAGTTTGTGGGCCAGGCCGAGGCGCGCGCGAACCTGCGCGTTTTCATCCAATCCGCGCGTCAGCGCGGCGAGGCGATGGATCACACGCTGTTTCATGGGCCCCCGGGCCTCGGAAAGACGACGCTCGCGCAGATCATGGCACGCGAACTGGGCGTGGGCTTTCGCATGACGTCTGGGCCAGTGCTGGCCAAGGCCGGTGATCTGGCGGCGATCCTGACCAATCTTGAGGCGCGCGATGTGTTGTTCATCGACGAGATCCACCGCCTGAACCCGGCGGTCGAGGAAGTCCTGTACCCGGCAATGGAGGATTTCGAGCTGGACCTCGTGATCGGCGAGGGACCTGCGGCGCGCACCGTGCGCATCGAATTGCAGCCCTTTACGCTGGTGGGGGCAACCACGCGCATGGGCCTGCTGACCACGCCGCTGCGGGACCGTTTCGGCATTCCCACGCGATTGCAGTTTTATACCGAGGATGAGCTGTTCACGATCGTCGACCGCAACGCGATCAAGCTGGGCGCCCCCGCCGACGAAGGCGGAGCACGCGAGATTGCCCGCCGGGCCCGAGGCACCCCGCGCATCGCCGGGCGGCTGTTGCGCCGCGTGGTGGATTTCGCGGTGGTCGAGGGCGACGGACGTGTGACCCGCGAACTGGCTGACGCGGCCCTGACACGTCTGGGCGTTGATCACCTCGGCCTTGACGGCGCGGATCGGCGGTATCTGCAGTTGATGGCCGATCACTATGGTGGGGGGCCTGTGGGGGTTGAGACGCTGAGTGCGGCGCTGAGCGAGAGCCGCGATGCGCTGGAAGAGGTGATCGAACCGTACCTGTTGCAGCAGGGCCTGATCCAGCGCACGCCGCGTGGGCGGATGCTGGCCGCGCGTGCGTGGCGGCATCTGGGGTTGGAGCCGCCGCGGCGGGAAGGCGATTTGTTCGACTGATTGGTTGGGTTGATGGTGGTGGAACGAGGGGCGCTGCCCCTCGCGCTCCCCGAGGTATTTTTGGCCAGAAGAAGACAGGGGTGTCGGTGATGTGCGTTCGGTATGGTGGTTAGGCTGCGTGATGCCAGAAGAATAGAATTAATGAGAGGACAGCAATGACACCCGAAGAGATCGAAGCGCTGTTTACCCGCGAGAGCGGGGATTACGTGTTTGCGCGCTGGGGGCGGCCGCTGGCGCCCGTGGTCTTCGGGGTCGAGGAGGCGACTCTGTCGACGGTCAAGGGCGCGATCGAAGCGGTGTGCCAGCTGGCGGGCCACGAGATGACCGAGACGGATCCGGAGCTGGGCGCCAATTTCATGTGGTTTTTCTTTTCCGACTGGGCCGAACTGCTGGAGGTGCGCGATCTGGACCGGTTGGTGCCGGATCTCGGCCCGCTGGTGGCGCGGCTCGAGGCGGCAGAGGCGAACCAGTATCGCATCTTTCGGTTCGACGACACCGGCGCGATCCAGGCCTGTTTCGTCTTTCTGCGCATGGACCGGCATCTGAGCGCGGTGCCCGCCGAAACCCTGGCGCTGAGCCAGACGGTGCAGTCCATCCTGCTGTGGTCGGATCTGGCCTTTCGCGACCGTTCGCCGCTGGCCGTGGCGGGGGAGACAACCGTGCTGCGGCCCGACATCGCCGCGCTGATCCGCGCGGCCTATGACCCGGTGATGCCTCCGGCCGCACAGGATGCCAGCCACGCCTTGCGTCTGACGGCACGGCTGGGCACGGTATCCTGACTTGATCCCGGAGCACGCCATGGCGCACCATTTCCCCGTCACCGTATTCTACGAAGACACCGACATGGGCGGGGTGGTGTATTATGCCAACTACCTCAAGTTCATCGAACGCGCCCGGTCGACCATTGTCGAAGAGCTGGGCGTGGATCAGAACGCCATGCGCGATGCAGCGGTGGTGTTTGTGGTCACCCGGGTCGAGGCAGATTACCTCGCGCCTGCGCGCCTCGGCGATCGGCTGGACGTGGTCACAACGCATCAGGCCGCCAGCGCGGTGCGCTGGACGTTCGACCAGGAGGTGCGGCGCGGGGATCAGACGCTCTTTCGCGGTGTTGTCACAGCCGTGGCGATGACGGCGGCCGGCAAACCCACGCGCTTGCCCGCAGAAATCCGCGCACTGGCTGCAAAATAAGGGCGAAGTGACGCCGAAGTGATAGCTTTCCCCTTCCGCCTGCCGTATAGTTGGGCACAATCAAGGCACCGACAAAACGGGCCGGTATACTGAGCAGGCACAATGGAAGCAGAAACTCTCGCCCTCGCGTCAGAGGTGGATTTCTCGATGTGGGGGCTGTTCCTCCGCGCGACACTTACGGTCAAACTGGTGATGGTCATGCTGATCGTCGCGTCGTTCTGGGCCTGGGCCATCATCATTCAGAAACTGATTGTCTATCGCCGTGCGCGCGCCGAAGCGGAACGATTTGACCGGTCGTTCTGGTCGGGTGAGCCGCTGGACGGGCTGTTCGAAGAGATCGGGCCGGAGCCCACCGGTGCCGCCCAAAAGGTGTTTGCGGCTGGCATGATCGAATGGCAACGCTCGCACAAGGAAGATGGCGGGCTGATCGCCAATGCCACCAGCCGGATCGACCGCAGCATGGATGTGGCGATCACCAAGGAAAGCGAGCGATTGCAAAACGGGCTGACAGTGTTGGCCACCGTGGGATCGTCAGCCCCGTTCATTGGGCTCTTTGGCACCGTGATCGGGATCATGAACGCGTTCATTGAGATTGCCGAACAGCAGAACACCAACCTCGCCGTTGTGGCCCCCGGTATTGCCGAGGCGCTGCTGGCCACCGGCCTGGGCCTGCTCGCGGCGATCCCGGCTGTGATCTATTACAATAAGCTAAGTGCCGACAGCGACCGGATCGTGGCGGCTTACGAGGCGTTCGCTGATGAGTTCGCCACCATTCTCAGCCGCCAGCTGGACGGCTGACATGGCCGCGGGCGTGATGCAAAAGGACGGGGGCGGGGGTCGCAGGCGCCGCCGGTCGCGATCGCGGCCCATGTCCGAGATCAACGTGACCCCTTTTGTGGACGTCATGCTGGTGCTCTTGATCATCTTCATGGTGGCGGCCCCCCTGCTGACCGTGGGCGTGCCGGTCGAGTTGCCGAAAACCGCCGCCACAGCACTGCCCGCCGATGCAGAAGAGCCGCTGACCGTGACGGTCACCGCCGCCGGTGAGGTGCAGATCCAGACCACCGCCGTGGACCGCGACGCGCTGGTCCCGCGCTTGCGCGCCATTGCCGCCGAACGCACCAGCGACCGGGTGTTCCTGCGCGCCGACGGGGCAGTGCCCTATGAACAGGTCATGCAGGTGATGGGCGCGCTGAATGCTGGCGGGTTCAGCAACATCGGGCTGGTCACGGATATTGGCGGCCCCGCGCTGGACGGGACCGTGGCGGATGGAACGGACGAGTGAGCGGTGAACACCGGCCAGATCATATCGGGCGCGGCCCATGCCGGGCTGATCGGCTGGCTGATCGTGGGCGGAGCGTTTCGCTCCGAACCTCTGCCCTTCGAAGTGACGGAGGTGTCGGTGATTTCCTCTGATGCGTTCGAGGCGCTGTTGAATTCTGGCGCACAGCCGGTGGCACCGACCGAGGTGGCCTTGCCCGACGAACCGGAGGTGCAGCCGGACCCGGTCGAACCGCCCGTGCCCGAGCCGGAAGTGGACCTGTCCCAACCCGAACCGGTCACGCCGCCGGACCCGGACCCCGTGCCGGAGCCACCCACACCGCAACCCGAACCCGAAGTGGCCGAGGAAGCGCCCGCGCTGGTCACGCCACCCACGCCGCCAGTGACGGCGCCTGATGTCGCGCCCACTCCGGTCCCGCGCCCGTCGGATCGCATCGCCCCCGAGGTTGTCGAGGCTCCGGACCCCGAAGCCACCCCAGACGTGGTAGAGCGCGAGGCGGTAGAGGCCGATGAGGGCGCTGTGGCGGACACGCCCGTCGAAGAGCAGGAGGCCACCGCGCCCGAAGAGGCCGCCGACCAGATCGTGACCGAGGCCGAGGAACCAGCCGGTGCACCCATCGCGTCGCTGCGCCCACCGGCGCGCCGGCCCACCCCGCCAGCCCCGCAAGAGTCAGCGCAACCCGCGACCCAACCAGAAGACACTGCAGACGCCGTCGAAGATGCATTGCGCAGCGCTCTGGCAGGGGATGATCAGCCCGCTGTACCGCAGGGCCCGCCCCTGTCGGCAGGTGAAAAGGACGCGCTTCGTGTCGCTGTCTCTGCCTGTTGGAACGTGGGTTCACTGTCGTCCGAGGCGCTGCGCACCACCGTCACCGTGGCCGTTGACATGGAACAATCGGGCAAGCCGATTGTCGCCTCTATCCGCCTCATCGGATCCGAAGGCGGATCAGACAGTGCCGCACGCCAAGCCTACGAGGCCGCGCGCCGCGCCATCATCCGCTGTGCCCGCGACGGCTACCGGTTGCCCACCGACAAATACGGCCAGTGGCAGGAGATCGAGATGACGTTCAATCCCGAAAGGATGCGTATCAAATGATGACCCGTGTGTTCCTTGCCCTTGTTCTGGCACTCGCCGCCGCGCAGGCCTGGGCCCAGGGCCCGCTGCGCATCGAAATCACCGAAGGGGTGATTGAACCCTTACCCGTGGCGATCCCGAACCTGGTGCCAGAAACTGCTGAAAGCGCCGAGATGGGCCGACAGATCAGCCGCGTGATTGCCGCAGACCTTGTCGGAACAGGCCTGTTCCGCGAAATATCCAGCGACGCCTATATCAGCCAGATCAGCGACTTTGCGGCCCCTGTGCAATATGCCGACTGGAAGGCGATCAATGCGCAGGCGCTGGTCACCGGCGCGGTGACGGTCTCGGGCAACAATGTCACCGTGAAATTCCGCCTGCACGACGTCTTCTCCGACACCGAACTGGGCGACGGGCTGCAATTTGCGGGCACCACCGATGGCTGGCGCCGCATTGCGCACAAGGTGGCCGACGTGGTCTATTCCCGCATCACAGGCGAGACGGGGTATTTCGACAGCCGCGTGGTGTTCGTGTCCGAAACAGGCCCCAAGGACAACCGTCGCAAGCGGCTGGCAATCATGGATTATGACGGGGCAAATGTGCAGTACCTGACAGGGTCCGAAGCGATCGTGCTGGCCCCGCGTTTTTCCGACAATGGCGACCGGGTGCTCTATACCTCTTACGAAACGGGGTTTCCGCGCATCTACGTTCTTGATGTCGGCAGCGTGCAGCGCCGCGTGCTCGAAAGCCAGCAAGGCACAATGAGCTTTGCGCCCCGCTTTGCCCCCGATGGGCAGACGGTGGTCTACTCGCTGTCCCAAGGTGCCAACACCGACATCTGGGCGATGAACATCGGCAGCGGCCAATCCAGCCGCCTGACCAGCGCCCCGTCAATTGAAACCGCGCCCAGCTTCAGCCCCGATGGCAGCCAGATCGTATTCGAAAGCGACCGCTCGGGCAGCCAGCAGCTTTATATCATGCCTGCCACGGGCGGTGAGGCGCGGCGGATCTCGTTTGGGGACGGGCGCTATGGCACCCCGGTCTGGAGCCCGCGCGGCGATCTGATTGCCTTTACCAAGCAGTCCAAGGGCCGTTTTCACATCGGCGTGATGCGCACCGACGGGTCCGAGGAACGCCTGCTCACCGCAAGCTTTCTGGATGAAGGCCCTACATGGTCGCCCAATGGCCGTGTCATCATGTTTGCCCGCGAAACCCAAGGGGCGGCCGGGCGTTCAACGCTGTACTCGGTGGACATTACCGGACGCAACCTGCGCCCAGTGCGCACACCCGAAGGCGGCTCTGATCCGTCATGGGGGCCGCTGCAACGCTAGTTCCCAGCCGCATCCGAACGTGTTAAAACACGGTTAACAACGCGATCACCCTAAGACGACAAG
>JBCBAV010000072.1:0-18777 GCA_038532285.1 Pseudomonadota bacterium | reverse complement strand
CGCGGATCCGGACGCGTTTGCCAGATCTGTGTCAGCAGCAATCGGCATTGAATATCGCGCCCCCGACAAATCCGCGTCTGAAACGGTCATGAACGTCGCGCAGAAACCGCGCAGCCGCGCGTTGTCGGCGCTCGCGTCGCGCGGATCAGAAGCGTTGCGCAACGCCCGCCTTCACGGGGTCGTGCGCGCGGCACGCAAGGCAGGGCTGCGCAACCTGCTGGAACGGCCTTATGAAAAAAGCGAATCCGCCATCAATGAAGAAACCAAAGCGGCCATTCGCGATCAGTTGTCGGCGCAGATGGCGGCCCTTTCAGAAACGCTTAATGCGCATCCGGACGTCGTTCCCCTGGGGCGGTGTGACCATGTCTTGTCCCAAATCGACCACTGGCGCGGATAGGCGCGTTACTGTGCCATCTGCGCGCGGAACATCTGATAGTAGCGTCCTTTGCCGGCGACCAGATCCGCGTGGTGACCTTGTTCGCGAATTTGGCCGTCTTCCAACACGTAAGTGTAATCCGCCGACCTGATGGTGGACAGTCGGTGGCTGATGACCAGCGCACCGCGATCGCCCAGCTTTTCGCGGAAATTCTCGAACAGCGCGGCCTCGGCCGACGGGTCGGTGGCGCTGGTGGGTTCATCCAGAATGGCGAAATTGGCGTGCGGAAAAAACGCCCGTGCCAGGGCTATACGTTGCCATTGCCCACCGCTCAGTTCGACCCCATCGTCAAAGGCGCGTGTCAGCCCCGTGTCATAGCCATGAGGCAGTTTTTCGATAAACGGGTGCGCGCCGGCGAGGTTCGAAGCCTCGTGCAACCGATCACCATCGCGAGGCAGGTCGAGATCACCCATGTGGATGTTGTCGCGAGCGGTGAAGGCATAGCGGCCAAAGTCCTGAAAAACAGTGCCGAACTGGCGTCGATAGGCGATAGGGTCAAACTGCTTGATATCCGTACCGTCCAGCGTGATCCGACCTTCCTGCGGATCGTAAAGACGGCAAATCAGCTTGATCAGCGATGATTTTCCCGATCCGTTTCCGCCGACCAACGCGATGAACTGGCCGGGCGGGATGTGCAGCGACACGTTGCGCAGGGCCGGCCCCTGAGAGCGCGGATATTCGAACGTCACGTTTTCGACCCGGATGCCGCCCGATGGTTTGCGGGGCAGCGCGGCCGGTGCATCGGGCACCCTCATCTCGGGTTCCATTTTCAGGAAGGTGAAAAGCTGTCCGAGAAACAGCTTGTCATCATAGAGCTGCGACAGGCTGGTAACAGCGACGCGTCCCGCGGCTTCTGCGCGTTGAAAGGCGACGACCAAAAGGACCAGCGCGCTGAGCGCGGTGGCAACCGTTTCGGCGGATACCACTACGAAATAGGCCGACACGATGAACACTGCGCCCGCAATGAGGGCAATGACGCCCTCGCGCCATGCGCGCATCCATTCGATTCGGTTTTGTGCGTCGCGGATGATTTCACGCAGATCTCGGTACCGCTTGCGGAATTCCGCGCCGACATGGAACAGGCGGATTTCCTTGGCGACTTGTTCCGAGGTCATGAGCCAGTCCAGATAGGCGGATTTACGCTCAAGCTGAATGCGTTTTGCGATCCATTTGAAGCGCATGTTGGTGGTGCGCAATTGCACCAAAAGCGTCAGGACCAGTGCCAGCATGATGCCGGGCAAGATGCGCCAATCCAGCCCGACAATGACGATGCCCGTTCCAATCAGAAGAATGGTGCCCCGCAGTACGGACAGCGCGTTCGAGATAACCTCGGCAGGCCGCTGAGCACCTGCTTCGCGTGCCCGTTCCAATGCGTCATAGTAAAGCGCCGAGTCAAAAAAGCTGAGATCCGAGGCGACGGTGCGCCGCTGTATCTCTTCGTTCACCACATCGGCAACCAGCAAGCTTTGTTTGGTTTTCAGGTATGTTCCGAACGACGCCATGATTTTGCCAAGCGTCAACGCAATCAGCGTTATCGCAAGTGCATTAAGGGTTTGCGGATTGAGCACCTGCCCGTCGGGTCCGGTTTGTTGAGCAATGCCCAGAACAAGCGCCTTGATTGCAAAAAGTGTCGCGATCTGGAGCGCTGCTTCAATGATCGTGACCACAAAAACGATCAGCATCAACCGGCGATCCGCATAGCGCAGCAGGTCCACGACATCCCGCCAAAACCCGATGTACTCAGCTAGTCTGCGCTTCATTTGGCGTAAGTGCTTTCGGATGTTGCGGACACTCATTTATGGGGTGTCTCCCGTGGGGCGTGCAATGGCAATTAGTGCCGGGACGTGCCGGCGGCTTTGTGCCGGTGCGCGCGGGTCCGGTCTCGTGCGGGGTTTGAAGGGCCTGCCGTGCGGGCATACATGGGCGTTCGTACCGGTTGACACCCCGCGCAATTCACCGAAATTGGGAGGGCCTTCGCGATCGCGAGGCTGGGGTCAGTGTTTCAACGACGGGGGCGCAGGGTCAAGTTGGTGGGACGGGACACGTCGCTGACATTTTCTTCGGAAAACAAGCTGCTTTTGTTGTTCTCGCTTGTCAGTCTGACATCTGTGCAGAAAGACGAGGCGCGCAAGCTCCTTGCGGATTTGCCCGATCTTTATCCGCTTCTCGAAACGGCGGCGCGGAATTATGCGTTGCCAACGGTGGCACGCCACTTGCGAGATCTTGACGCCTTGCCGCAGGATGCCGATCAGCGCCGCGAGATCGATGAAACGCTCAACCGGCAGGGGCTTCACAACCTGCGTATGGTGCATGCGCTCAGCAAGTTTGTGGCGCATTGCATTGAACCGGCGGGTATCGACTTTGTCGTTTTCAAGGGGGTGACCCTTGCACACCAGTATTATCCGGATGTCGGCCTGCGTCCGTGTCGTGACATCGACATTGCCGTGCGACCCGAACATCTGGAACGCCTCGTGCGCATTGCGATTGAGGCGGGGTATATCTTGCGCGCGCCCAACGGCAGGGGCGGGGCAATCACAGAAGAGCGCGACATTCGCGCACTCATGACCTATGCGCGATCAGCGGTGTTGATCTCTTCCGAAGGTATTGCAATCGATCTGCAGCCCGGCATCGACAAATTTTCCGGTATCTTTGACGGCATTGATGTGCTCGGCAATCCGCATCATCTCGACCTTGGCGGACGTCACGTGCCGGTCTTGTCTGATGCACTGGTGTTCAACTACCTCTGCCACCATCACGCACGACACCTCTGGTCAAAATTGCACTGGATCACGGATATTGATGCCGTGCTCAAATCACCGGGGTTTGATCTGGCAAAGTCTCTGCAACTCGCGGACCTGCTGGGTCAGCGCGGCACTGTGGATGGCACGTTGCAGTTACATGCTCTTGCCTCGGATCCTGGAAGTTGGCGGGAAAACACTGATCGAGCGCATGCCCATGGCGCGCAGTTCTTGCGATTGTGCCTTGAGAACCTCGCCGGGGATGTCGCCCTGGAAAAGCGGATCGCGATGGGCATGATCGGGGGAGAGTTCATGTACCCGTGGCAGGCAACGCCGGAATTGCTGCAGCGCGCGCGGCGCAACTGGTTGCGTGCCATGTTGCGCCCGTCGTTTCATCAATATCAGTCACTGCCGCTACCGCGACAGTTGCAATGGCTTTATTACCCATCCCGTTTGTGGCAACTGGTTTTTGGCGGCATGGCCCGCCGTTTCATCCCGTAGCCTGCTGTAGAGCCTGTTTGGCGCGGGACGCGCCGCAATTTTGTGCAGGCGGGACTTCGCCGGTCTGAAATAATCTGTTTTGTGACCGGTTTGATTTCGCGTAAAACAAGAATCATGCTATTCATTTCAAGCGCTCGAAGAGTGAGTGGTTGGTTTCACCGGACTAAGACTAGGAGAGAGAATGATGACCCAAACGACTTCGAAGTCACCTTACACGGCGCCCAGTCTGAAACGGCACGGTCGCGTTGAAGCGTTGACCGCGGGAAATTCAACGGGTCTCAAAACCGATGCGGCGTTCAACGCGGGTGACCCGTTCGGCGACGTGACATTCTCTTAAACCTGAAGGGAGCTTACGTATCATGGACAAAAAACCCTATGTCGCGCCGGCGCTGTTCAGGAACGGTTCGGTCAATGCTGCGACCCACGGTGCTGCGTGCCCGAACGAGGTGCTGGACGCATCGTTTTCGGCAGACACACCGCGTGGCAGCCTCACGTGTTCTTCGCGGGCGGACTTCTTTTCCTGACCTGCACGTGGCCGTCTGACACGACGAAACACGCGCACCGCATCTGGTGCGATCATGCGAAATTTCTGCTATACCGGCCTCGTGTTCGCGGCCGGTATTTTATTGGAACGCTGCTGACAAGGCGCAGGTGACCAAACAACCATGACAAACACCTTGTTCAAAAAGGCCGATGGCGTTGTCGCATCCGATCTCGGTGAGGAGTGGGCGCTGCTTGATCTGGAATCAAGCATGTATTTCACGCTCAATGCGGTTGCGGTGGAAGTCTGGAAAACACTGGAACAGCACCCGGCCGACATAAACGCCCTGGTCGAAGTGGTTGTCCAAAAGTTTGACGTGGCCAGCGACGTATGCCGCAATGACGTTCAGAGCCTGTTGGGCGATTTGACCGATGCCGGTCTGGTTGAAGCGGTTGCCGACAAGACAGATGCTTAGGCTGCGGAAGACCGCACGTCGGGTGCTGCTTTTCGCGTTGTGCCAAGTGGTCGTCATCTTTGTGCGCTTGGCGCTTTATGTCGTCAAATTCTCGCGCATCCAAAAGATGCTGACATCTCAGCGCGCCACAAACCACAAAAACGAAGCGCGTGCTTTCATCATTGCGCGAAACGTTCAAAAAGCGGCGCGTTTTGTACCAAATGCAAGCTGCCTGACGCAGGCCTTGTCGGCACAGGCAGTGCTGAGCTGGTTCGGCGTGCCAACCGAAATGGTCCTTGGGGCATCGAAATCCAACGCAGACCCGCGCCTTCTGTCCGGTCGGCCCGGCACCGATTTCCACGCGTGGCTGACCTGGAAGGGGCAAGTCATCCTTGGTGGCGAGGAATTGGAAACGCAGACCTTTGTGCCGTTGTCACGGTTTCCCACAATAGAAACCGGCTAGAATGCAATTTGCCGTGCTCGCAGAGCCCAACGAGGACCAAAGGGCTCGTATGATTGCGCTGGCCAACGCGCAGGGGACCGTGGTTGATGACGGCACGGTCGCGATTTGGTCCAGTGCGTTGCAGGGCATTATTGCTCAAGACGATCTTGTACTGTGCGGTATCGCGCGGATCAGCAATCGTGCCGAGCTTCTGTCACAAGGTGCTGCGGCTTCGGACGCGCAAAGCACCGATCTTGAAATGATCCTGTCCGTACTTCTCATGCGTGGTGTCGATGCATTGGAAGACCTTCAAGGGCAATTTTCGCTTGTTTTATGGGACAAGGCGGACCAGCGGCTGACCGCCATCCGTGATCGTTTTGGCGTCCTGCCGTGTTTCTGGACGGCGGAACCCGTGGTTGGGCTATCCAGCGACCTGCGCCTGCTGTCACATCTGTCTGCCCGCCCGCTGCAGCCGGACATGCAATCGCTTGCGGATTATCTCGCCGGAGTCGAAGATACCGAAATCCGGACCGCTTTTGAGGGGTTGGGTCGGTTGCCAAAAGCGCACCGGGCAACTTGGGTCCCAGGCGCAGAGTTGCAACAACAGCGCTATTGGTCGTTGCCACTGCCAAATATGATGTCACCCGCCAGGTCGATATCAGCGGTCACCCACGCTTTGAAAAGCGCTGTAGACCGCAGCGTCGCCACCAATGATCGAACGGGGTGCATGTTGAGCGGTGGCCTTGATTCATCAACACTGGCCGTGCTGGCCGCACAGGCGCAACCGTCCACCACACTAAAAACCTTGTCTTTTGTCTACCGCGACACTGACAGCTATAATGAACGCCAGTTCATCGACGACGTGAATGCGTCCATCAGCGCAGAGCCCATACTTATTCCGATCGATGCGCCGCCTTCGGTCGACGCGTTGCCAGCATTGGTCGAAGAACAGTTTGAGCTGTGCACAGCGCCCGGATTGATGAAAAGCCGCCGCATTTATGCGGCTGCACAGGAGCGCGGAGTTACACGTCTTTTGGATGGGCACGGTGGGGACGAGGTGATTTCTCACGGGTATGGATGGCAGGCAGAATTGGCGGCCAACGGGCAATATGGGCGATTGCTGCGTGAAATGCGGGGGGCGGCGCGCATCTATGGCACGCCATATTTCGAGAACTATCTCGCGTTTCTTTTCAACTATGCGCCGCTGGCGAAGCGCAGCGTTTTGCGCCGTGCGATTGGATTTGTCGGGCGCCGTATCTCAAGGGGGAAAGCGTATGACGTCCCAGCGGTGCAATTCCTGGATGACGCGTTTCGAAAAACGCATGGCGTTGATGACCGGATCGCCAAGGCTCAGGAAGAAACTGCAAACCACCCACCAAGTGAGCAGAGGGATCATTTCCGCAACGTGACCTCACCCGTCATGACGCGCGCTTTTGAAGTCTTGCGGCGCAGCGCACAGGCGCACGACGTGGAACCGTTGTATCCATTTTTTGAACAGGCATTGGTGGAGACCTGTCTGGCTGTGCCGTCGGAGCAAAAACTGCGCGGTGGTTGGAGCCGTTGGATTTTGCGCGAGGCCATGGACGGCATTCTGCCGCGAACCATACAATGGCGTCCCGACAAAGCGGATTTCAGCGCCGAAGTATTGCATTTTGTGCTCGACTATCTGTCCGACCCGTATCGCAAGCAAAACGTCGTTGAACGATTGGAGGGGATGATTGATCCAGACCGTTTCGAAGCAGCGCACCAAGCGTTGGCGGCCAAGGAAGACGACAGTGCAACAGGCATCACGCTGACCATGTGGCGGTGTCTTTATGTGGCCGAGTGGTTTGGTCGGGTGGCGGATTGGAATGCGCGACAGACGGCAGGGACCTTATGGCAAGTGCACTGATTTACCGCGTTTTCGGTCATCGCCTCGCGTCTGAAGTGCCGCTGGATGTTTTGCAAGCTGCACCGGCCGACGCGGTTCCGACCATTCAGGTCAAACTGCGCGAGGGACTGATCCGGCCCGAAGCGACAGACAGCGTTACGTTTGACATCACACCCCACCGGCAATTTTTCCAATGGCAGGCCGTAGGTGCGTTCCTGATTGAAGAAGACCCATCAATCATTTGGGTAGAGCCCAATCCTGACACACCGGCACAACTTGTCGCGCAACCCTTGCTGGGCATCGTCATTTCGGTCGCCCTGGAGCGTTTGGGAACGTTTTGTTTGCACGGAGGCGCTGTGGATGTCGGCGGGTCTGCCGCGATATTTCTTGGCGACAAGGGGGCCGGAAAATCCACCACGGTTTCTGCGTTGCTGGATGCTGGCCAACGGTTGCTGACCGATGATCTGGTTGCGTTGGCCACGGAAAATGCGGGTGGCGTCCCCGCGGTTCAGCCAGCTTTCCCCGCTGTCAAACTGTGGCCGGATACGCTTCATGCTCTGTCATTGGATCCAGAGCAGGGCGCGCAGGTCATCCATCCCAGCATCACCAAAGTTCAAAAGACCATCGAAATCGATCTGCCGACACAACCCGTACCGGCTGGTGGAATTTTTGTCCTGTCGCCCAACTTGGAAGGTCGCACAGAAGTGGTGCGGCTTGATCGGTCTTCCGCGCTGAGCGCACTGTTTTGTTATGCGTTCATCGCGCGGTTCGGGATCACATCGCTGGGAAAAACGCACCTCGCAGGGCTGATGCATCAATGTGGCACCATCGTGCGAACCACGCCAGTATACACACTGCACGTGGCACGTGATTTCGCCCGGCTGGGCGAACTGGCACCCGTTGTCACCGCCGCGCTCGCCAGCAGGGAGCACAAGCAAAAGTGAGGGGCAAAGGATGCAGAATACACGTGTCGACATTGGCGATCCGGGATAGGCTGCCCTTGCTCGTGGTACTGAAAACACGCGATAGTCAGGCGAGGTGGGGTGGAGTTGGCATAATGCGCTTTCTCGGTGCTGTTCGAAGGTACGTTCTCGGCTTGGCTGCGGTCCTTGCATGGGCCCTGCCGGTGGTGGCGCAGCAGGCGGAATACAGGTTGCACCCGGGCGACAGGCTTTCGATGTCGATGCCCGGCCTGACGGCGCAAACATGGGAATCCACCATAGACATGACCGGCCGCGCCCATTTTCCATTTCTGGGAGCCGTGCCGGCGGCGGGTTTGACGTTACCTGAACTCAGCTTGCAGATCGAAATCGCCGCGACCGGGATGGAAGTTCCAATCTTTGATGGCGGGCGACCCGTCACATCCATGCTGTCCGGCGATGATGTCTTTGTACAGGTGGCGCGGTACCGGCCGGTCACGGTGGTCGGTGACGTGGCCCAGCCCGGCACCGTGGAATTCATGCCGGGGCAAACCGTGCGCGCTGTTCTGGGCACCGCGGGTGGTTTCCGACTTGCGGATCTGGCTCTCACCCGTGTGCCCGCGGATGCCACCGTTCGGTTGCAAACAGCGCTGCAAACAAAAAAATGGCTGACGGCACAGGTTGCGCGTACCGACCTGTTGCTGAATGTCGGCGATGAGGTATCCGAACTGACGCCTGAGCAACGCGCCACGTTCATCGACCTTTTGGGCGAAGACGAAGGCGCATCGGTTATCGCTGAAATCGAACTGGTGCTCAGCGACCGGCAATATACCGCGCAGGATCTGGGCGAACGGATCAATCTGACAAGAAACCGGGTTGCCAGTTTGCGGCAGGCCTACACGAACTATGAGAATGCATCGACCGTCGAAGAGGAACGTTTGCAACGCCTGATCGCGATGGATGAACGCGGTCTCGTCACCGCAGACCGGTTGGATACGGCGCGCAATGCGGCCCTACAGGCGTCTACGCGCCTGCTGACGGTGTCCGCTGATGTCTACGAGACAGAGGTCGAATTGCGCCGGCTGGAAGAGGACCTTGCCCGCCTCGACGATGCCTTTCACATTGATGCTCTGGATGACCAACGCCGCTTCACGCAACAACTTGCCGAGGTGTCGGCACAGGTCACAAGCCTGCGCTTGCTTTTGCTGAGCGAGGATGCATCCTCGGACGAAGGCGTCGTGACAACCACGAACATCCTGATCCATCGGCAAACAGGGGATCAGGAAGAGACATTTACCGCGGCCATGGGCGACCTTTTGTTCCCCGGAGATGTGATCGAAGTTGTTGCGTCAGTGTCTGAAGTGGTGGAATGACGACGGTCTTGGGACCACGGATCGAGAGGTCACATGTGGCGCAGGTTTCTAAACAGGGCTGACGGACGCAGCCCGTCGCGCCGACGGTTTTTGACCGGGTTGGCCTTGGGTGGTTTGTCCACGCCTGTACATGCCTCGGTCAAGGCAGAGCCGGAAGCACAACTGCCGGAAGAGAAGCAAGATCAGCTTTGGGCCGCGATCGAACAGCAAGGCAATGGTGTCCTGAGCAGCCGGTCCGCGCTTTCCGTCGGTCGCGTCCCGGACACCGTCGAAAACATCACCTTGCTCGGGTATCACACTGCAGGCGATGGTGGCGGCGGGCTTTATGTGCGTCGCCAAAGCCCGCAAGCGGATGCGGCAAGCGTGCAGTCCGCCGATGGGGCGTGGTGGACCTTGCGGCCTTACACCGGCAGCGTCAGCATCCGGCAATTTGGCGCAGTGGGCGACGGGCGTGCCGATGATACTGACAGCATCCGAAATGCGTGCGCGTTCGTTCAACAAACAACCACCACCCACACGGTGACATTTCCCTCGGGACGTTACCGCGTGACCGGCCCGATCATTTCGTTGCAACCCAAGGACCGCCGGCTTGCCTTTCGCGGCGAAGACGCCGACACGACCCAGATCCTGTTGGGCGCGGATTTGGAAACGCCGTTGATTTCGCTTGGTGGTGGCAATCGCCGGGACCGGGTCGAGTGGGTGACCTTTTCCGAGATCACGTTTCGCAATGCCAATCGCAGGTTTCAGGGCGACTGTGTTTACATCAACAAGGCTTATCATGTGGATTGGCTGCGCTGCCGTTTTATCGGCTGGAATGGCCACGCAATGTACCTTGATGACTATTGGGACAGCAATTTGGACGGCTGCCGTTTCATCGGATGTGGTTCCCCCAGTGAAGATGATGCAACGAAGGGCAAGCTGCCGTACACGGGCGGGAAGGCGGCCATTTGGATCGGAAGTTCTTCCTTTCGCGTGACCAGTAACAACCTCAACTTCAACGCTTGCCAGTTTGAAAGCAGTTGGCACAATCAGATGCGGCTGCAGGACAAAGTGCGCCGGGTGCATCTGAACTCCTGCAAGTTTCACGGCAATCAGCGGGCCAAGATCACCGAAAGCCAGCTTTGGGTGGGAGGGGCCTGGGCCTGCAAAGTAGCGGGCTGTGCGTTTGCCTACGGTCAAATTTCCGACCACATCGAGTTCGCATGGTCAAAAGGTGCGCTCAGGAATCGCGGTTGGACTGTTGTTGGCAACGATTTTTCATATTCCGGCCGTGCGGCGATACGCATTCGCGATGGATCGCACATGGTCATCAACGGCAACGTGTTTGGTCAGGTCGGGATCAACAAGGCGTCGATCGTTGTCGAAAGCTCGGTGGCCGCTGGTTCCAAATTCGGCAACATCGACATCGCGCACAACGTCTATGGCCCCAGTGAAACCGCGCCGCGCATCCAAAGACCCGAAGCGTTGTCGTCAGAACTCTTGGGGCACGCTGTTCTGCGTCCGCCGGAGGGGTCCAGCCGCGCACAGACGGTCGTGTTGCCCGAGCTACCGACCGAAGGTGCGGCCAAATCAGACATGTCCGTGATCGCGCAGGTCGAGGGGCAGGACGACATGCTCGTGTCACGGCATAGCACGCAAATGCAGGATGCGTTGTCCGGCACGGTGACCTTTGATGTGCTTTCCAATGGCTCACCGCAAGCGTTTCTGGAGCTTGACGGGGTCGATCGGAAAGTGCGCGCGTCGCAATCGCTTGCGATCAAGGATGCAAGTTGGGACGGGCCACACCTTGAGATTGGCGCATGCCACCTATGGGTCGACGCGAGCGGCGCGTTGCGTATGAAAATGGGCGCTCCGACAAGCGATCTGGACGGCACGGTGCTCGGCATCTGACGCATCGGCTCATCACCGCTGCTGCGCACGCAAATTCTTGCCCAAAAACTGCGACCTTTCACGCAGCTTCTTGGCATCTTCATCAAATCCTAATTATTTCCCGGCAAATCGCACCGCACTAAGGTCGGTTGCCGCGTGAATGCCTTGGCTTTTGCCGCAATTCTGGCCGATTTCCGCCACCCTCCGTCTCTACGCGAACAACTCGTTCTCGTTGAGGTCCATCATGTCAGCCATCACCAAGATTCTCGTCTCCCAATCCGCCACGAACGCAACCGGCTACAGCGCAACCTTCAGCTCGATCCAAGAGGCTGTCGACAACGCAGCCCCCGGTGACATCATCGAAATCGAAGCCGGGTCTTATGAGCCGTTCACAGTTGCCACCTCGGGCACCGATGGCCAGCCGATCACGATCCGATCCGTTTCCGGTGCCGAAGACGTTGTGATCGACGGCACGGGAACCTCGGTCCGCGCGCTGATCGAAATCGTCGGCCAAAGCCACATTTCCGTGTCTGGTTTCAATTTGCAGAACGCCCCGCAACACGGCATCTATGTCGAAGGATCCGACGCGATTTCCGAGGGGATCACAATCGAAGGCAACCTGGTCGCTGGAACCGGCAGTTCGGGCATCCATGTCAACGGCGTCAACACCAGCGGCTTGGCCGCGGTTGATACCTTCTATCTCAAAGACGTCGCGATACTGAACAATGAAGTGACCCGGACAAACACCGCCAACGGGGTGAACGAAGCGATCACCCTTGGTGCTGGCGTTCAGGGTTTTGTCATAGACGGCAACCATGTCCACAACACGCAGCAATACGGGATCGACGTCAAAGCGGGGGCCAAGGATGGGCGCGTCAGCAACAATTCGATCCACGATATCGAACACTACGGGATTTATATCGACGCCGGCAGCCGTACGATCGAAAATGTCATTGTCGAAGACAATTTCGTCGAGAACGCAACCAACGGCATCGTCATCGCACGCGAGTCCCGGCGTGACCCCGACAACCCGAACATCATCAACGTCGACATCGTGAACAACAGCGTTCTGAATGTGTCGAACATGGGCATAATGGTCCACCGTCACATCGACGACAGCGGCCAGGGGGTGATCCAAGGCGTCAATATCGAGGGAAATTCGATCAATGGCGCGGCGGCAGACGCCATCCGGATCGGCTTTGTCAACGATTTTGCCTCTGACATCACCGTGCTGGGCAACTCGGTTTCGAATTCCGGGCGCGCATTGTGGACCAACGTGGATATCACACTCGGTGACAACGATTTCAGCAACTACGCGGTCAGTCGCGAAGTCTCGATGAATGCGCCGAGCATTTGGCAGTTTTCCGGTCACGACACTATCCAAGGCACCAATTCCGACGATCTGATCTGGACGGTTACGGGCGATGACAGCGTGTCCGGAAACTTTGGCAATGACACGATCAACTCAGGCAAAGGCAACGACACTGTCTCAGGTGGTGCTGGCGATGATTTTATCCTGGCGGCCGCTGGTCACGACACCGTCTACGGCGATGGCGGCAACGACACCATTCGGGGCTATCAGGGCAAGGACCTGATTTATGGCGGGTTGGGCAACGACCGGCTGAGCCTTGGCGAAGGCGACGACACAGCCTTTGGCGAAAGCGGTTCTGATACCATCACCGGCGATGAAGGTGCAGACAGTATCGCTGGGGGCGAAGGCAATGACTCCCTGTCGGGCGAAGACGGTGCGGACACTCTGCTGGGTGGTCTGGGACACGATACGCTACTTGGCGGCCACCATGCCGATCGCTTGATCGGGGGCGACGGTCATGACCAACTCTTTGGCGACCATGGCCACGACCACCTGACCGGAGAGGCTGGCCAAGACACGCTCAAGGGAGGCGAAGGGCGTGACACGCTCGAGGGGGGCAACGGGGACGACGTTTTGCTTGGCTCAAACGGATCAGACAGCCTTGTTGGCGGGGCAGGGGGCGATCAACTGGTCGGCGGTCAGGACAATGACACGTTGGACGGCGGAGACGGCAACGACACCCTGGACGGCGGCGAGGGCGATGACCTTCTGATCGTGGGTTGGGGCAACAATGCGCTTTACGGACGGAACGGTGATGACGTGATGCGCGCCAGCGGCGGGCGCGACACTCTCTATGGCGGCGAGGGCAATGACCTGCTTGCAGGCGGTGCCGCTGATGACCGGCTCATTGGCGGCCAGCACGACGACACCCTGCTGGGCGACGCTGGCAATGATCTGCTTTTTGGGGGTCGGCACAATGACCGGCTTGAAGGTGGAACCGGTCGCGACACGTTGCAGGGCGACGATGGAGACGACACTGTTTTTGGCGGCGAAGGCGATGACCTGTCCTTTGGCGGGACAGGCGCGGATATCATCTATGGCGGTGAAGGACAGGACACGCTGGATGGCGGCTTTGGCGATGACCGCCTGTTTGGTGGTGCCCGAGACGACACTTTGCGCGGCGCAACCGGGAACGACCATCTCTTTGGCAATGATGGCGATGATGAACTGAATGGGGGCGCAGACCTCGATACGCTCGACGGTGGTGCGGGCGATGATCTGCTTTTTGGCGGCGATGGATCAGATGTGGTTTTCGGCGGCGATGGCGCGGATACGCTCAATGGCGGATCTGGCAACGATACGTTGGAAGGCGGCGGAGGCGCCGACGCGCTTAACGGGGAAGACGGCAACGACGTGATCCTTGGCGGCGCGGATAACGATACCCTGCGTGGCGGTTCCGGCACTGACAGTTTGTCCGGTCGAGGTGGAAGTGACGCGTTATATGGAGGCACGCAGGCCGATACACTGGATGGCGGCGACGGGAATGATACGCTTTTCGGTGGCGACGGTGCGGACAGCCTGCAAGGCGGATCAGGCAACGACATGCTCAACGGTGGTACAGGCGGCGACACGCTGCAGGGCGGCGCCGGAAACGACACCCTGGATGGCGGAACTGGTGATGACCTGCTTGTTTCTGGCGCCGGGACAAACCTGTTGATGGGGCAGGATGGCGACGACACGTTGCAGGCATCGGTGGGCCTGGACACGCTTGCCGGTGGCGTCGGCAACGACAGCCTCAGCGGCGGCGCCAATCATGATGAACTCTATGGGGGATCAGGCCGGGACACCCTGAATGGGCAGGAGGGCAACGATCTGCTGACCGGCGAGGACCAGAATGACATGCTGTATGGCGGTCAGGGGATGGATACGCTGCAGGGCGACGAGGGAGCTGATACGTTGCGAGGCGATGCAGGCAATGATGTGCTGCGCGGCGGGCAGGGCGGCGATGTGCTTTACGGCGGTAGCGGACATGACGACCTGCACGGAGGTCTGGACAATGACTGGCTGAGCGGCGGTTCCGAAAACGACAAGATCCAAGGCGGGCATGGCAATGACACCCTTTTTGGAGATCTTGGTGAGGACGACCTTTCCGGCGGTGAACACGACGACACGCTGGACGGCGGGGCCAGCAGCGACACGTTGGATGGCGGAGGCGGAAATGACCTGCTGATCGGTGGCGACGGTCAGGATCTGCTATCGGGCGGATCCGGCCACGACACGCTGAACGGTAGCGAAGGTGCCGACATTCTGAACGGCGGCTTCGGGCTGGATCAGATCATCGGTGGCGACGGCAACGACACTTTGAATGGCGGCGATGACGAGGATACCTTGCGCGGTGACGGTGGCGACGACGTTCTGGACGGTGGCGGACAGGCTGACATCCTGCGTGGCGGTCAAGGCAACGACACGTTGAACGGCGGCACCCAGAATGACCAGTTGTTCGGAGATTACGGGCAGGACCTGTTGATCGGCGCGGATGGCAATGACCTGCTGGATGCAGGCTCTGGCGATGACATTTTGGATGGCGGTCGCGGCGACGATACCCTGCGGGGCGGGGCGCAAAACGACAGCCTTTTCGGGGCGGAGGGCCATGATTTGCTCGACGGCGGCGACGGTGCGGATCTGCTTGATGCTGGCAGCGGGCAGGACACGCTGCGCGGCGGAAACGGTCAGGATACGCTGATCAGTGGCCTTGGGCGCGACGTGCTTGAAGGCGGAGCGCAAGCCGATGTCTTTGTCTTTGCATCGGTGGATGTGTCCCGCAACGGGGCTGCTGACAGGATCGTGGATTTCCAAGGGGCAGGGGGCGCCGGTGGTGACCGCATCGATCTTTCCGGGATTGATGCCAGCGAAATGATCGAGGCGAATGACCCATTCCAGTTCCTGGGAGAGGTTGCGCGACCAGTGGCTCTGAGCGCAGGCGCCGGGGTGCTTTGGCTGGAAAACGCAGGCGACCAGACATGGGTTTATGGCCAGGTCGACGGCGATGGCACCATCGACTTTGCCATTTTGATTGATGATGGCAGCGGTATTTCCGCGGGCGATTACATCGCCTTGGACTTTTTGTTGTGATCCCCGCCGTCAACTGAAAGCTGGCAGGGTTTTTGGTGCCATTGAAGCATTGACCGAGATCCTCAACGGAAGTGCCCGAAGGCGCAGTACCGTGGGCAGTCGTGACCAGAAGACCCGATGAGCCCGAGCGCGTGACAAGGGCGCTGTTCGTTCAAGAACAGCGCCCTCGTCTCAAAGTCTTTTGGTGCTCAGGCTGCGCAAAGACGACGCTGCGGGCCATCAGGACCGCCGATACCTGTTTTCCGCGCCGGTCCTACAAAACGAAGTCGGACGCGAGGTAGTCGGATGCAAGCGTGGCACCATCGTTGATCCGCACCTCAAAGTCTACGATGGCATCATTGTCGATCAAGCCAAACAGCCGGGTCTGCGCGCCAAAGTTTTGCACCCAAAGCGCGCCTGCGCCAAAGCTGAGCGCGGTTGCGGTTGACGTCGCACCGAGGAAGGTGAAGGCCTCATCGCCCCCGGTCAGGATGTTTGCATCGATGCCAGACAGATCGATCACGTCGCCGCCGAATGCGCCGATGCCGTCAATGCCGTCAATGATGTCGGCAGCACCCGGCGCGGATTCGGTCTCCGACCCAAACACAAACGTGTCTGCACCCGCATTGCCGCGCAGCGTATCCTGGCCGAGGCCGCCAACAAGCTCATCGTTGCCGAAGCCACCGAACAGCACGTCGTTACCCTGACCACCTTCAAGCGTGTCATTTCCGTTGCCGCCCTGAAGCTGGTCATCGTCAGCGCCGCCGCGCAGGACGTCAAAGCCGTCGTCGCCGAACAGAGTGTCTTCGCCCAGGCCGCCATCCAGCGTGTCATTTTGCTGGTTGCCCCGCATCAGGTCATTCCCGATACCGCCGTCAAGGCTGTCGCGTCCGGTGCCGCCAAAGATCTCGTCATCGCCGGCGCCGCCAAAGACTTCGTCATCGCCATCGCCGCCAAAGAGTTCATCTTCGCCATTTTCACCGAACAAGGTGTCGGCACCCAGCTGGCCAAACAGGCGGTCGTTGCCGTCAAAGCCAAGAATGCTGTCATTGCCGCCATTGCCTTGCAGCGAGTCATCGCCCTCCAAGCCGTCGATGATGTCATTGCCGTCACCGCCGAAAGCCAGATCGCCGTCCGCACCGCCAATGATGCGGTCATCGCCTTCTCGCCCTCGCATGTCGTTGGCACCGTCGCCGCCTTCGATGGTGTCATTGCCATCGTTGCCGATCAGCAGATCGTCACCAAGACCGCCCAGCATACTGTCATCGCCATCCTGGCCATAGACCGTGTCGTTGCCCGCGCCACCGTTCAGCGTGTCATTGCCCGCGCCGCCGTTGACGGTGTCATCACCCAGGCCACCCAGCACAGTGTCGTCACCACCAAAGCTGCGCAGCAAGTCATTTCCGGCGCCACCATCGACAAAGTTGGCATCGATGGATCCTTCGAGGCTGTCATTGCCGCCGGCGAAGATGAAGTTTTCGACATCAATCAGGTCGAGGTTTGGCGGCGTTCCAAGGAAATTCCAGAACCCACCTGCCAGATCGGCGAAGGTATCGATGTTGACACCGGTGAAATCGACCGTGTCGTTTCCGGCCCCACCGTTGAAGTTGTCCGAGCCACCGCCGGGAATGAGGATCATCAGGTCGTTGCCGTCATCCCCAAAGATGTCATCGGTGCCACTGCCGCCTTCCAGCGTATCGTTCCCGGACCCGCCGAACAGCGTATCGTTTCCGCTGTCGCCCAAGAGGCTGTCTTCGTTGGCCCCGCCGGACAACCGGTCCGCACCGGTACCACCGATCAGCGTGTCGTTGCCGACCTCACCGATCAGCGTGTCATTGCCACCGCCGCCATCGATCGAGTCGTCGCCGGCGCCACCGTTCAGCACGTTGGATGCCGTTGAACCGGTGATTGTGTCCGCACCATTGCCTGCGAGGATATTCTCGATGCTGATCAGTGTAATTGGCGCTCCCGCACCGCTGAGTGTTCCGGCAGCAAGATCTGCATTAGAGTTATACCCGTTGGTCCCGGAATAATCGACGACATCCGTGCCTGCCCCACCATTGTAGGTGTCGCCGCCGGTCCAGCCATTGACCTGCAGGAACGTGTCATTCCCGGCACCGCCGTCGACGCTGTCAACGCCGCTGCCGCCTTCGAGCGTGTCATTGCCATTACCGCCAAAAATCGTGTCATTTCCAGCCGCTCCGTCAATGTCATCGTTATTGGTGCCTCCGGTGATCTCGTTTGCAAGGCTGTTACCAAGCACGAAGGCAGCGGCCGCCTGAATCGTGATCAGGTTTTCAAGGCTGTCCACGAAAGTCGTGAAGTAAGGGCCTGCCAGGCTACCGAGGCTGACTCCGGCACCGGCGTTCATGTTATAGAAGTAGGGACCGACACCAAAACCGGGCGAATAGTCGAGGGTATCGATGCCCGCGCCACCCGTTACAACATCGCCGGTCCCACCGCCGAGCTGCAGCAGGTCATTTCCGTTTCCGCCGATCAGCGTGTCAGCGCTGCCTCCGGTGCCATCCAGTGTGTCATTGCCGTTTCCGCCCTCGATGGAGTTTTCGCCTGCGCCGCCGACGAGACTGTCGTCGCCGTCACCACCAAGCAGGGTATCGTCCCCGCCAAGCCCCAGCACGGTATCGTTGCCACCCAGCGACTCAATCCGGTTTGCCGCGGCGTTGCCGGTGAGGTTGTCGCCACCATTGCTGGTGATCAGGTTTTCGATGTTGACCAAGGTGCTGGTGGTATCACCACCGCCGTTGAATGTGCCGGTGTTGAGGTTGATGGTGTAGGCACCGATGGTCGTGAAATTGAGCAGGAAGGTGTCGTTGCCCGCGCCGCCGTCATTCGTGTCGCCGCCGGTCCAGCCAAAATCGATCTGGATCAGGTCATCGCCTGCGCCGCCATTGATCGTGTCAGAGCCGCTTTGTCCTTCTATGGTGTCATTGCCGTCACCGCCGAGCAGGCTGTCATTGCCCGATCCACCCCGGATCGAGTCGTTGCCCGCGCCGCCGTTGATCGTGTCATTGCCCGCGCCACCGTCGATTTCGTTATTGTCAAACGCGCCGAGACCGGTTCCGAGAATGAAATTGGCGCCAGATGTGCCGGTGACATCCGCCGAACCGCCCACTTCGGCGTTTTCGATGGAAATCAGAGTATCGCGCACATCTCCGAGCAGGCTGATATTCCCCGCGGCGAGATCAAACAGCACGCCTCCGGCCCAGCCTGCTCGGAGATGTGCGCGATACTCTGATTTCCATCGAAAAC
>JBCBAV010000071.1:0-18824 GCA_038532285.1 Pseudomonadota bacterium | reverse complement strand
AATGCCTTGCTATTTGAAGCGGTAATTGATCCGGCCCTTGGTCAGGTCATAGGGGGTCATTTCCACCTGGACCTTGTCGCCAGCCAGAACACGGATCCGGTTCTTGCGCATTTTTCCTGCCGTGTGTGCGATGATCTCATGGCCATTTTCAAGCTCGACCCGAAACGTCGCATTGGGCAGGAGTTCCTTCACGACACCGGGAAATTCGAGCGTATCTTCCTTGGCCATGGTCTCTCCTTCACAGATCGCCCGCCTGTTTGCGGACGCGCCACTAAATGCGCGCAAAGGGCCAACAATTCAAGGCTAAATCAACGTAAAGACGTCGCAGGTGGCGCAATAGCGCGCGGGGCGCTGGCGTCCCAGTCGCGGCGGTTCAGAACGGCGCCGTCGGCGCGGACCTGCGCGATGGTGGGAAGGTCGACCTCGGCATAGGTCCAGCCGGGGGTGTTCAGCGCGCCTTGGGCCAGAACGCCGTCATCGGGAAAGCCCGTGTCCGGGGGGCCGTAGATGCCGCCTGCACCGGTGGAGATGTCGACCGCTGGGGACCAGTCGGCGGGGCCGACGATGGACGACATGGCAACCACGCACTGGTTCTCCAGTGCGCGGGCCTGTGCGCCGATGCGGACGCGGGAATAGCCGGTCAGCGCCTCGGTCGCTGAGGGGGCCAGCAGGATGTCGGCATCGGCCAGCGCGCGGCCCAGAAGCGGAAATTCGCAGTCATAACAGATGAGTACGCCGATTTTTCCCATCGCGGTGTCAAAGAGCTGCAGCGGCCCGCCGGGGGCGACGTTCCAGGTTTCGGCCTCGAACCGGGTCATCACCTGCTTGTCCTGAATGCCCATCGCGCCGCTTGGCGCAAAGAGGCGGGCGCGGTTCACGGGGCGGGAGATATCCGGGTGGATCGCGGGGCCGGAGGCGGCGAGGATGTGGACGGTGTGAGCCTGGGCGAGACCGGCGTGCAGGGCGTCGGCGTCGGCCATGCGCTCGGCCACGGCCCAAGCTGAGCGTTCGAGATCACCCGCGACGTCGAGGCCTGCGAGGGTTGCAAGCTCCATCGCGCCGTATTCGGGAAAGACCAGAAGATCGGCGCCATTTTCTGCCGCCTCACGCACCCAGTCGGTGATCTTTTGCGCGTAGCTGTCCCACGTGGCGTGGACGTCGAGCGGGTAGGCGGCGGTGGCGATTTTCATGGGGTTGAGCATGGCGGGGAGCGGATTGCCGGGCAAGGTGGAATTTACAAAAGCCAATGAAAAGCGGACGCAAGCCCATATTTTCTTGACGTTTTGGTGCCACAGTTTCACAAAATCGGAAACGGCTGAAAAGGGGCGGATATGCTGAGCAAGGGCGTCACGCTGCGCGGGCTCGAGGTGTTCGAGGCGCTGGCGGCAACGGGATCGGTGGCGCAGGCGGCGGAGGTGACGGGGCTGAGCCAACCGGCGGTGAGCCAGCAATTGCGCAACCTTGAAAAGGCGCTGGCCACGGACCTGATCGACCATGGCAAGCGGCCCATGCGACTGACGCCTGCGGGGCAAAGTTTTTTGACGCGGGCGGAGACGGCGTTGTCGCAATTGCGGCTGGCGCAGTCGGAATTGACGGTGATGGACCTGGCGCATCTGTCGGCCTTAGCCATTGGAGTCATTGACGATTTTGAGAACGACCTGACCCCGCGGCTGGTCAATGCGCTGGCTGAAAGCCTGACGCGCTGCAAGTTCACGCTGACCACGGCGCCGAGTCACAGGATCATCGAGGACATCGAAAGCAAGCGCCTGCATCTGGCGATTTCGGCCAGTGACGGCAAGATGCGGGACGGGGTGATGGAGTATCCGCTGGCGCGCGATCCGTTCATTCTGGTCGCGCCCAAGGGGGTCGTGGATCCAGGCAACATCATGGAATCGTTGAAGGATTTGCCGTTCTTGCGGTATGAGCGGGCGCAGCTGATCTCGCGCCAGATCGAGGGGCACCTGGCGCGCCAAAAGCTGGATCTGGCGGACCGGTTCGAGATCGGGTCGCATCTGGCGCTGATGTCGATGGTCGCGCGGCGCATCGGGTGGGCGGTGACCACGCCCTTTGGCTATATGCGAGCGGGGCGGATTCATGAGGAAGTTCAAGCCTTTGCGCTGCCCTTTGCGCCGTTTTCACGGCAAATCTCGCTTTATGCCAGTGCGGATTGGGCGGGGTCGGTGCCGCGGGATGTGGCGCAGACCATGCGGCGGCTGATGCAGGGGCACATGATTGATCCTGCCCTTGCGCGGTTGCCATGGTTGGTGGGGGAATTGCGGTTGTTGGAGGGGTAGGGCGCATTTTGCGACCCGGCCCTCCGGGGGCGGTTTATCTGGCGAAATGAAGGAGGGATCGCGCTGTGGGGTTAAACGTGCGTGCGGTGGGTGTTTTGCCGGGTTTTGTTCAGAATGCGGGTGGTTTTGTACAAAACGCGTGGTGGGTTTGGTGGCGTTTTGAGGGGGATTTTCGGGTTTTGATGAAAATGGGGGGTGTTTTGTACAAAACGGCGCGGTGTTGCGTGTTTAGACGGCGTTAACACCTTTGTTTTGTTAAGGTTTTGATGGGGGCGTTAAGGATTGGGTAGGGTTTGGTGCTTTTGGCCGCCATTTGGTGCGCGGCCTATCCGTCGGCCAGCGCGCCATAGAGGATGAGGGCGGGGGCGTCGCTGACGGCGGTCTCCAGCCTTGTGATGAGGTCGGACATGGGCATGCGGTGCAGGGCTTGGGCGGGGGTGGAGACGCCTTCGGCCAGAAGGCAGGGGGTGTCCGGGGGCAGGCCCGCGTCGATCAGCATTTTCGCCAGTGTCGGGAAGGTGCGTTGGCCCATGAACACGACCGTTGTGGCCATTGGGTCGGCGAGGGCGGCGAGGTTCAGATCTTGGGGCAGCGCGCCGCGCACGTCGTGGCCGGTGATGAACTGCACCCGCCGGGCGGTGAGGCGTCGGGTGAGCGGGATGCCTGCCGCGGCAGCGGCGGCGCAGGCGGAGGGCACGCCGGGGATGATCTCGAACGGGATGCCTGCGGCCTTGAGCGCGTCGGTTTCCTCCTCCAGCCGACCGAAGGTGCCGCCGTCGCCGGATTTGAGGCGGACGACATTTTGGCCGGTCGCGGCGTAGTCGACGAGCAGGCGGCTGACGTGGTGCTGTTTCGGCGAGGGGCGGCCTGCGCGCTTGCCGACGCCCACGAGGTCTGCGCCGGGCCGGGCGTGTTCGAGGATGGGACCCGCGCTGAGGTCATCGAAGAGGACGGCGTCGGCCTGACCCAGCCGATTGACCGCCCTGACGGTGAGCAGTTCGGGATCGCCGGGGCCGGAGCCAACGAAGCTGACGAAACCGGTCATGGTGCTTCGCCCGTGATGAGGTGGAAGAACGTACCCGTGGCGTGGCCGCGGCGCGAGCCGGTTTCGGGGACTGGGTTGCCGTCTGCGTCGAAGACTTGGGCCAGCGGTGCGTCGGGCTGGTCGAGGATGGTGGAGTAGTGGAACTCGTGTCCGCGCAGGGCGGTGCCGGGGTCGAAGCCGGGGAGCGTCGTTTCGAGCACGGCGCGGCGGTAGCCGAGGTGGAACTTGCGTTTTTCGTAGCTGGTGACAAGGCCGAGGAGGCCTGCCATTTCGTGGGCCACGCCGTCCTTGTCGATCAGGGCCGCGCCCATGGCCATGTAGCCGCCGCATTCGCCGTGCACCGGCTTGGTGGTGGCGAAGTTGCGGAGGCCCTGCAGGAAGGTCGTGTTGGCGGCGAGTGTGCCTGCGTGCAGTTCGGGGTAGCCGCCGGGCAGCCATGTGAGGTCGGCGTCTGGGGCCGGGCCTTCGTCCGCGAGCGGTGAGAAGGGGGCGATTTCGGCACCTGCCGCGCGCCAGCCGGTAAGCAGGTGCGGGTAGGTGAAGGAGAAGGCCGCGTCGCGGGCGAGCGCGATTTTCTGCGCGGGCGGCGGGGGCAGGGTGCCCGGCGGCAGGGTAGGGCCGGTGAGGGCCGCGTCCGCGATGGCGGTGATGTCCACGTGTTCGGTGAGGAAGCTGGCGTAGCCCGCGATGGCGGCTTCGAGGTCGGGGTGTTCGACCGCCTGGATCAGGCCGAGGTGGCGTTCGGGCAGTTTCAGGTCGCCGCGCCGGGGCAGCGCGCCGAGGACGGTGAGGCCTGCGCGTTCCATCCCCAGCCGGGTCAGCCGTTCATGGCGCGGGCTGGCGACGCGGTTCAGGATGACACCGGCAAAGGGCAGGTCGGGGGCGTAGCTGGCGAAGCCAAGGGCTGTAGCGGCGGCGGATTGGGCCTGTCCGCTGACATCGACCACGAGGACCACGGGCCAGCCGAGCGTGGCGGCGGTTTCAGCGCTGGCGCCAAAGCCGGACTGGCCGCGGGTGGCGACGCCGTCGTAGAGGCCCATGGACCCTTCGGCGACGCAGATGTCGGCGCCGGTGGATTGGGAGGCTATGGCGCCCAGCAGGCCCGCGTCCATTGCCCAAGTGTCGAAGTTGAAGGACGCGCGGCCCGCGGCGGCGAGGTGGAAGGCCGGGTCGATGTAGTCCGGCCCGCTTTTGAACGGTTGGACCGTGTGGCCCGCGTCGCGCAGTGCGCGCAGGAGGCCCAGCATCACGGTGGTTTTGCCGGTGCCCGAGGCGGGCGCGGAGATCATCAGCCCCTTAGTCATCGCCATGCTCCCACGAGGACCACGGGCTGTCGGCACTTTGCGGGCGGTAGCGACGGTCGTAGCTGGGCGCGTAGAGGCAGCTTTCATCAAAGCTGTCGGCGCCGAGGACGGGGCCGACGAGGATGAGGGCGGTGCGGCTGATCTGTGCGTCTATGCGTTCGTGCAGGGTGGCGAGGGTCGCGTGGATGATGCGCTGGTCGGGGCAGCTGGCGCGGTAGACGACGGCGACGGGGCAATCGGGGCCGTAGGCGGGGGTGAGGTCGGAGACGACCTGATCCAGCTGGCCGATGGAGAGGTGGATGGCGAGTGTGGCGCCCGTGGCGGCGAAGTTGGTCAGCGTCTCGCCCGAGGGCATGGACGAGGCGCGGCCCGGGGTGCGGGTCAGGATCACCGATTGGGCGATGCCGGGGAGGGTGAGTTCGGTGCCGAGGGCGGCGGCGGCGGCGGCAAAGGACGGGACACCGGGAGTGACGGTGAAGGGGATGTCTGCTGCGCGCAGGCGGCGGAGCTGTTCGCCCATGGCGGACCAGACCGACAGGTCACCGGAGTGCAGGCGCGCGATGTCCTGGCCTGCGGTGTGGGCCGCCGCGATCTCGGCCATGATCTGGTCGAGGTCCATGGGCGCCGTGTTGATGATGCGCGCGCCGTCGGGGCAGTGGCTCAGGATCGCTTCGGGCACCAGTGAGCCTGCGTAGAGGCAGACGGGGCAGGACGCGATCAGGTCGCGGCCGCGCAGGGTCAGAAGGTCGGGCGCGCCTGGGCCTGCGCCGATGAAGTGGACGGTCATGTGTCGGGTCCTTTGGCAATGGCGCAGGTGGCCATGCGGTCATCTGATATCTGGCGGGTCACTACAAGGGTTGCACGGGGGCCGATTGCGGCGAGGGCGGCGGCTTCGGCGACGGAGCCGGTGCGGCGCATCAGTCGGCTGATGCGGGATTGCGTGCGGGTCCGGGCGGCTTCGAGCTTGGACGGGTATATGGCCTTGATGAGCAGGCGCCGGTCCTTGGAGATGGCGAGGATGGCGTCCTGCATGGCCTTGTCGGCGGGCGTGGCGAGCAGGGTGATGTCCTCTGCCATGCCGGTTTTGGCCAGCGCATTGCGCAGGCTGTCGGCGGTGGCCTGCGAGGTGAAGCCGAACCCCGCGACAACGACTGCGCGCTTTTGGAGCGCGACGATCATGGCACGCTCCATTGCACGACCGGGTAGGCGGCTTTCCAGCCGCGTTTGGGGCCCAGCGGGGCGGAGGTGCTGATGTCGAGCCGCATGAGGGTGCCGCCATGTGTGGCGGCGGCGGTGGAGAGCAGCGCTTCCCCTTCGAGCGTGACGGCATTTGCGACGAGGCGCGTGCCTTGGGACAAGGCTGCGTCGAGGAGCGGCTGGGAGAGGCCGCCGCCGATGAAGATGGCGTCGGGTTTGGTGAGGTCTGTGAGGGCGTCGGGGGCGCTGCCTTCGATCACGGTCAGGCGAAATGCGACGCCGAGGGTGTCGGCGTTGGCGCGGATGCGGGCGGCGCGGTCGGGGCGGGGCTCGACGCTGGTCGCCGTGGTCGTGGGGTGCGCGAGCAGCCATTCCAGAGCGATGGAGCCGGAGCCGCCGCCAATGTCCCAGAGGTGTTCGTGCGGCTTTGGGGCGAGGGTCGACAGGGTCATGGCGCGGATGGGGCGTTTAGTGATCTGGCCGTCATGGGCAAACGTGTCGTCGGGCAGGCCGGTGGCGCGGGGCAGGGCGGGGCCGTCTGTCACCGCGATGGCGGCGACGAGGGGGTGGGTGAAGTCACCCGTCAGTGCATCGGCGCGCGCGGTGGTGCGGCGGGCGTCCGGGTGGCCGAGGCGTTCGAGGACCGTGACTTCGGCGCTGCCGAATCCCTGCTCGGTGAGATAGGCGCAGAGGTCGGCCACGGCGGGGCCGTTGCGCAGGGTGGCGATGAGGCGTAGCCCCGAGGCCAGATCGCGACGCAGGCGCGCAAAAGGGGCGGCGTGCAGACCGTGGCAGACCGTGTCTTCGAGCGGCCAGCCGAGGGTGGCGGCGGCGAGCGAAAAGCAGGAGGGGCCGGGCAGGGCGCGCCATTCGGCGCTGGCGTAGCGGCGGGCGATGACGGAGCCTGCGCCGAACCAGAACGGGTCGCCCGAGGCAAGCACGACGGTGGTACGCCCGCGCAAGCCGTCGAGGATGTCGAGGCCGTCGGCGAAGGGGACGGGCCAGGCGATGCACTCGGCATCGGTTTCGGGGATCAGCGACAGGTGGCGGGGCGGGGCGAGGATGACCTCGGCTGCGTCAAGGGCCGCTTGACTTGCCGGGCTGAGGCCTGCAACTCCGTCCTCGCCGATACCGACGATGGTCAACCAAGGATCAGACATGCGCGCAAACCTCTTGATCCTGGGCGGGACAACTGAGGCTACGTCCTTGGCCAACGCTGCCGCCGCGGCGGGGTTGGCTGGCACGGTGAGCTTTGCGGGCCGGGTCGAGCGGCCCAAGCGGCAGCCGCTGCCGCAGCGGGTGGGCGGGTTTGGCGGCGTCGAGGGGCTTGCGGCCTATCTGCGGGCCGAGCGTATCACCCATGTGATCGATGCCACGCATCCTTTTGCTGCGCAGATGAGCCGGAATGCGGTGGCGGGCTGTGCCGAGGCTGGCGTGCCGCTGATCGCACTGACCCGTGCGCCGTGGGAAGCGGTTGAAGGGGATCAATGGACCCGGGTGCCGGACATCGCGGGGGCTGTGGCCGCGCTGGATGTGCCCGCGCGGCGCGTGATGCTGGCGATTGGGCGGATGAATCTGGGTGATTTTGCCCCGCATCCGCAGCATTTCTATCTGTTGCGGTTGGTCGATCCGCCAAACGTGCCGCCGCCCTTTCCCGAGCACGACGTTCTGGTGTTGCGCGGGCCGTTTACGGCTGCGGATGATCAGGCGCTGATGGAGCGGTACGGGATTGATCTGGTGGTGTCGAAGAACGCGGGCGGTACGGGGGCGTATGCCAAGATCGCAGCGGCGCGGGCGCTGGGCCTGCCGGTGGTGATGATCGACCGACCCGCGGTGCCGGAGCGGCAGGAGGCCCATACGGTGGCGCAGGTTCTGGACTGGATCTGTCATACCACAACCTGACGCGGGGTGTAGACGATCGGGGCGTCGCGCATGTCAATGATGCGCGTGTTCGATGCGCCGAGGATCACGACGGTACGCATGTCGGCCATCTCGGGCGTTGCGTCGGGGAGCGGGACCACAGTGATCTGCTCTTCGGGCGTGGAGACGGCGCGGGCGAAGATGATGGGCCGCGCATCACCGCAGGCGTCGTTGAGGATGTCGAGCGCGCGGGCGAACCCCTCGGGTCGGGCCTTGGACCGGGGGTTGTAGAAGGCCATGGCAAAGTCGGCTTCCGCCGCGAGGCGCAGGCGTTTTTCGATGAGGGACCAAGGCTTTAGGTTGTCGCTGAGGTTGATGGCACAGAAGTCGTGGCCCAAAGGCGCGCCGATGCGGGCGGCGGCGGCGAGCATGGCGGTGATGCCGGGCAGGACCTGAATGTCGAGGCTGCGCCAGGCGGGGTCGCCACCCTCGAGTGCTTCGAACACCGCGGAGGCCATGGCAAAGACGCCCGGATCGCCCGAGGAGACCACCACGACGCGGTGGCCAGCGGCGGCCATCTCCAGCGCGTGGATGGCGCGGTCGATCTCGACCCGGTTGTCGCTGGGGTGCAGGGTGAGGCCGTCGCGGGGGGCAACGCGGGCGACATAAGGGATGTAGCCGACGATGTCGGTGGCGTTGGCCAGTGCGGCGGTGACTTCGGGTGTCACCAGCGCATCTGCGCCCGGCCCGAGGCCCGCGATGATCAGGGACCCGGTCATGGGCGGCGGCCCTGCCCGTGGACCACGATGATCGAGAAATAGGGCGTCACCTTGCCCTCGGCGGCGCAGAGCGGTTGCACCTCTTGGCCTGCCATGGTGGCGAATTCGATCAGGTAGGCGGCGTCGTATTTGCCCGCGCGGCGCAGGGCGCGGCGGACCTTGTCGATGTTGCGGCCGATCTTCATCACCACCAGCGCGTCGGCGTCGGCCATGCGTGCGGCGAGCGTGTCTTCGTCCAGCGTGCCCATGAGGATCGTGAGGATGTCGTCGCCCCACGTGATTGGCGCGCCGGTGGCGGTCCAGGCGCCGGACATGCCGGTGATGGCGGGCACGACCTCTACGGGCGTGACGTCTTTGAGCCGGGCGTAGAGGTGCATGAAGGAGCCGTAGAAGAACGGGTCGCCTTCGCACAGGACCACGACGTCGTGGCCCGCGGCGGCGAGGCTGCGCAGGTGGGCGGTGCAGTCTTCGTAGAAGGCGCTGAGGATCGCGTTGTAGCGCGGGTCGGTCAGCGGGATTTCGGTGGTGACGGGGTATTCCATGGGGAATTCGGTGGCACCTTTGGCCAGCATGCCGTCCACGATGGTGCGGGATTGGCCCGGGCGGCCTGCCTTGCGGAAAAAGGCGACGTGTTGTGCGCCGCGCACCAGCCTGTCGGCGCGCACGCTCATCAGGTCGGGGTCGCCGGGGCCGAGGCCGACGCCGTAGATGGTGCCGGGGGCTGTGGTCATTCCTTGCGGCTCGCGATGGCGTTGACGGCGGCGACGGTGATGGCACTTCCGCCCAGCCGCCCCTCGACGATGCAGCAGGGGACGGGTTGATCGGCCCAGAGGGCGTCCTTGCTTTCCACAGCGCCGACGAACCCCACGGGGCAGCCGATGATGGCGGCGGGGCGGGGGCATGAGGGGTCTTCGAGCATGTTCAGCAGGTGAAAGAGGGCGGTGGGCGCGTTGCCGATGGCGACGACGCTGCCTGCGAGGTGCGGGCGCCACAGTTCGAGGGCGGCGGCGGAGCGGGTGTTTTGCATCGCGGCGGCGAGGTCGCGGACGCCGTCGGCGTGCAGCGTGCAGATGACATCGTTATCAGCGGGCAGGCGGGGGCGGGTGATCCCCTCGCTCACCATGCGGGCGTCGCAGAGGATTGGGGCGCCGGCCTCAATGGCTGTGCGGGCGGCGGCGACGAAACCGGGGGAGAAGCGGATGTACTCTTCGAGCCCGACCATGCCCGCGGCGTGGATCATGCGCACGGCCACCTGTTCCTCGTCAGCGGCGAAGCGGGCGAGGTCGGCCTCGGTCCGGATGGTGGCAAAGCTTTGATCGTAGATCGCGGCGCCGTTGGTCTCGTAGGTGTAGGGCATTGGGGTCAGGGTGTTGTTTCTGTGGTCCGGAGCGTGGCGTCAGCCTGCGCCCCTTCGAGCAGCATGGAGCGCCACGGGGTCAGGCGAACGGCCTGCGCCCCGCTTTGGTCGATCGCGCGGGCGAGTTCAATGGCGGATATGGGGCCCGGCCGCAGGGTGAGCGTGTGCAAGGCGTGGTTTGGTGGGGCTGCGGGCAGGGGTGCTGTGCCGGTGAAACGGTCGGGCAGCGTGTGCTGTGCGGTGATCTGGGCCATCCGGCGGTGATCGGTGGTGATGTGGGCGAGGGCCCACTGGCCGAGGGCGATGGCGGTGTCCCACACGGTGTCCTCTGTGACGGTACAGCCGGTGGGGGCGCCGTCGGCGCGGAGGATCAGGCCCGAGGTGCTTTGCTCGATGCGGATGTCGCCGGGGGTGTCCTGCAGGCACGGGGCGGTGCCGCAGTCGAGCACGTAGCCCCATTTGGCGGGGAGCGCGGGGAGGTCGCCGAGGCGTGTCAGGAAGCTGCCCGCGAGGCGGAAGGTGAGGTCACCGGGGGTCCACGTTGGGGTGACCTGCAGGCTGCGGCGGGTTTCGGTTGCGAGGTCCGGGTCGAGCAGGTCGGCTGTGCGCATGTCGTCGAGGAACGCGGCATGTGATGCCGCGGTCAGGCCGCGGATTTGCATGCTGGCGCGGTTGGTGATCTCGATCTGCCCGGTGCCGAGGCGCGTGGCGCTGTCGCAGACAGCGCGCAACTGTGCGGCCGTCAGGCGCGCCAGATGCGGGCGCAGCCGGGCGAGCAGGCCGTCGTCGAGCGGCATGGGCCGCCAGACCGAGGGGCACCAGCCCCATGTCTTGCGGTCGGGGGTCATGGGGTGACCCCGAGGAGTGGGTGGCGCGTGGCGTTTGCGCGTTGAGGAGCGTTTCCAAAGGCGATTTTGTTGGGCACACTGGGGTCAACTGTGTGTGCGTGGCCGCTTGCGTGCTGGTGGTGCGGTTGCGGGTTGCAATGCGGTTCCGGTGTCCGGTCGCTGATCGTCGCGCCGGGAACAGTAGCACCGATCTTGCAGGCCGCGGTCACTGCGCGGCCTCAAGCGATGCGCGGATCGAGTTGCGGCGGGTGACCCAGAGGCCTGCGGCGTCGAGGGCGGCGAAGCGGTCTTGCATCGCGGCCAACGCGCCGGGGTTGGCGTCGGCGAGGAATTCGGCCACCGCCGGGTCACCCAGCGTGGCGTCGTGGTAGGCGTCGAAGAGGCGCGGGCCGACGACGCCCGCGAGGTGGGCGAAGGCGGCCATGTGGTCGAGCGTGGCGGCGATCTCGGCGGCCCCGCGGAAGCCGTGGCGCATCATGCCCGCGAGCCAGTCGGGTTGCGTCGCGCGGGCCTGAACGACGCGGGCGACCTCTTCGCCCAGACCCCGGGCGCGGGGCGTTTCGGGGTTCGTGTTGTCGACGTGGTAGAGGGCGGCTTGACCGCCAGTGACGGATTGGGCGGCGGCAAAGCCCGCCTCGTGCGCGGCGTAGTCGGAGGCCAGGAGCACGTCGGTTTCGGGCAGGTCTTGCAGGTGGACGAAGCTGTCGGCGGCGGCGACGCGGGCGGCGATGCCTGCGTCATCGCGGGTGCTGTCGGGGCCGTCGAGGGCGTAGGCGCTGGCGGCGAGCCATGCCTGCCCTGCGGCGGTGCGCGTCTCGTCGGTGTAGTGGTCGAGATTGGCGCCCATCCCGAGGCCGAAGGACCCCGGTGCGGGGCCGTAGACCCGCGCGCCGGGGGCGGTGCCTGCGTAGGGGTTCCAGTCGGGGGCCTCGTCGCGCGCGCTGAGCGCGCGGATCGCTTGGGCAAAGAGGGCAGAGAGCGTCGGGAACACGTCGCGGAACAGGCCCGAGACGCGCAGGGTGACGTCGAGGCGGGGGCGGTCGAGGTCGGTGATGGGCAGCACCTCGATGCCCGAGACGCGTTCGGAGCCGTCATCCCACACGGGCCGGACGCCGAGGAGGTGCAGGGCCATGGCAAACTCTTCGCCCGCGGTGCGCATGGTGGCCGAGCCCCAGAGATCGACGATCAGGCCGCGGGGCCAGTCGCCGTGGTCCTGCAGGTGGCGGCGCACGAGTTCCTCGGCCAGTTTGACGCCTTGGGCGTAGGCGGCGCGGGTGGGCACGCTGCGCGGATCGGTGGTGAAGAGGTTGCGGCCCGTGGGCAGCACGTCGCGGCGGCCCCGGTAGGGCGAGCCAGAGGGGCCGCCGTCGATGCGGAGGCCGTCGAGGGCGGCAAGCAGGCTGTCGCGTTCGGACGCAATCGAAGGCGTGACGTCGTAGGGTGTGCCGTTTGGCGCACCTTGGCTCGGGCGGCCCCAGATGTGCAGGCCGTCGCCGAACTGGCTTTCCTTGATGTCGCAGACAAAGCGGTCGATGCGGGTGATGGCTTCGGCTGAGCAGGCGGCGCGGTCGAGGCCGAGGTCATCTTCGACACCGAGCGCCTGGGCTTCGGTGCGGATGTCCTCTTGCAGCCGGTCGCGGCGGCGCGGGTCGAGGCCGTCGGCATTGGAGAACTCGTCGAGCAGGCTTTCGAGGCGGATCAGGCGGTCTGGCGTGGATGAGGCTTTCATCGGCGGGGGCAGGTGGCCAAGGGTCACAGCGCCGATGCGGCGTTTGGCCTGTGCGGCCTCGCCAGGGTCGTTGACGATGAAGGGGTAGATGACGGGCAGGGACCCGGTGAGTGCCTCGGGCCAGCAGCAGTCCGAAAGGGCGACGGACTTGCCGGGCAGCCATTCCAGCGTGCCGTGGGCGCCGATGTGGATCAGCGCCTGGGTCTGGGTCTGGAGCCAGAGGTAGAAGGCGACGTAGTCGTGGCAGGGGACGCGGGCGAGGTCGTGGTAGTCATCGTCGCGCGTGGCTGGGTTTCCGCGTTCGGGTTGCAGGGCGATGAGGGTGGTGCCGCGTCTGGTGGCTTTGAAACGGAAGGGGCCCTCTACGCTGCGCTCATCGGCATCTCCCCACGCGGCGCTAAGGTCGGATTGCAGTTGTGCTGGCAGTTTGGCGAGGGCGGCGCGGTAGGCGGCGACGGGCCATTCGATGGTGTCTGTTGTCAGCGCCTCGGCCAGCAGGGCGCCGGGGGCGGTGGTGTAGCCTGCGTCTGCGAGGTCGTTGAGGATGGCGTCGCCCGAGGCCAACGGGTCGAGGCCCACGGCGTGGGCCATGTTCCAGTCCTTGCCGGGATAGGTGCTGAGCACCATGGCGAGGCGGCGTTGATCTGGTGGTGTCGTGGCGAGGCTGTGCCAAGCCGCGACCTTGTCGGCCACGGCGTCCACCCGGCCCGGATCGGCGGCGTGGGCATAGCGCGAGAACTGCAGGTCGGGGTCGGGCGTTTGCGGTTCCTTGAACGACGCCACCCCTGCGAACAGGCGGCCATCCACCTCGGGCAGCACCACGTGCATGGCGAGATCGGCGGGCGAGAGCCCGCGGTCGGCCTCGGCCCAGGCGTCGCGGGTGGAGGTGGCGAGTGCGACCTGAAATACGGGCACGTCGCCTGCGTCGAGGGGGGAGGTGCCGGTGGCGCCTTTGCCCGAGAACGCGGTGGCATTGACGATGGCGGCGGGGGCGAGGTGCGCGATCTGGCGGGCCATCCATCCGGCAGCGTCTGAGGCCTTGAGCGAGGGGGCAAAGAGACCCAGCACGCGAAAGCCGCGGGTGCGGAGCGCCGTGAACAGCGCCTCGATCGGGCCAAGATCGGCGGCGGTGAGGTAGGCGCGGTAGAAGGTGATGAGCACCAGCGGGGCGTCACCGTGGGCGGCAATGGGGCAGGTGAGGCCATGCTCGGGCGTCCAAGCGCCGACGCTGGGCAGCACCTTGGCGCCCGCGACGGGCGGGACGTAGAGGCTGGAGGCCAGCGCCATCTGGGCCAAGGCCGCGTGGGCGGCGACGGCGCCGCCGGTGTCGCACAGGTGGGCGAGGCGGCGCAGGGTGCTGACGGGCAGGGTCGAGTAGGCGTCGAGCCGCGTATCCGTGCGCCCGTCGGCGGGCAGGACGGCGACGGCGATGCCGCGTTGCGCGGCCAGCGCCTGCACCTGCTGGAGGCCGTAGGACCAGTAGGGCACGCCGCCGATGAGGCGGATCAGGATGCCCTTGGCGCCTGCGAGCGTCTGTTCGATGTAGGTGTCGACCGAGAGCGGGTGTTTGAGGGCGGCGAGGTTTGCCAGCCGCAGGGTGGGCATGGTGTCTGCCCCGCCGCCGCGGTGCCAGGCTGCCGCGAAGGCCCCCAGATCGCTGTCCGAGAAGGACAGCACCACCAGATCGGCCGGGCTTTGGCCCAGGTCGGTGGGGGTTTCGGTCTCTTCCAGACCGTGGCTTTCGCGAAAGACGACGTGCATGGCGCCCCCAACCCCTTTGCGCGTTATTCGGCGGCTGCCGGAGCCTCGACCAACGCGGCGCGGATGGCTGCGGCGTTTACGTCGTCATGTTCGGCAATCACGACCAAACGGCCTTGGCGCGGTTCGTTCGCGGCCCATGGGCGGTCGAACTGGTGGCGGACGCGGGCGCCGACGGCCTGGACCAGCAGGCGCATGGGTTTGCCGTTGACGGCGGCGTAGCCTTTGACCCGCAGGATGTTTTGCGTCTTGGCCATGGCCTCGATCCGGGCGACGAGGTCGGCGGGGTCGTTGACTTCGGGGATGTCGATGATGACGCTCTCGAAATCGTCGTGTTCGTGGTCGTCGTGGCCGTCGTGGTGGCTGGGCCGGGCGTCCATGTCGTCTTCGGCGGCGGCCTCGAGCCCGAGCACGATCCGCGGGTCGACGGCGCCTTCGGCGACTTCGACGACCGGAAGGGGGCGGGGGGCTTCGGCGGCGATGACCTCTTTGGCGCGGGCGATGCCGTCGGGGCCGGCGAGATCGGGTTTGGTCAGCAGGATGATGTCGGCGCAGCTGATCTGATCCTCGAACACCTCGGACAGGGGTGTTTCGTGGTCAAGGCTGTCATCGGCTTCGCGCTGGGCATCGACGGCGGCGACATCTGGGGCAAAGCGGCCTGCGGCCACGGCCTCGGCATCGGCTAGTGCTATCACGCCGTCGACGGTGATGCGGCTGCGGATATCTGGCCAGTCGAAGGCTTTCAGCAGCGGTTTCGGAAGGGCCAAGCCACTGGTTTCAATGAGGATATGCTCGGGCTGCGGGTCGAGCGCCATGAGCGCCTCGATCGTGGGAATAAAGTCATCGGCCACGGTGCAGCAGATGCAGCCATTGGCCAATTCCATGATGTTTTCGGCGGGGCAGTCGGGGATGGCGCAGGATTTCAGGATCTCGCCGTCGACGCCGACATCGCCAAATTCGTTCACCACGATGGCGAGGCGCTTGCCCTGCGGGTTCTGCATCAGGTGACGCACGAGGGTGGTCTTGCCCGAGCCGAGAAAGCCGGTGATCACGGTGACGGGGACTTTGTTCAGGTTTGCCATGGGCTTAGAGCTCCTGTGGGGGGATGCGGGCGATACAGTTCTTGCGCAAGTGTTCGGGGCGTTCGCGCCACGGGACAAGGCCGTCGGGAGTGGCGGCATAGCGGGTGGCGCCGTCGATCAGCGTGTCGGCCAGGTCTGTGTCGAGGTTGCCGTAGACATAGGTCCAGCGCGCAGGCCCGCCGCGCAGCGCGACCGAGCACCCTTGTGAGCAGTTCGACAGGCATTCGACGGCGCGCAGGGTGACGGTGTCGGGCAGCGTTTTGCCACTGAGTTCGGCGTGCAGGGCGGCGCCGGGGCGGGTGGCATCATCGGGGATGTCCTGGCCCTTGCGGCATTTGGTGCAGACCAGAAGCTCGACCTGAGCCATGGCGGTGTTTCCCTGTTTATTCAGGGGCTTGGCGCACGGGATGGCGGGCGGCACGGGCGGCGTTCCGACACCCGGGACACCCCGCCCGGTTGCGTTTCCTCAAGCTGGCAGGTCTCCCGGCTTGCGGATCTCGCGCGGGTTGCGCGGCGGCTGTCCTGCCTTCCCGGCCTTTGGCCAGTGGCGTGGGACAGCCTGTCCGGTCACGGTCGCGGGGGCGGCTGCGTTTGCACGATTTTTCGTCGAAAAATCTTGCGCGGCATTCCCTTTTCACTCGGGGTGGGCCCGAGCACCAGCGCGATGTTGATGCGCGCGGGGTGGATCAGAGTCAAGCGTGGATGTGCAGCGCCTCTGCCTGTAGTCTGGCGTGGTGCAGGAAAGGTATGGGTGCTGTGAAGCCACTGATAATATGGGATTTTGACGGGGTATTGAACGCCAATGTCAAAAATGGTCGGTTCCTGTGGGCCGATGATCTGGAGGCGGATTGGGGCATTTCCGTCCGGGCGCTTCAGGCGCAGATCTTTGTCCAGCCCGTGCTGGGCCGGATCATGCGCGGGCAGGTGGATTTGCGCGACACGCTGGCCGCCTGGCTGGATCAGGCGCATCCGCAGATCGCCGTCGACGCGTTCCTAAGCTATTGGTTTACCAAGGATGCTTTGCCCGACCCGGAGGTCACCGCGCATCTGGCGCGGCAGGACTTTCGCCACGTGATCGGCACCAACAACGAGGCGCGGCGTGCGGCCTATATCGAGCATCACATGGGGTTTGGCGCGCGGGTCGAGCGGGTGTTTTCGTCGGGACGGATGGGCTGTGCCAAGCCGGAGGCGGCTTTTTTCGAACAGATCGAAACCTGGAGCGGCCTGCCGTCCGCCGCGCACATTCTGATCGACGACAGCGCGCCCAATGTCACGGCGGCGCAGGCGCGCGGCTGGTCGGGGCTTCACCTGACCGATGCCACCCGTGAAAGCCTGCCCGCGTTTTTGGATCAGCGTGCTTGACACCACTGGCGCGTGCCGCGGTTCCGTGGCACCAAAGCGCGCAACCAAGGAGGCCGCCATGGACGACATCACCGCCCGTCACAACGAAAAGATGAAGAAAATCAAGGCGGCCCGCGACAAGATGATGGCCACCAAGACCGAAAAGAAGGGTTTGATCATGGTCCACACCGGACCGGGCAAGGGCAAGTCATCCTCGGGGTTTGGCATGATCATGCGCTGCATTGCGCACGGGATGCCGTGCGCCGTGGTGCAGTTCATCAAGGGCAACTGGGAGACCGGGGAAAAGACGTTCCTGCGCGAGCGGTTTTCCGAGGAGTGCCGGTTTTTCGTTTCGGGTGAGGGGTTTACCTGGGAAACGCAGGACCGCGAGCGGGACGTGGCGGCCGCGGAGAATGGCTGGCGGATTGCCAAGGAGCAGATTGTGGACCCGGACATTCAGTTTGTCCTGCTCGACGAGATCAACATCGCGCTGCGCTATGATTACCTCGACATCGACGAGGTCGTGGATTTCCTGATGACACAAAAGCCCGAGATGACGCACGTTGTGCTGACCGGGCGCAATGCCAAGCCAGAGCTGATCGAGGCGGCGGATCTGGTGACGGAAATGACGCTGGTCAAACACCCGTTCAAGGATCTGGGCGTCAAGGCGCAGAAGGGCGTGGAGTTCTGATGCCGCGCCTGTTGACCGAGTTCGGCATGGGGTCCTCCCTGCGCCGTCAGGACTATACCGAGGCTGCGACGCGGGCTGTCAAAGACGCGCTGTGGCACAATTCGATCAACCTGGCCGAGCTTTACGGCAAGGCCAAGGAGGACATGCAGATCACTGTCGAGATCGGCGTGCAGGACCCCGATGCGCTGGACACCACGCAGATCGCGGCGATCTTTCCCTATGGTCAGGTGACGGTGGTGCCGCGCCGGGGCGGTCTGGACGTGCCGCGCGCCGATGGGGGCAAACCCACGGTGATCGCCAACGTGGCGATTTCCGTGGCGCTGGAGGTGTAGCCCATGGATCAGCGGTTCATCATCGAAATGGGCATGGGCAATGACCAGTACGGTCAGGACTATACCAAGGCCGCCGCCCGCGCGATTGAGGACGCGATCCGCCATTCGGCGCTGCCGCTGTTCGAGGCGACGGGGCTGGGCCATGACCAGATGCGGGTGCAGGTGATCATCGGCGTGCAGGATCCCGATGCGGTCGATTGTGACGCGCTGATCGCCTGCCTGCCGCGCGGCAATGCGACGGTAAGAGCGGTGTTCGGCGGCCTTGACGTGAAAAACCCCGACACGGGGCGGGTGTTGGTGATCGCCAGCGCGGCGGTCGAGGCGTTCCTGCCCTATCAAGGGGGCTGAGCGATTGGCAGGCCGCGCTTTGATGATCCAGGGCACCGGCTCAAATGTGGGCAAGTCGATGCTGGTGGCGGGCCTGTGCCGGGTGGCCGCGCGGCGCGGTCTGCGCGTGGCCCCGTTCAAGCCGCAGAACATGTCGAACAATGCCGCTGTGACCGCCGATGGCGGCGAGATTGGCCGCGCGCAGGCATTGCAGGCGCGGGCGGCGGGCGTGCCGCTGCACACCGACATGAACCCCGTGCTGCTGAAACCCGAGACGGAGGTGGGCAGCCAGGTGGTGGTGCAGGGCAAGCGCATCGCGACCGTAAAGGCGCGCGATTACAAGGCGCTGAAGCCGCAACTGATGGCGCCCGTGCTGGAGAGCTTTGCCCGGCTCAAGGCCGCACATGACCTGGTGCTGGTCGAGGGCGCGGGCAGCCCGGCAGAGGTGAACCTGCGCCCCGGCGACATCGCCAACATGGGTTTTGCGCGGGCGGCGGATGTGCCTGTGGTGCTGGTCGGCGACATCGACCGGGGCGGCGTGATCGCGCAGGTCGTGGGCACCCAAGAGGTGTTGGACCCGGACGATGCCGCGATGATCCGCGGCTTTGTCATCAACCGGTTTCGCGGCGATGTGCGGCTTTTTGACGATGGCTATGCGCTGATTTCCGATCATACGGCGTGGCCCGGGTTTGGCGTTGTGCCGTGGTTCGATCAGGCGTGGCGGTTGCCGGCAGAGGATGCGCTGGACATCCGCACGCCCACGCGGGACGCGGGCCTGCACATCGTGTGCCTGAAGTTGTCGCGGATCGCCAATTTCGACGATCTCGACCCGCTGGCGCAGGAGCCGGGCGTGCGGGTGACGATGTTGATGCCGGGGCAG
>JBCBAV010000070.1:0-18892 GCA_038532285.1 Pseudomonadota bacterium | reverse complement strand
CGTTCAGCGGCGGTGATGGCGGTCGACAGGCCTGCGGGGCCAGCGCCGACGATGCCAATACGCTTGGGCGTCTCCGAAGGTTCAATCGTCAGTTCGGTTTCATAACAGGCGCGCGGGTTCACAAGGCAAGAGCTGATCTTGCCCGAGAACGTATGGTCGAGACACGCCTGATTGCAGGCGATGCACGGCGCGATGTGGCTTGACTGTCCGGCAATCGCCTTGCGAACAAAGTGTGCGTCCGCCAGCATTGGGCGGGCCATCGACACCATGTCGGCGCAACCGGTGGCCAGCACCTCTTCGGCAACTTCGGGTGTATTGATGCGGTTTGACGTGATGACGGGCACGTTCACGTGGCCCATCAGCTTTTTGGTGACCCAGGAAAAGGCCGCGCGGGGAACGGACGTTGCGATGGTCGGAATGCGTGCCTCGTGCCAGCCAATGCCGGTGTTGATGATGGTCGCGCCAGCCGCCTCGATGGCTTGGGCAAGCTCGACGACCTCTTCGAAGGTGGAACCGTTCGGGACGAGGTCGATCATCGACAGGCGGTAGATGATGATGAAGTCATCACCCACTGCTTCGCGCGTCCGACGCACCACTTCGACCGGCAGGCGCATGCGATTTTTGTACAAACCACCCCACCTGTCTGAACGTTTATTGGTGTGTGTCACCAGAAACTGGTTCAGAAAGTACCCTTCCGATCCCATGATCTCGACGCCGTCATATCCGGCATCGCGCGCCCGCGCGGCGGTGGCGACGATGTCACTGATCTGCTTTTCGATACCGTCCTCATCCAGTTCGGTGGGCGGAAAAGGAGAGATCGGAGACTTGATCGGAGATGGCGCCACGCATTTCGGCCCATAAGCATAACGGCCCGCGTGCAGGATCTGCATCGCGATCTTGCCGCCATTGTCGTGCACGCGCTGTGTCACGATCGAATGGTTGGTCACATCCTCTGCGGTGGTCATCATTGCAGCACCCGGCAGGACCGATCCTTCAAGGTTTGGACCGATCCCGCCCGTGACCATCAGTGCCACCTCGCCGCGTGCGCGTTCGGCATAGAACTCGGCGACGCGGTTCCAGTCGCGGGTTTCCTCGAGCCCGGTGTGCATCGACCCCATCAGCACGCGGTTTTTCAGCGTGGTAAAACCCAGATCGAGCGGTGCAAGCATGTTTGGATAGGCGGTCATCTGATCCTCCCGGGACGGAAAATTCCTTTGCTTTCGGTATAGAACGGTGCATGCAACGGGCAATGTCTAGGGCAACGCGACGTCAGAAATGGGTTTTGATGATCTTGACGTAAGGCAAGGCTGCGTAAAGCAGGCAGATGCGCTTGGTCGGGTTATGTGGGCGGCGATACACGAGGGGCCGAGCCTTTATTCAACGGCGCAACGCACGGCGTGGTGTCCGCATGCCCCACAAGGTCAGCAATGGCAGGAGCGCTTGGCAGGGCAACGTATCTGGATCGCTGGCGCGCCACCGGTTGGCTTTGTCACTTTGGCTGATGGCGGCTATGTCGATTTTGCCTATGTGTTGCCCAAAGCGCAGGGGCAGGGCGTCTTTCGGGCTTTGATGCTGGTGCTTGAGGCTGTTGCCAGCGGGCCACGGTTGTGGACACATGCAAGCCTGATGGCGCAGCCGGCCTTTGCCGCTTTGGGATACGACATCGTGCATCACGAAGAGATTGCGCGCGGTGATCAGACACTGCACCGCGCACTCATGGAGAAAATGCGGACATGACACCCGAACAGATCGCTAAACTGCCCTATCGCCGCAACGTCGGCGTGATGTTGCTGAACGCCGATGGCGCAGTCTGGGTCGGACAGCGCAGTGATCGGCCTGTCGGGCAGGATGCGTGGCAGATGCCCCAGGGCGGGATCGACAAGGGCGAAGCCCCCCGTGCCGCGGCCCTGCGCGAATTGGAGGAAGAAACCGGCCTGTCGCCCGATCTGGTAGAGATCATCGGTGAAAGCCAGGATTGGATACCCTACGATCTGCCGCATGATCTGGTGCGCAAGCTGTGGAAGGGACGGTACCGCGGACAAGAGCAGAAATGGTTCTTGATGCGCTTTCTTGGGCAAGATGCGGATGTGAACATTCATGCGCATGATCAAGAGTTCAGCGACTGGAAATGGCTTGCGGTAGAAGACTTGCCCACAGCCATCGTGCCGTTCAAACGCGAGGTTTATCAGCGTGTGATTGCGGCGTTCGAGATGTATTTTTGATGCGTTGGCTCGTTCTGTCGCTGGCGCTTGCGCCGCAGTGCTCGTGGGCGCTATCGTGCCTGCCTTGGGGCGTGACAAATGCCTATGTTGCTGCGGAAAAGTCGGAAAACTCCTTTGTGCCGGTGCAGGGTACGCTGACTTTCTATAGCCGCGACCTTCCGGTCGTGGATATGACACGGCAGGACAAAGCGCCGCCACTGACCAAGATCGAAGCGCGGTTCGACGGTCACGCTTTGGGGCGGCGGAGCGACACGGCGCTCTCGGTCGAGGTCGTGCTGGAAGTGGCCTGCTTTGGTCCGTGGTGCAGCCGTCCGAAACCGGGCGAGATACTTGGGTTTTTGCGTCAAGACGGCGACATCTATGCGCTTGCTACCGATCCCTGCGGAGGCTTCTTGTTTGGATCACCAGATGGCGCAGATGTACAACAGTTGCGCGAATGTGTTGGTGGTGGCGCGTGTCAGCCGGTTGGTTGGGAATAGGATCAGTCTGTCGGCGTCAGGGTCTGCACGAGATCTGACACCTCGTTTTCCAAGGCTTCGATGATGTCGAAGTGGTGTCGACCGGGCACCACATCGACGGGACATGCCCATGCTTTGCCCAGCCTTTGTGCCTGATCCAGAAAGGCGGGCCGCTCGGCCGCGCCGACGCGGATCGTCACGGACGTATCGGGCGCGGGTTGGTGCAGCGGACTTTCGGCGCGGGCCATGTCGGCATCGAGGCAAAAGGCCTGGTTCATGCTCGTGTCGATCAGCGGCTCGAGGTCGGCGATAGGAGAGATCGGCACGACATGCCGGATGCGTGTGCGCAAATGCAGTGGCAGCATGCCCGGCGCCAGCATACGCGCGACAAGGTGCCCGCCCGCCGAATGGCCCACAAGCGTCAGCGGCACAGATCGCGTTGCCGCAATGGCCATAATTGCCGAGGCGATCTGTTGCGTGATCGACGCGATCGACACGCTGGGACAAAGGTCATATGACGGCATCGCGACGGCCCAGCCGCGTGCATTTGCACCTTTGGCAAGATGCGACCAATCCGTTCGGCTTAGCCGCAACCAATAGCCGCCGTGCACGAAAACCATAATTCCTTCGACTGTCCCTTCGGGATGAAACAGATCAAATTTCGCCCGTTCCGTGGGCCCATATGAAATGCCGGATTGATAGCGATCATCGAGCGCGATGCGATAGGCTTCGGCCGCTTCGGCCCATTTGGTTGGATACGCGTCCGCGCCTTCGATGTGGGCTGCGTTGGCATAGGCGTCATCGAGATTGGCCATTGATCCCTCTGTTGTTCAATACAGTTTATATCTTGGTTGCCGCGCTTGGATTGTCCCTCTGGACAAGGTGAACGCGCCCTGTTTGACATGCGGCGAACCGGAAAGGAAACACCATGCTCGATGCCCCGACTGATTTGAAATCCATGCTGAACGATCCCGCATTGCTGGAGCCGCGGGCCTATGTGAATGGGGCGTTTGTCGATGGAGCAGGCACCTATGACGTTGTGAACCCGTCACGCGGCGACGTGATCGCGCAGGTGGCGGACCTGAGCCGAGCGCAGGTGGCTGATGCAATTGCGGCGGCAAAGGCAGCACAAAAGGAGTGGGCGAGCTGGACCGGCAAGGAACGCGCAGCCGTGCTGCGCCGCTGGTTCGATCTGATGATGGAACACCAGGACGATCTGGGCGCGATCCTGACGGCAGAGCAAGGCAAACCGCTCGCTGAGGCCAAGGGCGAAATCGCCTATGGCGCGTCCTTCATTGAGTTTTTTGCCGAAGAGGCAAAGCGGATTTACGGGGAAACCATTCCAGGCCACCAGCGCGACAAGCGGATCATGGTGCTGAAACAGCCCATTGGTGTGGCAGCGTCGATCACGCCATGGAACTTTCCCACCGCGATGATCACCCGCAAGGCGGCGCCTGCGCTGGCCGCAGGTTGCGCCTTTGTCGCGCGGCCTGCGGATTTGACACCGCTGTCGGCCACGGCGCTGGGCGTTTTGGCGGAAAGGGCCGGGCTGCCCGCGGGCGTGTTCAACGTGGTGACCACATCGGATGCGTCTGAAACAGGCAAGGAGTTCTGCGAGAACCCGACCGTCGCCAAGCTGACTTTTACGGGATCCACGCGGGTGGGCCGAATTTTGCTGGGTCAGGCGGCCGAGCAGGTCATGAAATGCTCGATGGAACTGGGCGGCAACGCGCCTTTCATCGTTTTTGATGACGCTGATCTGGATGCGGCTGTCGACGGCGCAGTGATGTGCAAGTTCCGCAACAATGGTCAGACCTGCGTCTGCGCGAACCGGATCTACGTGCAGGCCGGAGTCTATGACGCCTTTGCCGAGAAGCTGGCCAAACGGGTGGGCCAGATGAAAGTTGGCGACGGGTTCGAGGACGGTGTTGATCTTGGTCCGTTGATCTCGCCGCAAGCCAGCGAAAAGGTAAATGCCCATATCGATGACGCCAAGAAAAAGGGCGCCGAAGTGATGATGAGCAGCGATGCAATGGGTGGCAATTTCATTGCGCCGGTGATCATGACCGGCGTCACGCAGGACATGCAGGTTGCGAGCGAAGAGACGTTTGGCCCCTTGGCACCGCTGTTCAAATTTGAAACCGAGGACGACGTGATTGCGATGGCCAATGACACTATCTTTGGCCTTGCGTCGTATTTCTACGCCAAGGATCTGAGCCGGGTCTACAAGGTCGCCGAAGCTCTCGAGTACGGAATTGTCGGTGTGAACACCGGCATCATCTCGACTGAGGTGGCTCCATTTGGCGGGGTCAAGCAGTCGGGCCTTGGGCGCGAAGGATCGCATCACGGCATCGAAGAATTTCTCGAGATGAAATACGTTTGCCTGAGCGTGTGAGCGTAGGCTGCGCAGTTACTGCGCACCGTGCGTTGCCTGACGACCGGGCGCAGCGTGCGCCGGTCTGACCAGCCATTAACCCTTTGTTGATACCTCCCTCCACCGCGAGCGTCGGCCTGTCCGTTGCGCCGCTGGAACGAGGTGAAAACCGGGCGGGTGACGCCCTGCGACATAAGGGATTTTTGGATGAACAAGGCGATCACTGACGGCATTCTTTTCATGCCCCCGGCCTTTGCAGATGGGCTCGACGTGTGGTCGAGCGGCGACGGAACGCCCGGGTCGGATACTTACGACAGCGCGCCCAACGCCGCCTTTGTCCCGGCGGATCAGGATTTTGGCGGTTGTCTGGAATTGCAAAAGGCGAGCGCAACAACGCGGGTGCGATATACCGGCCAAACGCCACTTTTGCCGGGCTGCTATCTGCGCATCACCGCGCGGATCAAGGCGATCTCAGGAAATCTTCCCAACGTGCGCATTGCTGGCTATGCAGCGCAATCCAATGGAAATCCGGTCGGCGGTCTGACGACGACCGGTCCGCAGGTCACGCTGACATCTTATGGTGACGTGGTGGAGGTCTCTGCGATCGTCGGGGCCGGTAACCGCAACGGCGTCGATTTGGTTTGGGGCACGCAGGCGATTTATGGCCATTTCGGCATTGATCTGACGGGCCCAAACGGTGGTGTGGTGCGCGTCGATGATATCGTGATCGAAGACATTTCGAATGTGTTTCTGTCCGATCAACTGTCTATCGTCGATGTGCGCGACTATGGTGCGGTCGGTGACGGAAGCACCGATGACAGCGACGCGTTTTCGGCCGCGGACGCAGCCGCCAACGGACGGACGGTCCTGGTGCCAGAGGGCATGTTTTTCCTTGGTGACACGGTGGGGATCAATTCTCCCATCCGTTTTGTGGGCAATGTCACAATGCCCACAGACAAGATGCTGCTGATCCGCTCAAATTACAGCCTCCCGGTTTACATTGACGCCTTTGGCGACGAGGTGACGGCGTTCAAAAAGGCGTTTCAGGCGTTGCTGAACTTTTCGGACCACGAAAGCCTTGATCTTGAAGGGCGCCGGATCTCGCTGACCGAGCCGATCGACATGCAGGCGGCAGTGCCCAATCGTACGTCGTATGCCACACGGCGGCTGATCAAGAATGGTCAGATCGAGGCCATCGGAAACGACTGGGACACCCGCGTCGTGACCAGTCAGGCGACCTATTCCACCTCGCAAACCACGCGTTTGACCAACGTAGCCAACGTTGCGAACGTCGAAGTTGGCTCTTTGGTGACCGGCAACGGCGTTGGGCGCGAAATCTATGTGCGATCCAAGAATGTCTCGACCTCGGAAGTCACCCTCAGCGCGCCGCTGTTTGATGCAGTCGGCACGCAGACCTTCACCTTTACGCGGTTCGACTACCTGCTTGATTTTTCGGGCTTCAGCTTTTTGTCGCGCCTGATCATCAGTGACGTTGAGTTTCAGTGCAACGGACTGTGTAGCGGCGTGCTGCTGGCACCTGCGGGGCCTGTGAACCAGTTCCAGGATTGCTTTTTCACCCGGCCCAAGGATCGCGGCATCACCAGCCACGGTGATGGCTGCCAGGGCATGAAAGTCAGTCGCTGCCAGTTCTTGTCCAGCCAGGATGCTTTGACGGTGCCTGAACGCACGGTGATTGGCCTGAATTGCAATGCCAACGATGTAAAGTTGAAGAACTGCCGTTCGACGCGGCACAAACATTGGGCTGTCATGGGTGGGCAGAACCACCTGGTAACCGGCAACCACTTTTTCCAGGGCGATGAAGTGTCGGGCGGTGTGCGGACTGCTGGCGTTGTGCTGGCGACAAATTTCGCGTCGATCATGGTCACTGGGAACTATGTGGACAACTGCTTTATCGAATGGACCAATGAGCGGGACGCGACACCGGATTTCACCGGGGGGTTCTCCTTTGCTTCTCTCACCGTGGCTGACAATGTGTTTCTCGCGGGTGACTTGGCGCCGTGGTTCTCGTTCATCGTGGTCAAGCCGCACGGTACCGGGCACTTTCTCAACGGCGTGAACATCGCCGGCAACCGGTTCCGGGTAATCAATGGCTCGATCACCCGGGCGGACCGGGTCGACACAAGCTTTTCCGATCTGGATCATGGACGCCACAAGGACGTGTATTTCGAAGGTAATTCGTTCCACAACATCTCGGAACAGGCGCATAATCCGCTGATCGTGGAACACACGCAGAATTCGAACGCGTCCACCTGGACCATCGATACCGATAACAAGCTGCCCTTTGACGGGTTCTGTCGGTTTATCGATTCGGTGGTCCTGACCGGTGACATTCGGAATGCGAGCAATGTGAAGGAATACCGCAACCCGGTGGCCGAAGGGCGTGTCGGCGCAGATGATGATCAGTTCACGCTGGACTGGGGCACGCCGGTGCGTGGATCGATACGCGCGACCGTGCGCATCGACAGCTAAACCCTAAAAGTCGCGCCAGAGGCCGAAGCGCAGGGCAATCTTGGCCCCTTCGGCCTCCAGCCCGATCTGATAGGTTTGCTTGTGGCCGTCCGGTTGCCAGATCAGCGATGGGGCAACTTTGAGGGACGTTTCATTTTCGTGCGTCACAAAGACCTGCATCATCAGCTTGAACCGGTCATTGACTGTAAAGCCTACAGTCGTGTCGAGCTTGGCGGTGTCGGACATGCCTGCCAGTGACCAATCGACGATAGCGTCTATGGCCAGCCAGCCGAACCTTTCGCCCCATGTCAGTCCGCGCCCATAACTCAGCTGTGTGCGTAGTAAACCTCGGGTTTGCGTGTCGATGTCGGCACCGAGACCGAGCGTAAAAGACAGTTTGTAATCAACCCCGGCACGCGGGATCGGTTTGCGGGCAAAGACGAGAATGGTGCCATTGTTCAGTTGTCCGGCAATCAGCGTAGCGTCGCCCTTGAACCCGAGAGTGAGCCGTGGGCGCAGCCCGTATTCCAGATAGAGGCTTGTTTCGGTGCCGCCGTCTTGCCTTTGCAGAAGCGAGGTCGAAAGGAACCCGGTTCCTTCTTCGCGCAGCCATGCGCCTGCAGTGGCCGGACCTGCGGCCAACAGCAAAAACAGCAGAACGATGTGCAAGGCATACTCCGTCATATTCCGTTAACCTTGCGGCGATGTTGGTTAACAAACCGTTAGGCATTGAAAACACAGTGTAAACGGGACGCCGCTGGCCCTGCGCAGTCTCGAGTTGCCTGTGATTGCGGAATGTCCGCAAAGTCGCACCCGTTGGCGGGACCACGGCGCGTTGAACAAGATTATTGAACACTCAACCAGCAACACCCGTCCGCCATCAGTGTGTCACCCCGTCAGCGACCACCGATCTCGCAAGAAAGCGCGAATGCTCGAAGACATGCTGAGCGAATTTCTTGAGTGTCGATAAATGGTGCGTCGATCCCTTGGGCCCTACAATGCCAAGTCTGCGCGGGCGATCCGGAAGGCTTTTCCAAAACCACCATTGAGCATCCCGTCCTGAACCATAAAGGTCACGAACTGGAAATCGGCGAAATCGATGTAGAGCTTGGCCTTGGGCCGTTGAGCGAGGTAACGCGCGCGGAGCCCATCATGTGCGGGCGCGTCGCGAGGAACGCGCACTGCATGACAATGCAACGTCAGGCGCGGATGGGTCAGCGGGTCACCGCGTTCGGCAGGTTCGCCGATCAGCAATGCACACTGCGGTTCCGCATCCAGCGCCTGTGTGTGCGCGCTGAGCGATGAGATCAGCGACAAGGGCGCGCCGGTATCATCGGTTGTCAGCGCGATGCGGCTGAGCGTTGGGCCACCTTCGGGTCGCGTTGTCGCCAGCGCCGCAAAGGTGGCGGTGTCGATCAAATCCCGAGCCATCGCCCGCGCGTCGGCGTCGGGATCCCGAACCGGGTCCATCAGACCACCGGTGTTGTGACGCAACCGCGAAAGGCTTGCACCGGTTCTGCCGCACCGTTCAGGGACACCGCCGCCGCGGCGGTTTCGGTGAACGCGGTGGCGGTCTGGTTGAACTCCAACCCGTCAAGAAGGTTCCCAAAGCCGCTGTCAGTGACTGTCAGCGTATTGCCCGCCACCACATGCCGCCGCGTCGAAATCACGTTGGGCCGCGGACCTTCGAACCGGATCGAGAATGCCGGCGCATCGGGCCAACCTGCGGCCGTGGTCACCGCAATCGCATAGAGAGCGGCTGCATGATCATACGTTACCTTCATCCGCGTATCGCCTTCGCTGTGCGACAAGGTGCAAACGGGGCGTGCCGTGAACTCCCACGCGTGGACAGGGCCGGCAAGCAAAAGGAGGGCGATCAGGCAGCGCATGAGCGAATACTAGCGCATGCTGAACCACTGGACAGAGCGAAAAATCTTGCTCTTTGCCCGAGATGCTATAGTTGGTGCGCTGCATAGCTATTCTTCTCGATCCACTGTCTTTCCCTTTTGGCGTCAGTTCTTCGATCCGAACACTACGCCACACCGCTGCATGTCGTGAGCGGACCTACTGAAGGAAATGACTGATGGCCAATGGCACAGTGAAATGGTTCAATACCACCAAGGGGTACGGCTTTATCGCACCTGAAAGCGGCGGCAAGGACGTGTTCGTCCACATCTCGGCGGTTGAGCGTTCGGGTCTGACCGGTCTTGCCGACGACCAGAAAGTGACGTTCGACCTCGAAGCGGGTCGTGACGGTCGCGAGAGCGCTGTGAACATCGCTTTGGTGTAAGCCTGCGGGCGGTTCTTCCGCCTTTTTGACACAACGCGGCGCCCGGCAACGGGCCCGCGTTTTTTTGTGGCCCGTGGTTTTCTGCTATGATGATGGCAGAGGAGACAGCCGATGCCGCAGATTGATCCCGCCAACGCCTGCCAGACTGTAATCACCACCTTCGAATGCTCGCCTGGGACCTGTGCGGATCTGATGGAGCGCTTGCAGGACGCCTACCGCGATTTCATTGCCCACCAGCCCGGATTTCTGGGCGCGGGCCTGCACGTGAACGACGCCCAGACCCGGATCGCGAATTATTCCCAGTGGAGGCGGCGCGAAGACTTTCAGGCCATGCTGCGCAGCGACGAGATGCGGGTGCGCAACCGCGAGATCGCGGGGCTGTGCGACCGGTTCGAGCCGGTGATGTACGAGGTGGCCGGGGTGTTTTGAGGTGGGCCGGTGCGCTGTCTCAGATGTTTCGCGCGCGAAACATTTATTGTTATCAATTGGTTAAGCTTGTCTGCATGATGTGCCTGCGTGGGCACCTACCACAAGGGGCGGGTTGCTTGGTACGCGTCTGATCCGTGCGGTGGGGGTGGGCTGGTGGGAAACTCGACTCGAGTGACACAACGACGAATGGGCGGGAAGTCAGCTTGGAAAGAACCGAAGTTTCTGCCGCCAAGACCTTTGTCACTCGCTATAACGCTACTGTCGCCAGTGCAGTGACCAGTGCCACAAATACCTGGGCAACTGCCAGCGAATTGCCATCTTGGCTCAACCAGTCCAGTGTCGTGTTGTTCACCGCTTCCGCCGCTTCACATTCCCGCCGCGCTGACCAGCCCGGCCAGCCGTACTCCGCCCTGACGCCTTCTGCGCATCGTCCACGGCCTTTTCCACCGCGTATTGCCGTGCCATCGGGTCATCGGCGATCGTCAAATCTACCGTTTCCAGACGCTTGACCTCGTCGCGGAGCCGGGCGGCTTCTTCGAACTCGAGGTTCTCGGCGGCCTTGCGCATGTCGGCGCGCAGGCCGTCGAGCACGGCTTGCAGGTTGCCGCCAGCGCCGGGGGTGTCGATCTTGGCGGTTACGCGGGATTGGTCTGTGTCGCCCTTGTACAGACCCGCGAGCACGTCCTCGACATTCTTTTTGACCGTTTCCGGCGTGATCCCGTGTTCCTCGTTATAGGCGATCTGCTTGGCGCGGCGGCGGTTGGTTTCAGCCAGCGCACGTTCCATCGATCCGGTGATCTTGTCGGCGTACATGATCACGCGGCCGTCGGCGTTGCGCGCCGCGCGGCCGATGGTCTGGACCAGTGAGGTTTCAGAGCGCAGGAACCCTTCCTTGTCCGCATCGAGGATCGCGACCAGTCCGCATTCGGGAATATCCAGTCCCTCGCGCAGCAGGTTGATCCCGATCAGGACGTCAAAGGCGCCGAGGCGCAGGTCGCGCAGGATCTCGATCCGTTCCAGCGTGTCGATATCCGAGTGCATGTAGCGCACCCGGATGCCCTGTTCGTGCATGTATTCGGTCAGGTCTTCGGCCATCCGCTTGGTCAGCGTGGTGCAGAGCGTGCGGTAGCCGTTGGCGGCGACCTTGCGGACCTCGTCGAGCAGGTCGTCCACCTGCATCTCGACGGGTCGGATTTCGACCTCGGGGTCCAGAAGGCCCGTGGGGCGGATCACCTGTTCGGTAAAGACGCCGCCCGATTGCTCGATCTCCCACGAGGCAGGCGTGGCGGAGACGAAGACGGATTGCGGGCGCATGGCGTCCCATTCCTCGAACTTGAGGGGGCGGTTGTCCATGCAGGACGGCAGGCGGAAGCCGTGTTCGGCCAGCGTGAACTTACGCCGGTAGTCGCCCTTGTACATGCCGCCGATCTGGGGGACGGAGACGTGGCTTTCGTCGGCGAAGACGATGGCGTTGTCGGGGATGAACTCGAACAGGGTGGGGGGTGGTTCGCCCGGCGCGCGGCCGGTGAGGTAGCGGGAGTAGTTTTCGATGCCGTTGCAGACGCCCGTCGCCTCCAGCATCTCGATGTCGAAGTTGGTGCGCTGTTCCAGCCGCTGGGCTTCCAGCAGCTTGCCCTCGCCCACCAGTTGGTCGAGCCGGACTTTCAGCTCTTTCTTGATGTTGATGACCGCCTGATTCATCGTCGGTTTGGGCGTCACGTAGTGCGAGTTGGCGTAGACGCGGATGTGCTCCATGCTGCCGGCCTTTTCGCCGGTCAGCGGGTCAAACTCGGTGATCGCTTCCAGCTCTTCGCCAAAGAACGACAGCCGCCAGGCGCGGTCTTCGAGGTGGGCGGGAAAGATTTCGAGGCTGTCGCCGCGCACGCGGAACGATCCGCGCTGGAACGCCTGATCGTTGCGGCGGTATTGCTGCGCCACCAGATCGGCCATCACCTGCCGCTGATCGTATTCCTTGCCGACCTTCAGGTCCTGGGTCATGGCGCCGTAGGTCTCGACCGACCCGATGCCGTAGATGCAGGAGACCGATGCGACGATGATCACGTCATCGCGTTCGAGAAGCGCCCGCGTGGCCGAGTGGCGCATGCGGTCGATCTGTTCGTTGATCTGGCTTTCCTTCTCGATATAGGTGTCCGAACGCGGCACGTAGGCTTCGGGCTGGTAGTAGTCGTAGTAGCTGACGAAATACTCGACCGCGTTTTCGGGGAAGAACCCCTTGAATTCGCCGTAAAGCTGGGCGGCCAGCGTTTTGTTCGGCGCTAGGATGATGGCGGGGCGCTGGGTTTCCTCGATCACCTTGGCCATGGTGTAGGTCTTGCCGGTGCCGGTGGCCCCCAGCAGAACCTGATCGCGGTCGCCCGCGTTCACGCCCGCGCTCAGTTCCGCAATCGCCGTGGGCTGGTCGCCCGCGGGCTTGAATTCGGTGTTCATCACCAGTTCCCTGCCGCCTTCAAGCTTGAGGCGCGTGCGGACGTCCTCGGCCGGGTTGGCAAGGTAGGTATCGGTGGAATCGGTGTGTGCGTAAGCCATGCACGTAATCTGGCGCAAAGGGGGCGGGGCGCAAGTGGGTGCGGCGCTTTGCTGTCAGGAACTGACAGGAGCGTAGAGGCGCATCGGCGCCGCCACCCCTTTGAGGGTTTCAGTGCTAGCGTGGCGGGTCGCGACTCCCGCGATTTCGGCGACGGTGTCGGACATCAGGATGGGCTCGCCGAGCCTGCCGCAAAAGGCCTCGACCCTGCTGGCGATGTTCACCGACTGCCCCAAGACGGTAAAGTCGATCCGCTCGCGCGCGCCGACATTGCCATAAAGCACTTCGCCATAGTGCACGCCGGTGCCGAAGGGGACCGGCAGGGCCGCAGTCGTGGCAAGGTCGAGTGCGGCCTGGGCCGTGGTCAACGCCTGCCTGCAGGCCTGTACCTTGCCGGTCTGCGTGCCGTCCGATGGAAACAGGGCAAGGATGCCGTCCCCGAGGAATTTCAGGATTTCGCCGCCATTGCCGTCGATGGCGTCCGACATGACCTCGAAATACCGGTTGGCAATGTCCAGCACGGTGTCGGGTGGTTCTGCCGCATTCAGTGCGGTCCAGCCGCGGATGTCGGAAAACAGGATTGCGGCCTGGGTTGTTTCGATGTCGCCGCGGGTGATCTGCCCGTCAAGCACGCGCTGCCCCGTGCGCGGCCCCAGATAGCTGGTGGCAATCGCGGTGGCGAGGTGGTGATGTGTCCACGCCTCGATCACGGGACCCAGGACGTCTGTCACGGTATCGAGCAGCGCGATGTCGGCGTCGCTGAACTCGCGCCTGTCGGCGACAAAGATCACGATGCCAAAGGAACCGGTCGCGAACCAACTGGGCCGGCCATACCAGTCGGTGGCGCCGCGCGCCTTGAGCTCGTGCAGGATCAGGTGGTCGTCTGCGCCAAGACTGTCATCCAGCCGCCTGCGATACGGTTCTTCGGTTGTTGCGATGATTTCCATCGGGCTGCCGACATAGTTGGACCGCTGTTCCATCCCGTGCGTGGCGCTTTGCAGTGCGGGGTTGTCCGGATCGTCGCTGTCTGGATCCCAGATAAAGCTGCGCGCCGCAATCAGCGGATGCGTCGTGCGCATCCCGATGCGCAGGCGCATCAGCGGGACACCCGCGTCGCGCAAACGCGGGCCCAACCCGTCGGTCAGGCTCCGCAGGCCCTGCAGGCGTCCGGCGGTCACAATCCAGCGGATCAGCGATGCGGCATCATGCATGACCTGAATATGGCGTGTCTTTCATCTGAGACAATTCGCAACTTGCGCGGCTGCGCCAATGCGCTCATATCTGTCGTGCGAGACCGGGAGCCAGCCACATGCGCGCACGCATCTACCAACCTGCAAAAACAGCGATGTCGTCGGGTACGGCCAAGACCAAGCATTGGGTGCTGGAATTTGCGCCCGCCTCGGCCCGGTCGGTGGATCCGCTGATGGGCTGGACGTCGTCCAATGACACGCAGGCGCAAGTCCGTATGAGTTTCGACACCAAAGAGGCTGCTCTGGACTATGCCAAGGAACACGGCATCGACGTGTCGGTGCAGGCCCCGAACAAACGCAAGCCGAACATCCGCCCGGGCGGATACGGCGAAAACTTTGCCACCAACCGACGCGGCGCGTGGACACACTGACGATCTCTCAGGTGTCCGCTACGGACGCCGATGTCAGCGCATTGCTTTTGCGCCACGAAGCATTGATGCGGGCGGGGTCCCCGGAAGAAAGTTGCCACGTCATGGATCCGGCGACGCTGGACGCTGCCGGGGTAACCTTGCTTGCCGCACGCAGTGACACGCATCTTTTGGGTGTGGGCGGGTTGATCGTGATTGAACCGCACCATGGCGAGATCAAGTCGATGCACACCACGCCCGCGGCACGTGGGCGCGGCGTCGGGCGCGCAATCCTGGTTGCCCTGATTGATCTGGCCCAAAGCCGCAATCTGACCCGGCTCAGCCTTGAGACGGGGACCGATGACAGTTTTGCAGCGGCGCGGGCGCTGTATCATGGCGAAGGCTTCATTCCGTGTCCGCCGTTTGGATCTTACAAATTCGACCCGCTCAGCGCGTTCATGACCCGCACCATCTGACCCTTCCCACTTGTTTCGCCGCAGCCTCTGCGGCATGACAGGGCCAGCGGTCCCTTAGCTCAACTGGATAGAGCAGCTGACTTCTAATCAGCAGGTTGAGGGTTCGAGTCCTTCAGGGATCGCCAGTTGTCTGCAGGCTTGTGTTCCCGGCTGCCGTGTTCGGTTCCATCCGATAGGGCGTCAGCACCCCGTGATGGTGTTTGTGTGCGGTCGGTTTGTTTGGCGGGTCGGTCTGTTGCGACCCGACAGGCCCGGCACAGCCTTGTGACAGCCCGCTATCCCGCAGGCCCGGGCGGCCCCATCACTCGGCCGGTGCAAATCCGGAAATGAGTTGCCGCAGACCAAGGCTTGCACCAATGAAAATTGCGCCAAAAGCAATCGGGGCGCTGTAGGCGAGGGTCGAAAAGGCGGATATCCCCTGCCCGACGCTGCATCCCACGGCCAGGATCGCGCCCGCGCCCATGATTGTCGCGCCGCCGATCTGGCGTTTCAGTTCACGGGGATCTTCGCAGGCTTCCCAGCGGAAATGCCCCTTGGAGTAGGAGCCCAGTGCGGCGCCGATGATCACGCCCAGCACCGAACCGACGCTGAACGAGACGGTGTTGCCCGACGCGGTCATGGAATAGTAGATCGTGTCGCCTATGGGGGCTGCAAAGGTGTGGGTTTCGATGGGTTCGTTGCCAAAACCGCTTTGGGCGATCCAGTAGGTGCCGAGCCAGCCCGACACCACGGCGAGCCCCACGACAGCGCCCCAGAAGATGTGGCGCGGTGAGGCGCGCATGTCGGCGCTGGACAGCGACAGGGCGAGGATGCCGCCGCCCAGCACAAGGCCGGTGATCAGCGGCGAGATGCCCCAGACCGATTGGGCAAAGACGCCAAAGCCCTGCGCTGCTTCGGCATCGGTTTCGACCGGGAACAGCCAGACGCGGGCATGGGCCAGCGGGCCGGACATCACGAAATAGGCCGACAGCCCCATCACCAGCACGATCATGAACGACCGCAAATCGCCGCCGCCCAAGCGCGCCAACGCGCCGTAGCCGCAATTGCCGCTGAGCGCCATGCCGTAGCCAAAGAGCGCGCCGCCGATGATCGTGGCGGCCGGGTTCCAGACCCGGTCGAGATATGTCGTGGCGGATGCGTCCATCGCGCCGGTGGCCATGGCCCATTGCGTGCCGATGATCGCAACGCCAATGGCGATGCCCCACATGCGGATGCGGCGGCTGTCAGAGGAATAGAGTACGTCCTCGATCGCACCGAGGGTGCAGAACCGGCCCACGCGCGCGGCAAGGCCCAGAGCAATACCGCCCAGCAGGCCGATCAGCGCCGCTGCGTGCGCTTCGGAGATGAGATCCAGCATGCCGATGTCCTCCCTTACACCGGCGCTGTGGCTGATCAGTCCGGTGTGTCCGCGTCCCGGCAAAAGAGATCGTAGACGACCTCCATGATTTGGCGGGGGCGGTCATCTGTCAAGGAATAGTAGATCGCCTTGCCGTCGCGCCGGGGTTTCACCAGCCCTTCGAGCCGCAGGCGCGACAGTTGCTGGGACACCGCGGCCTGCCGTGCCGACAGCAGGTCCTCGAGCTCGGTCACCGACTTTTCGCCGGTGGTCAGGTGGCACAGGATCATCAACCGCCCTTCGTGGCTGATCGCCTTGAGAAAGTTTGCCGCCTGCTCGGCGTTTTTCATCATTTTTTCCAGATCTTCGGGGCACATGTCCGGGTCAAAGACCGGCAGGCGCGAGGCAGGAAGATCGGTTTCGGGCGTCATGTGGAGGCTCATAGCAACTTACCCAGCGGGGTCCAAAGGAATATTGGCATCACGTAACATCATCGCGAGCAGGGCCCAGAAAAAGTCTTCGCCGGGGTGACCTTCGATGCGCCCGACCTCGTGGCCGTCGTCGACGAGGATGAAAGTGGGCGTGAAGCTGACCCGACGTTCGAACACCACGTCCGGTGTGTCCGCGTGCAGGTCATAACGGACAAGCGGAGCAGCCCGACCTTCTTCGGTCTTGGGATAAATGTCGGCGATCTCTTCGTTCCATTTCTGGCACCAGTAGCACCCGGCCTCTTCTGCCATCAGCAGATAGGTTTCGGCCCAGACCAGCGAAGGCAGGCACAGGGCCAGAGCGAGAGCATGAAACCGGAGCAAAATCATTCACCTGATTGACGGACCGTATCCTTTGATCATAATCTAATGTTTGAATGTTTCAAGGCAAGGACCCAGAAACAGATGTTTGACGTCACATTCTTTGGCGCGTTCATCGCGGGTCTGCTGAGTTTTTTGTCGCCCTGCGTGCTGCCGATCGTGCCGTTCTACCTGAGCTATCTGGCAGGTGTCGGCATGAATCAGATCAGCGCCGACGCGCAGGTGACCGGCGCGGTGCGCCGCCGGGCGGTGCTGGCGGCGACGCTGTTTGCGCTGGGCGTGATCACGGTGTTCATGGGGCTGGGGGCAACGGCGACCGTCTTTGGCCAGATGGTGCGCGACTATTTCGACATCCTGCGCTGGGTGGCGGCGGGGATCATCATCGCGATGGGGCTGCATTTTCTGGGCGTGGTGCGGATCGGCATCCTGTATCGCCAGTTCCGCGCCGATTCGGGGGAAACGTCGAATGTCAGCCTTGTGGGCGCCTATGTGATCGGGCTGGCCTTTGCCTTTGGCTGGACGCCCTGCGTGGGGCCGGTTCTGGCGGCAATCCTGTTTGCTGCGGCCGGGCAGGACACAGCCGGGCAGGGGGCAAGCCTGCTGTTCATCTATGGGCTCGGGATGACGGCGCCGTTTGTGGTGGCCGCGTTGTTCATCGGTCCGTTCATGGGATGGATGGCGCGGTTTCGGCGGCATCTGGGCCTGATAGAGAAGCTGATGGGCGCGCTCTTGATCCTTTTCGGCGTCCTGATCGCCACGAATTCGATTAACATCATTGCCAACTGGATGCTGGAACACGTGCCGTGGTTCAGCGCCATCGGCTGAAGGAGGAACGACAATGCGTTGGGTATTTGGATTTGTTTTACTGGTCTTCACCGCCACGGCGGCCTTGGCCGAGATCGGGGATGACGGTCTGCACAAGGCGCCGTGGATGCGCGATACGTTCAAGGACCTCGCCGAGGATCTGGCCGAAGCCGGCGACGAGGGGAAGCGCCTGATGGTTCTGATCGAACAGCGCGGCTGCATCTACTGCCGAAAGATGCACGAAGAGGTGTTCGTGATCCCCGAAATCGCGCAATACATCGAGGACAATTACTTTGTCGTGCAAATCAACATGTTTGGCGATGTCGAGGTGACCGATTTCGACGGCACGACCCTGTCGGAGAAAGAAATGGCGCGGCGCTGGGGCGCGTTGTTCACGCCGAGCATCTATTTCTTTCCCGAAGAGGTCAGCGGCGACAAACCCGCCGTCGCCGAAGCGGTGGCGACCATGCCCGGCGCCTTTGGCCAGTGGACGACGCTGAACATGCTGACCTGGGTGGTGGAAAAGGGCTACGAGAGCGACGAGCCGTTTCAGAAGTACCACGCACGCAAGTTTGCCGAACAGGGGGGGTGAGAGCCAGCCGCCATGGTGTTTGGCCTGGGCCTGTCGCGCGGTCAGTAAACGTAGGGCGCCTTCACAAGATCGGCAGTTTGGACGGCGCGCGCGGAACCTCTTCAACTGTACGTTTCAATGTTTGGGCACCTGAGGGCGTGTGTCCGTTCTTGATCAAATCGTTGCGTTCCGCCTAACCTGCAAAAGAGCGGCGTAATTTGCGCGTCGGTCGTGAGGGGGGCTTTTTTCATAATGCGTATGGTCAAGTTGAGTGTTTTGGTTGCCGGTGTTCTGTTCGGCGCTGTTTTTCTGTTTCCCTTGCCGCAAACCGCTTGGGCGCAAGGCGCTGTTTTGATTGACGAAAATAACGTGCCGTTGATCCACGGGATTCGAAAAAAGCCGAGAAAAGCCCGTGTTTGTCTGGATTACGGAAAAACCCGCCTCGGCGACGGTACGCCTTACCGGGTGGTGGAACCAACGAGAACGATCACACGTCACGAGGGCATTGATTT
>JBCBAV010000069.1:0-19115 GCA_038532285.1 Pseudomonadota bacterium | reverse complement strand
CTGGCGACGGCTTGCGATCATTATGCCCGCCGATTGGGGCGCAGCTATGCGGCAATTAGCCTGCGCGACACACGCTCGCGCTGGGGGTCGTGTTCGTCCGCCGGGCGATTGATGTTTTCGTGGCGCCTGATCCTCGCGCCGCCGGACGTGCTGCAATACGTTGCTGCCCACGAGGTGGCGCATTTGGCGCAGATGAACCATTCGCCCGCCTTTTGGGCCGAGGTCACGCGGCTGTTCGGCCCCTATGACACGCAGCGCCAGTGGCTGCGCACCAAGGGCGCCGCGCTGCACCGGTTTCGGTTTGACGGCTGAGAGATATGTGATCACAAAGGCCCATGGCCACCAAAACCAGCCAACGCGAAACAACATCTGCTGCCCATGATCTGGTGTTTCGGCGCTTGCGCACGCGGATCATGCATGGCGAGATTGCCCCGGGCGAAGCCCTGACCCTGCGCGGGATCGGCAAGACCTATGACGTGTCCATGACGCCGGCGCGCGAGGCCGTGCGGCGCCTGGTGGCCGAAGGCGCGCTGACCCTGTCGCAATCCGGGCGGGTGTCCACGCCCGAGCTGTCTGCGGAGCGGATCGAAGAACTGGCCGCCTTGCGCGCGCTGATCGAGGTCGAACTGGCCACGCGCGCCTTGCCGCGGGCACATCTGGCGCTGATCGAGCGGTTGCAGACAATCAACGCGGCCGTGGCCGAAGCTGTCGCGCATCGGGACGCTGTCAGCTACATTCGCACCAATCTGGAATTCCATCGCACGCTGTACCTGCGTGCACAGGCGCCTGCGATGCTGGCGATGACCGAGACGGTCTGGCTGCAAATGGGGCCGACGATGCGCGCCCTGTATGGTCGGCTGCGTCGCACCGAACCGCCGCAATACCATCGGTTGATCATCGCAGCGCTGAAGGCGGGTGACGAGCCGGGGTTGCGCATCGCGGTGCGGTCGGACGTGACGCAGGGCCTGCGCATGTTGGCCAGCTGATTAACGGGTTTTTTACAATCGCCCGATACCCGTGTTGTGGGTGATACGGGAGTGATCATGAAACTGCCCGACTTTTCGATGCTGGATGCCGTACTGACGCCCGCTTTTGTCCTGACGCAAGACCCGGACGGGCGGATTGTCTATGCCTTTATGAATGAGGCGGGGTGTCGTGACACGGCACTGTCGCAGACACAGGTGGTTGGCAAAACAGCTGCCGAGTTGTTTGCGGGGCGCGCGGGCAAACACGGTTATCAACGCCACAAAACGATCTGGGATGCCGGGGTCGAGGCCACCTATCAGACGTTGGTGTCATTGTCGTATGGAACCGCGTGGATCGAAACGCGCATTTGCCCACGCTTTGATGACAGCGGTGCAATGACCCACATGGTCGGCGTGTGCCGCGACATCACACGCGAGCGTGCGCTGGAACACATGCAACCCAACCACGAAACCGTGGTCAACGAGTTGCGCGACTACGTGGCGATGACGGCGCACGACTTGCGCAGTCCGATGGCCAATGTGCGAATGCTCGCAGACGCGCTGCGCGACGGGTTCGTCGATATGGGCGATGGCAAGCTGGAAATGATCGAGATGATCGAACAGGTCAGCGACAAGGTGCTGGGGCAGATATCGCAGATCCTGTCCAAGACGTTGGACCCGTCGCTGGAGCAGGCGGCGGAACCGTTCGACTTTGCCGTGTTGTGCGATGATATCCTGATCACGCTGGATCCATCACAACGCCATTCGGTGCGGATTGTACCTGCCATGGTCGAGGCGGATCTGCGGCTGTTCCATCTGTCGCTGCGCAACCTATTGGACAACGCGATCAAGCATGGCGGACGCGCGGCGTTGTCAATGGACTTGTCGGTGGTGCCGGCCGCGGATGGACGCATTCAGTTGACGGTGGCTGACAATGGCTGCGGCTTTGCCGACCCGTCCCTGTCATTTCTGGATGAGGTGCGGGACGTGACGCAAAACGGCCTTGGGCTTGCTGCGGTGCGCAAAATGCTACGTGAGCGCGGCGGCGCGCTTTTTGTCACGTCGCCTGCGGGCGGACCCGGCGCGTCGGTCACCGTTGATTTGCCGGGCAGGCTGGTTTCCGCCGCGACGGTCACAGAGGTCGCGTAGCGCACACCGGTGCGGTGCCCCGAAGCGAGGGCGTCAAGCCATTTCAGAGGCAACCGGGCGGTGGCTGGGAAGATTTGGCCGCACCAGCGGATCTGCGATCGAACCGACGGGGCCGCGCGCGTTTTCCGGGTCGGAAAACAGCCTCAGGCGGCGAGGCCGTTTTGGCCCAATGACAGGAATTTCTGGCGGCGGTCGGCAATCAGGCTGGCGGCGTCTTTGCCGTCAAGTTCGCTGAGCATGGCCGAAATCGCCGATCCCACGGCGGTGATCGTGTCATCGCGGTGGCGATGTGCGCCGCCGACGGCTTCGCCGATGATCTGGTCGATAACGCCCAATTGCTTGAGGTCCTGTGCGGTCAGGCGCAGCGCTTCGGCGGCTTCGCGCATCTTTTCGGCGTCTTTCCACAGGATCGAGGCGCAGCCTTCGGGGCTGATGACCGAATAGACCGAGTGTTCGAGCATCGCGATCCGGTTTGCCGTGGCAAAGGCCACGGCCCCGCCGGACCCGCCCTCGCCGATCACCACGGACACCAGCGGCACACCGACCTGCAGGCATTTTTCGGTGGATCGCGCGATGGCCTCGGACTGGCCGCGTTCTTCGGCCCCCTTGCCGGGATAAGCGCCCGGGGTGTCCACCAGCGTGACCACCGGCAGCCTGAACCGGTCCGCCATGTCCATCAGGCGGATGGCCTTGCGGTAGCCTTCGGGACGGGCCATGCCGAAATTGCGTTCTATACGGGATTTTGTGTCGTTGCCTTTCTCGTGGCCGATGACCATAACGGGCCGGTCCTGAAACCGGGCCAGTCCCCCCATTACAGCGTGATCATCGGCAAAGTTCCGATCCCCCGCCAGCGGCGTATATTCTGTAAAGAGCGCGCCGATATAGTCGATGCAATGGGGCCGGTCGGGATGCCGCGCGACCTGGCATTTGCGCCATGGCGTGAGTTCGGCATACAGCTCTTCGAGCAGTTTGGCCGCTTTGGCATCAAGTGCCGCGGCCTCATCGCTGACATCCATATCTTCGTTCTGGCGCGCGAGGGCGCGCAGCTCTTCGGCCTTGCCCTCAATCTCGGCCAGTGGTTTTTCGAATTCGAGGTATTGCGTCACGTCTGTTCGGTTCCCGACCCGTTTTGCGCTGTATGCAGAGATGCGCGACGATTTGCAATCTTGTGCAGCACGCTCGGAATTGTTGCAGTGCTTCACGGTAAGGTGTCGAAAATGCCATGCTTATGTGGCTTGCGCTTTGCCGGAATTTCAGTATACCGCGGTATACAAAGATTGAAGGCCCACTGAATCGGACCTCCTTTCGCTCTTCGTCAAACGCCTAGCCCGCGGAGTCAGCCATGAGCCTTTACACCGACTACCTCGCCGAGATCGAGACACGCAAAGCCGAAGGGCTGAGCCCAAAACCCATCGACGATGGCCCGCTGACGCGTGAGATCATCGACCAGATCAAGGACGCGGATCACGAACATCGCGCGGATTCGCTGCATTATTTCATCTACAACACGCTGCCCGGCACCACCGCAGCGGCTGGTGAAAAGGCGGCGTTCCTGAAAGAGATCGTTCTGGGCGAAGCCGTGCTGGATGAAATCAGTGTAAAATACGCGTTCGAGCTGTTGTCGCACATGAAAGGCGGGCCGTCGGTGGCGGTGCTGCTGGATCTGGCGCTGGGCGATGACGCGGACATCGCGGCGCAGGCGGCGGAGGTGCTGAAGACGCAGGTGTTCCTCTATGAGGCGGACACAGACCGGTTGGAAGCGGCGCACAAGGCGGGAAGCAAGGTCGCGACGGACATCCTGACCAGCTATGCCAAGGCAGAGTTTTTCACCACGCTTCCGGATGTCGACGAAGAGGTCGAAGTGGTCACGTTTATCGCGGCCGAAGGCGATATCTCCACGGACCTTTTGTCGCCCGGCAATCAGGCCCACAGTCGCGCCGACCGGGAACTGCACGGCAAGTGCATGATCGACGAGGCTGCGCAGAAGCACATCGAAGAATTGAAGCTGCAGCATCCCGGCAAACGGGTCATGCTGATCGCGGAAAAGGGCACGATGGGTGTCGGATCGTCCCGGATGTCGGGTGTGAACAACGTGGCGCTGTGGACCGGCCAGCAGGCCAGCCCCTATGTGCCATTCGTGAACATCGCACCCGTGGTGGCCGGCACCAACGGCATTTCGCCGATCTTCCTGACCACAGTCGGGGTGACCGGTGGCATCGGTGTCGATCTCAAGAACTGGGTCAAGAAGATGGGCGAGGACGGCAAACCGATCCTCAACAATGACGGCAACCCGATCCTGGAACAGAAATACTCGGTCGAGACCGGGACGGTGCTGAAGATCAACACCAAGACAAAGAAGCTGTACAGCGAAGACGGTGACGAATTGGTCGACATGTCCGCGTCCTTCACGCCGCAAAAGCTGGAATTCATGAAGGCGGGCGGGTCCTATGCCATCGTTTTTGGCAAAAAGCTGCAGACCACTGCGGCCGAGATTCTGGGCGTGGAGCCGACCACCGTCTTTGCCCCGTCGAAAGAGATCAGTCACGAGGGCCAGGGCCTGACGGCGGTTGAAAAGATCTTTAACGCCAATTCAGTGGGTGCGACACCGGGCAAGGTGCTGCACGCCGGGTCCGACGTACGGGTCAAGGTCAACATCGTGGGCAGCCAGGATACCACCGGCCCGATGACCGCGCAGGAACTGGAGGCGATGGCCGCCACCGTGCTGTCGCCGGTGGTTGACGGCGCGTACCAGTCGGGCTGTCACACCGCGTCGGTCTGGGACCTCAAGGCGCAGGCCAACACGCCCAAGCTGATGGCGTTCATGAACAAGTTCGGTCTGGTCACCGGGCGCGATCCCAAGGGTGTCTACCACTCGATGACGGACGTGATCCACAAGGTGCTGAACGACATCACTGTGGATGACTGGTCGATCATCATCGGCGGCGACAGCCACACGCGGATGTCCAAGGGCGTCGCCTTTGGCGCGGATTCAGGCACGGTAGCGCTGGCGCTGGCGACCGGTGAGGCATCGATGCCGATCCCGGAATCGGTCAAGGTAACCTTCAAGGGCGAGATGGCCGATCACATGGATTTCCGCGACGTGGTGCATGCCACGCAGGCGCAGATGCTGGCGCAACACGGCGACAACGTGTTTCAGGGCCGGATCATCGAGGTGCACATCGGCACGCTGCTGGCCGATCAGGCGTTCACCTTCACCGACTGGACAGCCGAGATGAAAGCCAAGGCGTCGATCTGTATTTCGACCGACGAGACGCTGATCAAATCGCTGGAACTGGCCAAGCACCGCATCCAGATCATGATCGACAAGGGCATGGAGCATGAGAACGGCATGCTGCAAAAGCTGATCGATATCGCAGAGCGGCGGATTGCCGAGATCAAGTCCGGCGAGAAGCCCGCGCTGACGCCCGATGATAACGCCAATTACGCCGCCGAAGTGGTGGTGGACCTGTCGGCCATCGACGAGCCGATGATCGCCGACCCGGATGTGCATAACGCCGACGTGTCCAAGCGGTACACGCACGACACCATCCGCCCGATTTCCTACTACCGGGCAGAGAAAAAGGTCGATCTCGGCTTTGTCGGGTCGTGCATGGTGCACAAGGGCGACATCAAGATCGTGGCGCAGATGCTGCGCAACCTCGAACAGGCTTACGGCGAGGTGGCATTCAAGGCGCCGCTGGTCGTAGCCGCCCCCACCTACAACATCATCGACGAGCTGAAGGAAGAGGGCGACTGGGAGGTCCTGCAAAAGTACTCCGGGTTCGAATTTGACGACACCGCACCCAAGCAAGAGGCCCGGACCGAGTACGAGAATATCCTGTATCTTGAACGGCCTGGCTGTAACCTGTGCATGGGCAACCAGGAAAAGGCGGCCAAGGGTGACACGGTTCTCGCGACCTCGACCCGCCTGTTCCAGGGCCGCGTTGTGGGCGACAGTGAGACCAAGAAAGGCGAGAGCCTGCTGGGGTCGACGCCGGTTGTGGTGCTGTCCGCGATCCTCGGTCGGACGCCGACGCTGGACGAATACAAGGTTGCGGTCGAAGGCATCGACCTGACCAAGTTTGCCCCGCCGATGCAAAGCCCGCTGGGCGCGCGGTCGCTGCATTTCTGACCTTTTGCGCTGCGGCGCTGGTGGCGGGCCCCGGAGCGATCCGGGGCCTGTTTTCGTTTGGCTGGCCTGTGGATGTATGTAAGGATAAGTTGACACATCTGGGCGGAGCCAAGCCATGACCATCCTGCTTGCCGGGGCCACGGGCACCATCGGGCGCGCCACGCTGCACGCGCTGCGCGCCGCTAGGCATCGGGTGCTGTGCCCGGTGCGTGATGGGCGCGCTGTGCCGGGGGGTGAGGCTGTCGTTTGCGATTTGCTGCAACCGGGCAGTTTGACCGCAGCGCTGGGTGGCGCCCGCGTCGAGACGGTGATCTCGTGTATGTCGACGCGGACCGGAGCGCCAGCGGATGCGCGGGCGGTCGAGGTGGAGGCCCATGAAGCTTTGCTGACTGAAGGGGCGGCAGCGGGGGCCACGCGTTTTGTTCAATTGTCGGCCATTTGTGTCCAAAAACCGCGCTTGGCGTTTCAGCATGCCAAGCTGGAATTTGAGGCGCGGCTGCGCGCCTCGGGCCTCGATTGGACGATCATCCGGCCCACTGCCTATTTCAAATCTCTGTCCGGGCAGGTGGCGCGGGTGCAGGGTGGCAAGCCGTTTCTGGTGTTTGGTGACGGGCGGCTGACGGCCTGCAAGCCGATCAGCGACCGCGATCTGGCGCGGTTCATCGTGGATGTGCTTGAGGACACGGGCACCCGGGGCCGGGTGCTGCCCATCGGCGGGCAGGGACCCGCGATCACGCCGATGGATCAGGCGGAACATCTGTTTGAGTTGATGGGCCAAGCGCCCAACGTGCGGCACGTGCCGGTGGCATTGATGCGCGGGATTGCCGGGACCCTTGGCGCGCTAAGCCCGCTGGGCGCGGGTTTGCGCGACAAGGCCGAGTTCGCGCGCACCGGGCTGTACTATGCGACCGAGTCGATGCTCGTGTGGGACGGGCAGCGTTATGACGCTGACGCGACACCCGAAACCGGCAGCGATACGCTGAGGGATCACTATGCCGCGCTGCTGGAGGGGGCAACGCAGGCGGATCTTGGCGCACACGCGGTTTTTTGACTGCGTGCCTGCGTGCGGCGGGCTAGGGTGCCGCCATGATGCGATTGATCCTGTTCTGCCTGATGATCTGGCTGGCGGCGTGCAGTGCCGAGACGCCGGAGCCTGTGCCACCCGCGGTGCCGCTTTATCCCAATGAAACGCCCCAGTTGCGCGGTCTGATCGAGGCGGCTGCGGCGGAAAACGATGTGCCAGTTGCGCTGGTGCAGAGGGTGGTCATCCGGGAAAGTACGCACCGGACCGCCGCGCGCAATGGGCCCTATTGGGGGCTTATGCAGATTTTGCCCGCGACGGCACGGTCGATGGGGTTCCGGGGGCAGCCTGCCGATCTGCTCGATGCCGAGACGAACCTGAAATACGCGGTGCGCTATTTGCGGGGCGCGTGGCTGGTGTCGGGTGGCGACATGGACGCCGCGGTCATGTGGTATGCGCGCGGGTATTATTACGAGGCCAAGCGCCAAGGTCTGATCGAAGAGACCGGCGTGGATGGGCGCAAGGTGTGGCCGGACTGACGACGGGCGGACGCTGTTTGGCTGCGCCAAATGCGCCCCGCCCGCCGTCCCGTCTCAACCCGAGATCATCTCGTATTGCTTCACGATCACTTCGGCCTGTTTGATCGACGCGATGTCGACAAGACGGCCCTTGTAGACCGTGGCGCCTTCGCCATTGGCTTTGGCCTGTTCCATGGCAGCGAGGATTTCGCGCGCTTCGGTTACGGCGACGTCTGACGGGGTGAAGACCTCGTTGGCGAGGGCCACCTGTTTGGGGTGGATCGCCCATTTGCCGACCATGCCCAGCGTGGCCGAGCGCAAGGCCTGCGCGCGGAAGCCGTCATCGTCCGAAAAGTCACCAAAGGGGCCGTCGACCGGCAGCACGCCGTGGGTGCGGCAGGCGGCGACGATGGCGGTCTGTGCCCAGTGCCATGGATCGGACCAGTGTTTTTCGCCCTCGTGCAGCATGTAGTAATTGGCCTGCGTGCCGCCGATGCCGGTGGTGGCCATGCCCATCGAGGCGGCGAAATCGGCGGCGCCGAGGCTCATCGCTTCGAGGCGGGGGGAGGCGGCGGCAATCTCTTCGACATGGGCGATGCCGGCGGCCGATTCGATGATGACCTCGAAGGCCAGCCGCTTTTGGCGGCCCTTGGCGGCTTCGATGGCGGTGACGAGGGCGTCAACGGCATAGAGATCGCCTGCGCAGCCGACCTTGGGGATCATGATCTGGTCCAGCCGGTCGGGCGCGCGTTCCAGCAGGTCGACGACGTCGCGATACCAATAGGGCGTGTCGAGCCCGTTGATGCGCACGCTGAGCGTCTTGGTGCCCCAGTCGATGTCGCCGATGGCCTGAATGACGTTTTCGCGGGCACTGTCCTTGTCGCTGGGGGCCACGCTGTCTTCGAGGTCGATGTTGATCACATCCGCCGCCGACGTGGCCATTTTTTCGAAAATGGCGGGGCGTGAGCCGGGGCCGAAGAGCTGGCAGCGGTTGGGGCGGGCAGGAGGCGTGGGTTGCAGACGGAAGGACATAGGCGGGCCTTTGGGTAATTTTATTGCTGTGATCTCGGTGTCGGTGGTATGAAATTGCGTCGCGCTGCGCAATGGTGATTATGCAGCCGCAGCAAAAATGCTGCGGCGCTGCATAGTATGCGGGAAAAGATTTCATAACTGTGAAATATGATCGAAGATTATTGCGCATTTGACTGTTCACGCGCGGAAATAACAGCAATCTTGCACTGAATTTGTCCCACTCTGCCCGAAGCGACATCTGGAGGGCCCGAGATGATTCAGACACCGTATCTTTTGTTTCTTGGCGATGCGCCCGATGCGCTTGCGGCCAAGGTGGCGCAGGGCATTACTGATTGGCGGCCCGAGAACGCGGTGGGGCAGTTTCGTTTGCCCGGATGCGGTGCGGATATGGGCCTGACCGACATGACCCTGCAGCAGGGGTTGGACGCGGGTGCCAAGACACTCGTCATCGGTGTCGCCAACCGCGGCGGCATGATTTCGGACGCGTGGAAAGCGGTTTTGGTCGAAGCGATTGGGATGGGCTACGACCTTGCTGCGGGGTTGCACAACCTGTTGCGCGATGAAAACGAGCTGCAATCGGCGGCCAAGGTGCATGGGCGCACGCTGCATGATGTGCGGGTGCCGACGGTGGCTTATCCCATTGCCAACGGCACCAAACGCAGCGGCAAGCGCGTGCTGGCCATCGGCACCGACTGTTCCTGTGGCAAGATGTACACCGCCATGTCGATGGACGCCGAGATGCGGGCGCGCGGGATGAAATCGGATTTCCGCGCCACCGGGCAAACCGGCATCCTGATCACCGGAAAAGGCGTGCCGCTGGATGCCGTTATCGCTGATTTCATGGCGGGCGCGGTCGAGTTCCTGACGCCAGACAATGATGAGGATCACTGGGACCACATCGAAGGGCAGGGCAGCCTGTTTCACGTGAGCTATTCGGGCGTGACGATGGCGCTGATCCATGGCGGCCAGCCGGATGCGCTGATCCTGTGCCATGAACCGACGCGGACGCATATGCGCGGGCTGCCGCACTATGGTTTGCCGACGCTCGAGACCCTGCGCGACACGGCATTGCCGTTGGCACGGGTGGTTAATCCGGCGTGTTTTGTCGCGGGCGTGTCGGTGAACACCAAGGCGCTGGACGAGGACGCGGCGCGCGCATGCCTGACCGAGATCGAGGACCGCATGGGCTTGCCTGCCACCGACCCGTTCCGGTTTGGCGCTGGGCGGCTGGTGGATGCGCTGTTGATGTGACGTACCGGCTGGTGGCACACCGGCCCTCCGGGGGCGGTTTATTTGGCGAAATGAAGGTGGATCATGCGCATTGAGGTGAACCGGGACGTGTTTGCGCTGGCGCGGGTGTTTACCATTGCGCGGGGGTCGCGGACGGCGGCGGAGGTCGTGACCGTTCGGGTGATCGGCCGTGCGCATGAGGGGTGGGGCGAGTGTGTGCCCTATGCGCGCTATGGCGAGACATTGGACAGTGTGGTGGCGCAGATTGAAGGGCTGCCCGACGGGCTGACGCGGGAGGCGTTGCAGGGGCTGTTGCCTGCGGGTTCGGCGCGGAACGCGGTGGATTGTGCGCTTTGGGATCTGGAGGCGAAGCGGGACGGGTGCCGGGCTTGGGACCTTGCCGGGATGGCCGCGCCGAGGCCGGAGGTGACGGCCTTTACCCTGTCACTGGAGACGCCGGAAGCGATGCAAGCGCAGGCAGCGGAAAATGCGCATCGGCCACTCTTGAAGACCAAGCTGGGCGGCGGGGCCGAGGATATTGCGCGCATTCGCGCGGTGCGGGCGGGTGCGCCGGAGGCTCGGATCATCGTGGATGCGAATGAGGGGTGGACGCCGGAGTTGTACCAGCAGATGGCACCTGTGTTGGTTGATCTGGGGGTGGAGATGGTGGAGCAACCGTTGCCCGCCGGGGCAGATGACGCGCTGGCCGAGATCGCGCGGGTGCTGCCCGTTTGCGCAGATGAAAGCTGCCACGATCGGGCGTCGCTGCCTGCGCTCAAAGGCAAGTATGACATGGTCAACATCAAGCTGGACAAGACCGGCGGGTTGACCGAGGCGCTGGCGCTGCGGGAGGCGGCGCTTGCCGAGGGGTATGCCGTGATGATTGGTTGTATGGTCGGGTCATCACTTGCCATGGCACCGGCCACGCTGGTGGCACAGGGTGCGGCGGTTGTGGACCTTGACGGACCGCTTCTTCTGACCGAAGACCGCGATACGCCGCTCACCTATGACGCCGCTGGCGTGCATCCACCTGACCCCGCGCTGTGGGGCTGATCGAGGAGTTCTGTTCATGACCCGAACCGTTTACGTCAATGGCGCCTATCTGCCCGAAGATGAGGCCAAGGTGTCGGTGTTTGACCGCGGGTTCCTGATGGCGGATGGCGTGTACGAGGTGACGTCGGTCCTGCAGGGCAAGCTGGTGGATTTTGACGGCCATGCGGTGCGGTTGCAGCGGTCGCTGGATGAGTTGGACATGGCAAACCCGATGTCCAAGGAAGACCTGCTGGAGGTGCACCGCGAACTGGTTCGTGTGAACGAGATCTACGAGGGGCTGGTGTATCTGCAAATCACGCGCGGCGCGCCTGCGGATCGGGACTTTGCCTTTCCCGACCCGGAAGAGACGCCCTGCACCGTGGTGTTGTTTACGCAGTCGAAGCCGGGTCTGGCAGCAAGTCCAGCGGCCAAGAAAGGCATGAAGGTCATCAGCATCGAAGACATCCGCTGGGGCCGGCGTGACATCAAGACGGTGCAGCTGCTCTACCCGTCGATGGGCAAGATGATGGCCAAGAAGGCAGGCGCGGATGACGCGTGGATGGTGCAGGATGGGCATGTGACCGAGGGCACATCGAACAACGCCTATATCGTCAAGGGCGATACGATCATCACGCGGCCGCGGTCGAATGACATCCTGCACGGGATCACGCGGGCGGCGGTGCTGCGCTTTGCGCGCGAGGCGCAGATGAAGGTGGAAGAGCGGCTCTTTACCATCGACGAGGCGAAGGACGCGGACGAGGCGTTTATCACCTCGGCATCCACGTTCGTGATGCCGGTTGTGGAGATTGACGGCGTGGCCCTAGGGGACGGAACGCCGGGGCGTGTGGCGCCGCGGTTGCGCGAAATCTATCTTGAAGAAAGCATGAAGGCCGCCGTCTGAACCTGTTCAGGGGTAGCTGACGGGGCGACCCAAAAGCTCGTCCAGTTGCTTGGCGATCCAGCCGTGCGGGATGAAATGCCCGCCGGGATGGGTGTCGAGGATGACGGTGCCGCCCTCGCAATCCCACTGTGTACGGGTCAGGGTCAGGAAGCTGACTTGGTTCCAAGGGCCAATCGGTTTTGCGTCATAGCAGTTCAGCGTGTCGCGCCAGAGGCGGACAGCGTGGTTGGCGTCGCCGCCAGGGCCGAAGGGAAAGCCGAGTACGCCATCATTCAGACCGTGGACGTGGCGCACCTGTTGGGGGCCTTCGGCGCAGGTATCGGTGCGGCGCAGGGTACCGGAGATGCCGAGGAGTGCGGTCACGCCCATTTGCATGCCGCGGTCACAGGCCACGCGCCAGGCCATGATCGAGCCGTAGGAGTAGCCCGACAGGAACACGTGATCGGTGTCGATCGGATAGCGGGTTTTGACGTCCTCCAGCACCGCGGCGGCAAAGGCGACATCCGCGGTTTCCGGCGTCCACATGTCCCATGTTTTGCGCACGCCATTGGGTGCGATTAGCAGAACACCGCGGCGGCGGGTGGCACCCGAAATGCGCTGGTGCCGGACGGGCAGTGCCCCGGTGCGTTGCCAGCCGTGAAAGTGAATCAGGACGGGCAGCGGGCTGACCCCGTCCCAGCCATCCGGTTCGCGCACGTGGTAGGAGCGGTCGCCCAGCTGACACGGCTCTTCGATCTGGCAGGCAAAGGCTGCGCCGGGCAGCAGGATAAGACACAGGAGAGCAATCAGGCGCATGGGCGTGACCCTGCGCTGGGTCGTGGGGGCTGTCACGTCACATCCTCGTCAGGCGGCGCGTCGCGGTTGCGTGCCTTGATCGCATCGAGCCAACGGTCGACCAAAAGGATCGGGGCGAGGATGATGGTCCAGCCCGCGGCATTGATCAGTGTAAAAGTCAGCTTGGCTCCGGCTTCCATCTCGGACCGCCACAGGAAAATGTGGGCAATCACGATCAGCGTGACGAGGGTCAGGACGAGGGCGTAGCGCATGACCGGCCAGATAGTACGCGAGGTGCGGTGCGCAATGAATGCGCACCCTGTACAGCTATCGGCTGAGCCCGCCGTGGAGTGTGGGCACGTCAAGCGACGCGAAGCCGTAGTGCCGCAACCAGCGCAGGTCGCTGTCAAAGAAGGCGCGCAGGTCAGGAACGCCGTATTTCAGCATCGCAATGCGGTCGATGCCCATGCCAAAGGCAAAGCCCTGCCATTCGTCGGGGTTGATCCCACCGGCCTGCAACACTTTGGGATGCACCATGCCGGAGCCGAGGATTTCCAGCCAATCGTCACCTTCGCCGACCTTGAGCGTGCCGCCTTCCCAAGAGCACCGAATATCGACCTCGGCAGAAGGCTCGGTGAATGGAAAGTGCGACGCGCGGAAGCGCAGATCGACATCATCGACCTCGAAATAGGCTTTGACGAATTCCTCGAGCACCCATTTGAGATTCGCCATCGAGATGTCGCGGTCGATAGCGAGCCCTTCGACCTGGTGGAACATGGGCGTGTGGGTCTGGTCATAGTCGGCGCGATACACGCCCCCGGGGCAAATGATACGGGTGGGCGCGCCGGTTTGTTCCATCGACCGGATCTGCACAGGAGAGGTGTGTGTGCGCAACACATGGGGCGGGCGATTGTCGCCTTTGGCACGCGCCATGTAAAACGTGTCCATCTCCGCCCGCGCGGGGTGGTGACCCGGAATGTTGAGCGCGTCGAAATTGTACCAATCGGTGTCGATCCGTGGGCCTTCGGCGACGGAAAATCCCATTTCTGTAAAGATCGCCGTGACTTCTTCGGTGACCTGGCTGATCGGATGGATTGTGCCGGTGCGCTCGGTGCGTGCAGGCAGCGTGACATCGAGCCATTCGCTGGCCAGACGCGCATCCAGGGCCGCGTCCGCAAGCGCTGCCTTCTTTGCGGAAAGTGCGCTGTTGATTTCGCCCTTGAGCGCGTTGAGCGCAGGGCCGACCACCTGACGCTCGTCGGCTGTCATCTTGCCCAATTCGCGCATCTTCAACGCCACTTCGCCCTTTTTCCCGACGGCGGCGATGCGAATATCCTCGAGCGCCGACTCATCAGCGGCACCTGCGATTTGGGTCAGATATTTGTCGCGCAGATCGTCCATTGCGAACACTCCTTTGGATGTCGACCTGCTATCATATCGCCGCGGGATGGCAAGATGGGTGCGAGAGGCATTAAATTTCGGTCAAAAAGCGAAACACAGCATCTAGAGGCGGTTGTTTTGCGAAACACTTTATGTATGCTTCGCGCCTATGGGCGGATGTGCTGCCCCGTATGGCTGCCATACATGCGGGACAAGATCATAACAAAATTGCCAGGTGCAACGCCTTGTTCATGCAGGCCCCGGGGGTGCGGGGTGATCTGTGGGGGTACGAGCGATGACACGACTGACCATGCATGCCAAGGGCGGGATGCCGTCGAAAAGCGCGGAATTTGTACCACCGCAGCCGACTGACGACCCGCGCCCCCAACCGCGTTTTGCCTTGCCCTTGTGGGCAATTTTGAGCGGCGGGGGGATTTTCATCGCGATGTTTACCGCGCTGGTTGTGCTTACGACGCTGGTGTTTGTGCAATCGCACGAGACGGCGCAGTTGCGGGCGGCGATGACATTGAATGAACCTGCGGCGCCGCCGGTGCCAGTCGCACAGCCAGCGCTGGTGCAGCCAGCGCCAGCCGTTGCGCCAGCTGCCGCAGAAGTGACACGGACCGAGGTGAATTTGTTGGCGACCGAAGGCGAAGAGCCGAATGTGCTGGCGACGCGCGTCGAACCCCCTGTCGTGATGGCGCCACTGAATACGCGCATCAAGCCTCCGAGTTGTGTGGATTATCTCGATACGCTGGTGAAAATCACGCATGTCCGATTCCCACTGGGCAGCAACGAACCTGCGTCGGCCGACATGCCACGGGTGCGCAACATGGCTACGGCTCTGCGGCTGTGCCCGGAGGTCAAGGTAATCGTTGAGGGACATTCGGACCGGCGTGGTGGCGACAAACTGAACATGGACCTGAGCTGGTACCGGGCCGAAACGGTGTTGGACATCCTGCGATCCGAAGGCTTTGACACTGCGCGGATGGAGCCCCTGGGATTTGGCGCGCGGCAGCCCATCAATCTGAGCGGAACTGTGTCGGGCGAGGGCGAAAACCGTAGGGTACAATTCCAGTTGGTTCCCCATGACATGGTGATCGAAGGGCTGGTTCGGAATTGATTTCGACGGCCTTGCGCCGTGGGTCAACAACCGAAATCTATGCCGCCTTGGGTTTGTCCAACACCTTGTTGAGCGCACGGATCAGCGTCGCGGCGTTGCCGTTCTTCAGCAGATAGCCGTCTATTCCCAGTTCCTGCGTCTGTTCGGTGTCGAATGGTGCGCAGGAGGTGGTCCACACAATAATTGGAATTTTGCTGAGCTCGCGATGCTGTCGAAGGTTGGCCAATACCTCGATCCCGCCAAGACGCGGCATGTGTAAATCAAGAATAATCACATCGGGCAGTTGATCCGGCGCAAGGTCGAGACGTTTAACAAGGCCGTCGAGCAGGAACTGACCGTCCTTTGCCACCCACATTTCATGCGGACGCCGCCAGTTGCGCAGTTTGCGTGTAAAATCAACCACATTAAAGCCGCTGTCCTCGGCAAGAATGAGTCGGATGGGTCGCGACAATTCCCTCGAGAACATCTTCATGCCAGTTGCCTCAAGCCAGTTTGACAGATGTTCGCACCATTCCTGTCTTTGATTTGTTTCCTTCGCTCTGTCTCGCAAGCGGGCAAGCGAAAGAGTCGTACAGGGGCGACATTTTCGGGCGCAGCACGTGCACCGAGCCGGGTCGAGAGAGCGCCACGCCAAGCTGGGAACCTGCGAAAGCCAAACGACGCATCGCCGCTGCGATCGTTGGCAGACCTGCACGGTTTTGCGCCAGATGAAAAACCCGAAACTCGTTTAATGTTCAAAACCATTGCGATTCGCCTGTTCACTGGCGGCGAAATAACAACGTGGGTCCTAAGGCAGAGTTTACGGCAGCAAATGATGCGCATGCGTTGCGTTTCGCGCACAAAACAAAAAGCCGCCCGGGTCCGAGCGGCTTTTCAATTTACCAACAGTCGACGACGTTACGCGTTCAGCGCACCTTTGGCCTGTGCCACAATTGCGCCAAACGCTTCAGGTTCGTTCACAGCAAGATCCGCGAGTACTTTGCGGTCCACTTCGATGCCTGCGAGGTTCAGGCCGTTGATGAAACGCGAATAGGTAAGTGCTTCGTCATGGGCGCGCACGGCGGCATTGATCCGCTGAATCCACAGCGCACGGAAATTGCGCTTGCGATTGTGGCGGTCGCGGGTGGCGTATTGATTGGCCTTGTCTACGGCCTGCCGGGCGACCTTGAACGTGCTCTTGCGACGACCATAGTAGCCTTTTGCGGCCTTGATGACCTTCTTGTGACGGGCGTGGGTGACGGTTCCACCTTTGGTACGGGACATGTGCGTAGCCTCCTATCAGCGGTCGTAGGGCATGTAGCCCTTGACGATCTTGGCGTCGGGGGCGGACAGTGTCGTGGTGCCACGGGCGTCACGAATGAATTTGTTGGTGCGCTTGATCATGCCGTGGCGCTTGCCGGCCTGGGCAGCCATCACCTTGCCGGTGGCGGTCACCTTAAAGCGCTTTTTGGCGCTCGACTTGGTCTTCATCTTGGGCATTTCCGTCTCCTTCTCGGGTTCGGTTTTTGTACGACTCGGCATGCCACTCTGGCCGGACGTATGGAACGAACCGGGCGTATAGGCGGGCAAAGGCGATGCGTCAAGCGGATCAGGGCAGATAGCGCGCGGCAACGCGAACGAACGCGTCGGGGATATCTTCGAGGGCGTAGCCGCCGGGCCGGGTCTGGATCGCAAGCAAGATCAAACCACCGGCGATCAGGATGGTAATCGCCGAAGCGCGCGGTGCGCGTCGTTCGGTGAGAGCAGACAAGATCGACGGGATCGAAAACCCCGCGAGAATGATGCCCAAAACCAAATACGTGTCTGAGGTCACAGTAAATATCCTGCGCTTGCACGCGCGCAGGCTACTCTGGATCAGTCGAGTAAATCAAACGCTCATCACAGGGGGCAACGCGCAGGATATTTGTGCTGCCGGTGACGTTGAACGGCACGCCCGCGGTGACGGCGACCTGGTCCTCACTGGTCGCAAGCCCACTGTCGCGGGCGGCGCGCACGGCGGCGACAACCGCGCCCTTGAACCGGTCAACGCTGGCCGTGACCACGCAATGGCATCCCCAACTCAATGCCAGACGCCGTGCCGTGCCGATCAGAGGCGTAAGCGCTATGATCGGCACCCGCGGCTTTTCCCGGGAAACGAGCAACGCGGTCGTGCCGGATTGGGTAAAGCAGCAGATCGCCTTGATATCTGTGGTTTCGGCAATTTCGCGCGCTGCAGCGACAATCGCGTCCGCAACAGAAGCGCGTTCGGCGTGGCGGCTGGATTCCATCACTTGTGTAAAGAGGGGGTCTTGCTCCACCTCGGCGGCCACACGGTCCATGGTTGTGACCGCCTCGATCGGATAAGAGCCCGCGGCACTTTCCGCGCTGAGCATGACGGCATCGGCACCCTCGTAGATCGCGGTTGCCACGTCGCTGACCTCGGCACGGGTCGGCATGGGGCTGTCGATCATGCTTTCGAGCATTTGCGTTGCAACGATCACTGGCTTGGCCGCGGCGCGGCACTTACGCACCAGCCGTTTCTGGATCGGAGGCACATTTTGAACGGGCAATTCCACGCCCAGATCTCCACGCGCGACCATGATGCCGTCAGAGGCGGCGAGGATATCGTCAAACCGTTCCACGGCGTTGGGTTTTTCGATCTTGGACAGAACAGCGGCACGGCCCTTGATCAGATCACGCGCTTCTTCGACGTCGGCGGCGCGCTGTACAAAGCTCAGCGCGATCCAATCCACGTCGAGGGCGGCCACAAGCTCCAGATCCGCGCGGTCCTTGTCCGACAGGGCGGCCAACGGCAGTTCCACATCAGGGACGTTTACGCCCTTACGGTTCGAAATGACGCCGCCCGTGGTCACGATGCAATTGGCGAAATCGGGGCCGCATTCTTCGACCCGCAGACGAATCTTGCCGTCGTTGATCAGCAGGTTTGCCCCGGGTTCGAGCGCCGCGAAGATTTCCGGATGCGGCAGGCACACGCGGCTGCTGTCGCCTTCGGTCGGATCGAGGTCGAGACGAAATTTCACCCCTTCATCCAGCATTTCGCTGTCACCGGCAAACACGCCCACGCGCAGTTTCGGGCCCTGCAGATCGGCGAGGATCGCGATGGGTGAATTCAGGTCCGCCTCCACCTGCCGGATAATGGCGTGCTTTTGCGCGATCTCTTCGTGACTGCCGTGGGACATGTTCAGGCGGAAGGTGTCAGCGCCTGACTCGTGCAGGGCGCGAATCATATCGTAGGTGTCCGAGGCCGGGCCCAGGGTTGCCACGATTTTCACGTTTCGCATGCGTCGCATATATCGGCCCTTTTGGTATCGCTAACGGCGCTGTTATTGCTGAATTCCAATTCGGGGGCAACTGGCCTAGATGTGCAGCGTGGATCAAGGGCAAATGGCATGGCATATTCACCTGTTCTGACCGAAGGCATGGCGCGGCGTGGCCCGTGGTTGATCACTTGCGATCACGCAACAAACGTGGTGCCAGACAGCGTGGCAGGTGGCGATTTGGGTCTGTCCGTTGCCGAGATGCAGCGCCACATCGCACATGACATCGGCGCGCTTGGTGTGTCGCTTGCGCTGGGTAAAATCCTTGATGCACCTGTCATCGCGGCCAATTTCTCCCGCCTGGCCATCGATCCCAACCGGGGCGCGGACGATCCCACGCTTGTCCCGCAACTTTATGACGGCACGATCATTCCCGGTAATCGCCACGTGGACGCACGCGAGCGTGCCCGGCGTGTGGCAAATCTGTACGAACCTTACCATGATGCGGTTGCCGCTGCCGCAGCAAAGCGCGAGGTTGTATTTCTGTCGATCCACAGCTTTACGCCCCAGCTCAAGGGCCGCCCCCCGCGCCCGTGGAAAG
>JBCBAV010000068.1:0-19641 GCA_038532285.1 Pseudomonadota bacterium | reverse complement strand
GACCAGCTACCCCTGCCACCCGGGCGACGAGCGCCCTACGAACAGACCATAAGGGTGGCGAGATGAACTGGCGCGAACCGAACGGGTGGACCAAATTGTTGGAGCGGGGCAAGGCGATCCTTCATGGGCCGCAGATGCTGACTTTGGTTCCTGCCGTGACACTGGGTGCGTTCTGGTTGGGCGGTGAATTTGCCCTGCTGACCGCGGCCTTGTTGCTTCCGATCCTGTGGGTTGCATCAGGCGGTAGCTTGTCGAACTTTTCCATTCGCACGCACGTTCTGGCCAAAGGTCTGGTTACGCCTGAGCTGTTTGATGAAACCGTCGAAACCACCCGAACAACCGCGCATGCCGCACGCAAGGCCAGCATGGTCATGGCAGTTGAACTGGACGACTTCAATACACTGCGCGACAGGTTCGAACCTGCTGCAGCAGATCGTATTTTGACCGTCATAGGCGACCGGATCATCGCGGTTTTGCGCGACTTGGACACAGTATCGCGCATCGGCGACTGCCGTTTTGGCATTTGCGCACAACCCGTCGTACACATCGACCTCGAAAGCTGCATCCAGATGGCCAGCCGCATTCAGGAAACCATCGAAGAACCGATCGCCTTGGACGGCACAACGGTCTACGTGACCGCGTGTGTCGGTTTTTGCATGCTGGGGCGCGCTCCCGGTACAAACGGCAAATCCTGGGTCAACGCATCGATCGTCGCCTTGACCGAGGCGCAAAAGCGAGGCCCCGGGTCTGTGCGCGCCTACTCGGCCGAATTGCAAAACCTGCTAAAACGTCGCGCCGACATGCGCGAAGAGGTTGTCGTGGCCCTCGAACAGGGCCAAATCCAACCTTGGTACCAACCACAGATTTCCACCGACACCGGCCGCGTCACGGGTTTCGAAGCTCTGGCGCGTTGGATGCACCCGGATCGCGGCCCCGTTGCGCCTGCCGAATTCCTGCCCGCCATCGAGGACGCAGGTCAGCTTGAACGTTTGGCCGAGGTGATGATTTACCACACTCTGTCAGCACTCAAAGCGTGGGATACCGCAGGTATCTGCGTGCCTCAGGTCGGGGTGAACTTCAGCGGCTGCGAATTGGGCAACCCCAAATTGATCGACAAACTTTGCTGGGAACTCGACCGATTTGATCTGACGCCGGACAGGCTCAGCGTGGAAATTCTTGAAACCGTGGTCACGCAGCGGGCTGATGACACAATCGTACGCAACATCCGCGCGCTGGCTGATTTGGGCTGCCAGATTGACTTGGATGACTTCGGTACCGGCCACGCGTCGATTGCGTCACTCAAACGGTTCGGGGTGCACCGGATCAAAATTGACCGTTCTTTCGTGATGAAAGCGGATCGCGATGTCGAACAGCAGCGCATGATTTCGGCGATCCTGACAATGGCCGAACGGCTGGGCATCGAAACACTTGCCGAAGGCGTTGAAACGGTTGGCGAACATGCCCTGCTTGCACAGCTCGGCTGTACGCATGTGCAGGGGTTTGGCATCGCGCGCCCGATGCCGTTTGAGAAAACCATGGACTGGGTGCGTATGCACGAAGCCAAGCTGCAAGAGGCCCCACCGCTGCCCGGTCGTCAGACAGGCTGAAGCGTCACTCGAACGCTGTCCGTCCGGAAAAGTGGGAAACGCAGCAGACACCAAACAGCCGCGCTGCCCTTGTTTTCAGCGCCACCATCCCCACATCTCCTGCCAGCGCAGGGATCGGGGCACGTGCGCGCGCATCACCGGAATCCACTTGACCTTTGGCCCCGCACTCTGTTGAACCCGACCAACTCGGAACAACCTCAAAACGGTGCTTTATGGACGATCAGAACAAGAACCTCATTCTTGCAACTGTCCTCAGCTTTTTGGTCATCATGGTTTGGTTCGTTCTGTTCCCGCCGCCAGAGCCGGAACAGTCGCTGAACACTGAAACCGCCGACCTGACGGCTCCTGCCCCGGCAACGGGGGAGGCCAGCGTGCCACAGGCGATCGACACCGGGGGCGCCGAAGCGACAGCCACAACGACAGAAGCGGAACCCGAGACTGTCGCGGCACCACGTGTGAACATCGAGACAGACCGGTTGACCGGCTCCATCTCGTTGCAAGGTGGTCGCATTGATGACCTGATGCTGAAAGATTACAACGTTTCGCTCGACGAGGGTGCGGACATCGTGCGCATGCTGTCGCCTGTCGGACAGGATGGAGCGTTCTATGCGCTTTATGGCTGGGCGCCCGGTGCCGGATTGACGACAGATCTGGTCCCCGGCCCAAACACCGTCTGGTCGCTTGGTGCTGGCGACACGCTGACCCCCGATACGCCGGTCACCCTGACGTGGGACAACGGCGCGGGTTTGACATTCGATCGCGCGATCGCGGTTGATGAGGATTACCTGTTCACTGTCACCCAATCGGTGCGCAATTCAGGCACCGACACGGTAAGCCTCGCGCCCTATAGCGTACTGGCGCGGCACGGGCTGCCCGATGATCGCACCAACATTTTTGTCGTGCACGAAGGCGCGGTGCAATTCGCCGGGGGTGAATACCTGGAAACCGACTGGGACGATTTCAGCACCTTTGCCGAACGCGACACCGAAGCCGGGCTCGATGCCCGCTGGGCCGGGTTTACGGACCACTACTGGCAAACGATCCTGATCGCACCGCAAGGTATCGCGACCCGGGTCGAGACGTTTTACGACGCCACCCGTGACATCTACCAGACGACATCGAAACAGGCGACGCAGAGCCTCGCCCCCGGCGCATCGGCCACCATCACCAGCGAAGTTTTCGCGGGCGCCAAGGAATGGGATGTCATCAAGCGGTATCAGAACAACCCGTCGCTGGTCGAACGGCTGTTTGGCGATGAAGTTGATCCCAACCGCCCCGAGATCGAAAAGTTCATCGACAGCATCGACTGGGGCTGGTTCTTTTTCCTGACCAAGCCGATCTTCTGGATGCTGCACGAGTTGAACCTGCTCATTGGCAACATGGGGTGGGCGATCATCGGCCTGACGCTGATCATCAAGGCGGTACTGCTGCCGCTGGCGTACAAATCCTACGTCTCGATGGCCAAGATGAAAGAGCTGCAGCCGCAGATGGAGGCGCTCAAGGAAAAGGCGGGCGACGACCGCCAGAAACTGCAGCAGGGGATGATGGAGCTGTACAAAAAGGAAAAGGTGAACCCCGCCGCGGGCTGTTTGCCGATCCTGCTGCAGATCCCGATCTTCTTCTCGCTCTACAAAGTGATTTTTGTCACCATCGAACTGCGCCACGCGCCCTTCTTTGGCCCCTTCCGGGACCTGAGCGCGCCGGACCCGACATCGATCTTTAACATCTGGGGCCTGCTGCCCTATGCCGGGCCTGAACCAGGGTCGATCATGGCGCTGATCTTTATCGGAATCCTGCCGCTGCTATTGGGCATTTCGATGTGGTTGCAGCAGAAACTGAACCCGGCACCGACCGATCCCACGCAACAGATGATCTTTGCGTGGATGCCGTGGGTGTTCATGTTCATGCTGGGCAGCTTTGCCAGCGGGCTGGTCGTCTACTGGATCGCCAACAACGTGATCACCTTTGCACAGCAATACGCGATCATGCGCAGTCAGGGTTACACACCCGATCTGTTGGGCAACATCCGTTCGGGCTTCAAAAAGAAGGCTGAAGAGGCCAAAAAGTGACCGCAACGCTGGCCCAAATCTGGCGGCACCCGATCAAGGGGATCGGCAGTGAGGCCCGGCAAACCGCCGAACTGACGCCCGAGGCGGCGTTGGTTGGTGATCGGGCGTGGGCGCTGTTGAACGCCAGTGCGCCGGACATCGATGATTGGCAACCGCGCCGCAATTTTCTGCAAGTGGCCTCCGGTCCCGCCCTGTCTGCTGTCACGGCAGAAAGCATGGACGACGGTGTGCGCCTGTCGCATCCGCAGCGCGAGGTGCTGGAGTTCCGTCCAGACAGCGCACCAGACGCGCTAGCGGACTGGGTTGGCGACCTGTGGCCCGCCGACCGACCCGGCCCTGCGCGGCTGGTCAAGGCACCGGAACAGGGCATGACCGATGTGCCTTTTGCCTCCGTCTCCATCGGCAATCTGGCCTCACTGCGCGCGCTCAGCCAAAAGGCGCAGATGGACATCGACATGCGCCGGTTCCGGATCAACCTGTGGCTCGACGGTCTAGCCCCTTGGGAAGAGATCGACCTATTGAACCGCGACATCACCATCGGCGGCGCAACGCTCAGCCCGGTGGAGCCGATCGAACGTTGCCGCGCGCCGGACGCCAACCCAGTATCTGGCCTGCGCGACATCGGCATGCTGTCGTTCCTTGAGCAAGGCTGGAATACGCGCGATTTCGGCGTCTATTTCAAGGTCAGCAGCGCGGGCACCGTGTCCGTCGGCGATACGCTCACATGACCCTCGCCTTTCCCCTCGCCGAAGCGCCCGACGACGCGGCGCGCGAACAGGGCCGCCTGCTGTTTGCCGGGGAAACCGAGTTCGTCAAAGGCGTGGTGGCCATGTCCGGCCTGCCCCCGGCGGACCGGATGGAGGTTTGCTTTGCCGGGCGATCCAATGTCGGCAAATCTTCACTGATCAATGCGCTGACCGGGCGCAAGGGGTTGGCGCGCGCGTCGAACACGCCCGGGCGCACGCAGGAGATCAACTATTTTACCGCAGGTGAAGGCCATTACCTCGTCGATTTGCCGGGCTATGGCTATGCCAATGCGCCGCTGCCGGTGGTCGAGAAATGGCAACGCCTGCTGAAACAGTACCTGAGCGGGCGCCAGACCCTGCGTCGTGCCTTTGTCCTGATCGACGCGCGGCACGGGATCAAGAAGGTCGACGAAGAGATCCTTGGCCTGCTCGACACCTCTGCGGTGACGTTTCAATGCGTGCTGACCAAGGCAGACAAGGTCAAGGCAAAGGATCGCGAAGCCGTGTTGGCACAGGTCCGCGTTGCGTTGTCGAAACACCCTGCGGCCTTCCCCGAGATCATCCTGACATCTTCGGAAAAAGGCGACGGCATCGAAACGCTGCGCAGCATTATCGCGACGCTGGAGTGATCCCAACGGCGCGCGGCTTGCGCCACAGCGCGGGATTGCCCATAACCGGCCAAGACTGCGCAAAGCCCGACAGATGAAGACCCAAGACATGAACCGCGACTGGATCGCCACCGCCCGCACGTTGTCCCAAGCGCTGCCTTACATGCAGCGGTACACGGGTGCGACGATCGTCATCAAGCTGGGCGGCCATGCCATGGGCTCGGACGAGGCGATGGAGAGCTTTGCCCGCGATGTCGTGCTGATGCGGCAGGTCGGCGTCAACCCGGTGATCGTCCATGGCGGCGGGCCGATGATCAACCAGATGCTGGACCGTCTGGCCATCACCTCCGAGTTCGTGAACGGCAAGCGGGTCACCGACAAGGCGACGATGGACGTCGTTGAAATGGTGCTGTCAGGGCTTGTGAACAAACGTATCGTGCAAGCGATCAACCGGGCGGGCGGCAAGGCCGTCGGCCTGTCGGGAAAGGACGCCAATCTGATCACCTGCGATCAGACCGATCCGACACTGGGTCTTGTGGGCACGCCATCGCAGATGGACCCCAGCCTGCTGCATTCGCTGTTTGAAAACGCGATGATCCCTGTGATCGCGCCGCTTGGGGCGGGGCGCGAGGGCGAGACGTTCAACATCAATGGCGACACCGCCGCCGGTGCCATTGCAGGTGCATTGAAGGCAGACAGATTGCTGCTGTTGACCGATGTGGCCGGGGTCAAGAATGCCGAGGGCGCGGTTCTGACCGAGATCAGCGCCGACCAGATCCGCGAAATGACCGCTGCGGGCACGATTGCCGGTGGCATGATCCCCAAGACCGAAACCGCGCTGGACGCCATCGCGAGCGGTGTGCGGGCCGTTGTGATCCTCGATGGGCGCGCGCCCAACGCCTGCCTGCTCGAGCTGTTTACCGACCACGGTGCGGGCTCTCTGATCCGGCCGCGTTAGCGTGCTGCCATGCCGGGATCAGATATGATGCGCGAGACACTGGCGACCCGCGCCGCACCTTTCGGCCTGATCACCATGGGCGTTGTGGCCAAAGACGAGGCGACGCCGCAAACACTATACCTGCTAGGCACTGGTCCAACATTCTGGCCGGTTTTCACAGGGTCGCCAGAGTATCGCGATGGTAAACCTGATCCCTTGGATCGCTGGTCCATGCGTGTCTTGCCCGAGATCGCCGCACACTTGCCAGCGACCGTCGTGGACATCGTTTACCCCTTTGGCGGGCCGCCCTATGCGCCGTTCCTGCGTTGGGCGACCGAGACGGGCGAAGCGCATCAAAGCCCGGTCGGGATGCTGGTGCACGAAGACGCGGGGCTGATGATCTCGTATCGTGGTGGCATCGTGGTTGACGGGGTGCACGACACGCTCCGCGGCCCGGCTCGCGCCCCGTGCGAAACATCCTGCCCGAACCAACCCTGCACCACGGCCTGCCCGGTGGATGCGCTCAGCGCTGCGGACGGGTACAATGTCGATGCCTGCCACGCCTATCTGGACACCGCCGCGGGACAGGACTGTCTGCAAAACGGCTGCAAGGCACGTCGCGCCTGCCCAATCTCGCAGCGGTTCGGGCGTGACACGGCGCAGTCCGCCTTTCACATGAAATCGTTCCACCCATGACGTGTACGCTGATCCTGATGCGCCATGCGAAATCCAGTTGGGATGACCTGACGCTTTCTGACCACGAACGTCCGTTGAACAAGCGCGGGCGCGCATCGGCCAGCGCGATGGGCAAATGGCTGCGCAAGAACGGGCAGGTCCCGGATTCCTGCATCAGCTCGGACAGCGCGCGCACACGTGAAACGTTTGAAAGGCTCGGCTTCGCCATCCCGGTGCAGTTCACGCCGGCGCTTTACCATGCCGGACCGGAGGCCATGATTTCCAGACTCGCCAGCGCAACAGGCGAAACGATCCTCATGATCGGGCACAATCCGGGCATCGCGGAATTCGCCGAACGGCTGGTCGCGGCGCCGCCAGCGCATGACCGTTTCGACGACTATCCAACCTGTGCCACGGCGGTGATCCAGTTCGCGACGCAGGGCTGGAACGACATAGGCTGGCACACCGGCCAGCCTATCCATTTCGCGATCCCGCGCGATGTGATGTAAGGCACGCCTTTACGGCGCACCGCACGTCAGTGCCCGAGAATCTGGCTCAGGAACAGTTGCGTCCGCGGGCTTTGCGGGTTGTTGAAGAACTCTTCGGGCTCGTTCTGTTCGACGATCTGCCCTTCGTCCATGAAAATGACCCGGTTCGCGACCTGACGGGCAAAGCCCATCTCGTGCGTCACGCACAGCATGGTCATGCCTTCCTCGGCCAGCTCGACCATGGTGTCGAGCACCTCCTTGATCATCTCGGGGTCCAGCGCCGAGGTCGGCTCGTCAAAGAGCATGATCCGCGGGCGCATGCACAGCGACCTCGCAATGGCCACACGCTGCTGCTGACCGCCGGACAACTGGCCGGGATACTTGTCCGCCTGATCCGGGATTTTCACCTTTTCGAGAAAGTGCATCGCCGTTTCCTCGGCTTCTTTCTTGGGCGTCTTGCGCACCCAGATCGGGGCCAGCGTACAGTTCTCGAGGATCGTCAGATGAGGGAACAGGTTGAAGTGCTGAAAGCACATGCCAACCTCGGACCGGATCTTGTCGATGTTCTTGAGGTCCGACGACAGCACGGTGCCGTCCACTTCGATCCGGCCCTGCTGGTGTTCTTCCAGCGCGTTGATGCACCGGATCAGGGTCGACTTGCCCGACCCGGACGGGCCTGCGATCACGATCCGCTCGCCGCGGTAGACCGTCAGGTCAATGTCGCGCAGCACGTGGAAGGTGCCGTACCACTTGTTCATCTTTTCGATGGAAATGGCGACCTCGTCGGACACGTTCGCGTCCACATGCGGCAGGTCGGTTTCAGGCAGAGTTGTTGTCTCGTTCATTGTCACGCACTCCCTCAGCGGTGATCAGTTGCAAGCTGGCGTTCGAGCCACTGCGAATATTGCGAAATGCCGTAGCAGACGACGAAGAACAGAAGCGAGGCAAAGCCCAGAAGCTCCCAGTAGACGCCGTTCCATTCCTGGCTGGCCAGGATGGGGCCGCGGATCATGCCCAGAAGGTCGAACATCGATATGACCGACACCAGCACGGTGTCCTTGAACAGGCCCACCGCGACGTTCACGATCCCGGGGATCGAGATCTTGAGCGCTTGGGGCAGGATGATCAGGCGCATCGACTGTGCGTAATCCAGCCCGATGCTGTCCGCTGCCTCGTACTGTCCGCGCGGCAGGGCGGCGAGACCACCCCGGATCACTTCGGCGATGTAGGCCGCCGAGAACATCGTGATCATGATCACCACGCGCAGGAACAGGTCGACACTCGATTCCGGTGGGAAGAAGTAGGCCAGCATAACCGATGCCACGAACAGCAGCGTGATCAGCGGCACGCCGCGGATGAACTCGATGAAGATCACGCAAATCCACTTGATGATCGGCATGTCCGACTGACGCCCCAGCGCCAGCGCGATGCCGAGCGGGATAGACAGCGACACGCAGGTGACGCCAAGCATCATGTTCAGCATGAACCCACCCAGATCACGGCTGGGTACCGCGGTCATCACTGCAGTCGCGTTGGCATCATCAGGGATAAGCCATCCGCCGACCGTCCACACCACGAAGGCAGAGATGATCGCACCAAAGAACCCGGCGGCAAAGCTGATGAGTCCCAACCGCTGGAACACAAAATAGCCCGCCACAAAACCCAACAGCGCCACAATGGGCGTGCCCAGAGCGCCGCCCCAGATCAGGTAGTAGGCGATGAACGGGTAAAGCGCGGTAAAGATCAGCAATTGGCGCGGCAGCTTGAAGAACAGCACCGGGGCCGCGGCGACAAACAGCAGGATGAATGCCACGGTCGGACGCCAATACAGCTCTTCGGGATAGGTGAAGCCAAACAGAAGCTGGTTCACGCGTTCGGTCAGGACCGAAAAGCATCCGCCACGCGCGCCGTCCAGAACCTCACGGCATTCCGCAAGGCTAGAGGTGGTCCACACCCCGTTGAACAGCCACGGCAGCACAAAGGCGAGCAGCGAGTAGATCGCGTACAGCGACACAAGCGTCAGCAACGACCCCCAGACGCCATTGAACAAATTCGCGCGCATCCAACCGACGATGCCAACCTGTGACGCAGGCGGTGCCTGCGGTGGCAGCTGTTCGGTGCGGACAAATGAAATATCGCTCATTTCAACGCTCCTTCAGCTTCACGGAGTTGTTGTAGACGTTCATCACCGCCGATATGCACAGGCTGATTGTCAGGTAGAACAGCATCAGTAGCAGCACGCATTCGATCGCGCGGCCGGTCTGGTTCAGCGTGATACCGCCCAGCGTTCCGGTGATGTCCATGTACCCCACGGCAATGGCCAGTGACGAGTTTTTGGTGATGTTGAGGTATTGCGAAATCAGCGGTGGGATGATGACCCGCAAGGCTTGCGGCAACACCACGAGGTTCATGATCCGACCCGGGCGCAGGCCAAGGCTGCCCGCGGCTTCGGTCTGCCCTTTCGAGATCGCCTGAATGCCCGCACGCACATTTTCCGCGATGAAAGCACCGGTATAGATCGCCAGCGCAAACCAAAGCGCAATCAACGAACCGCGGATCGTTCCACCACCTTGAAAGTTAAATCCCTTGAGCTCTGGGATCTCCCAACTCAGGCCCATGACCGTCATCAGAACAATCAGCGGCACGAACCAGATCGCCAACGTGTAGTACCACGTTGTCGGGCGTTCGCCGGTAGCTTCTTGGGTCGCAGTAGCCCGCGTACTCAGCGTCTTGGCGCCGAAATATGAACCGATCAAACCCGCCAGAACCAGCAACCAGCTAAGTCCGACAGACCCAAACAACGGCGATGTCAGGATCGGCGCGGGGACGTAAACGCCCCGATTGGTAAAGGCAAACAGGCCAAAGAGCATGGACGCCTCGGGTTCATCACCGCGGAACGCGCGGGGCCCGGGCATCACGGCGATCATGATCGTGAAGATGATGATGATCCAGATCAGGACCGGCACGTTACGAAACGCTTCGACATAGGCGCTCATCAGGCGCGCAACCAGCCAGTTGTTGCTGAGGCGCAGAACGCCGGCCACCACCCCAAAAATCGTCGCAGTGGCGCAGGCGAGGAACGCAACCAGAAGCGTGTTCAGGACGCCGACCGTGGTGGCGCGCAGGTGCGTGGATTGGCTGTTGTATTCGATCAGCCGCTGGTTGATGTCGTACCCGGCTGGTTCGCCAAGAAATTCATAAGATATGTTCAACCCTGCGGCTGCCAGGTTGGCAGCCAGATTGCTCATCAGGTAGGCAATCGACGCGATAAGCACGCCCAATGCGATAAATTGGAATGTGTAAGACCGATACCGCGTATCGTTAATCAGCATCGACAGGCGGAACGAACCCTGCGGTGGGTCAGTAATCGTTGTCATGAGGTTTCCCCGTGCTCCGGCCTTGGTGTGCCCCGCGTTTGTCGCGGTGGTCTGGTCCGGGCTTTAACGTTGGCTGTCCGGTGGTCTCCTCTGCCTGACTCGCGTCAGGCCCCACCCCGGATATGCAAAGGGCGCAGGAGATACCTGCGCCCTTCGACATGGTTTTTAGCGGAAGGGCGGCGAGTACATCAGGCCGCCGTCGGTCCACTGTGCGTTGAGACCACGCGCGAGGCCAATGGCGGTGCTTTCACCGATGTTGGCTTCGAAGATTTCGCCGTAGTTGCCACCAACCGACAAGGCTTTCATCGCCCAGTCTGCTTCGAGGCCGAGCATTGCGCCCAGTTCACCTTCGGTACCCAACAGACGGTTGATTTCGGGGTTGTTGGTGCCCGATGCCATGTCGCCCATGTTGGCCGAGGTCACGCCCAGCTCTTCTGCCGTGATCAGCGCGTTCAGGGTCCAACGCACAACGTCACCCCATTCGTGGTCGCCGTGACGCACGAGCGGGCCAAGCGGCTCTTTGGACACGATCTCGGGCAGCACGACGTGTGCGCTCGGATCTTCGAACGTGGCGCGCGTTGCGGCCAGGCCCGATGCGTCGGTCGTGTAAACGTCACATGCGCCAGCCAGATACTGCTGCTGCGCTTCGGCGTTTGTTTCGATCGGAACCGGCTCGTAGCTGATGTTGTTCGAGCGGAAGAAGTCCGCCAGGTTCAGCTCGGTTGTGGTGCCGGTCTGGATGCACACGGTTGCGCCGTCCAGCTCTTTTGCAGAACCAACGCCCAGATCCTTGGGCACCATGAAGCCTTGACCATCATAGTAGTTCACGCCAACAAATTCGAACTTGAGGTCGACGTCGCGGCTGAAGGTCCAGGTGGTGTTCCGGGCCAGCATGTCGATCTCGCCCGAGGCCAGCGCGGTGAAGCGCGTCTTGCCTGTCGTGGGAACGAATTCAACGGCGGACGCGTCGCCCAGCACAGCGGCGGCTACTGCGCGGCACACAGCCACGTCAAAGCCCTGCCATTCGCCATTGGCGTCGGGTGCGGCAAAGCCGACCAGGCCGGTGGTCACGCCACAGTTCAGCGTGCCGCGTGCCTTGACGTCGTCAAGAGTGCCGGCAGCAGCTGCACCAGCCGCCAGGCCGGCGACAGTCAGCGCACCAAAAATTACGGTTTTTTTCATTTTTACCTCTTCCTGAGTTTCCACCATCCTTGGCGGTTCATCGACACGGACATTGGTGATACACCCCTGCCGAAATTTACAGCACGCATGCGGGGGTTGCCTGCTTGCGCGCTCATGGCATGTAAAATGATTCGATTCACGCCCAAAGGTCAAGGGCAGAGCCTGCGATAGTGACGCAAAAATGGGCAGGCTTCCGAGCCTGCGCACGACACTCCGATTATCGCAATCACCGTTGTTTTGCGGCGTCAAAGAAGGATTTCGCGTGCAAAAACGCGACCTTCTTGATCTCTGCGGTCACCGTGGCTTCCTCGTCCTCGCCCCACTGCTCTTCCTGCCACGCCTCATCAACCCGTGAAGCTGCCCAAATCTCGGGCGTTGGAGCCACATCATGGGCAGCAGCAAAACCAAGGATCAACGAGCCCGAAAGACCGACGAGGTCGTGAAACGCAGCAAGTTCAAAATCATCAAGCGCATGCACCGCGCGTGACAACCGCGCCAGTGCATCCGCGTCCTGGCCCGCGTGCATGACCCCCGTACGCGGGGCCAGGCGCGCGCCAAACTGAGCTGCGGCCCAGTCAAGGTACGGATCCCATGTTTCGGCCTGCCGCTGGACCAGTCCCGCAGGCGCGTCGGCCCGGTAGCAGAGCAAATCACTGTCACCGTAGCCAGACAGCATCTCGGCCACTTCGGCGTGCTGCACACGCACCTTGTCGATGGCGGCATTGGCGCTGCGCGTGAACGGCATGGACAGCGGATTAACCACGTCTTCCTGTTGTTGCCATTCCGCTGCAATGGCCCGTGCGAGCGTATCGGTTGGCAGAACCAGCGCAGCCTTGGCTGGCGTCTTGACCGCGCGGCCGTCCAGCGTGACGGTCCATCCGCCTTGCACTGCGGTTGCTTCAGCAACTTTCCAAAACCGTTTCTGCTTCCACTCGCTCATGCCCGATTGCTCCAGATCTCGGCCAGCGCATCAGGTAGCGCGGCAAAAGAATTGATCACCGGTGTGCCCAGATGTGTCGCAGGGTGATACCCCCAAGAGACGCCGATGAACGCCACTCCGGCTGCGGCGGCCATGTCCCTGTCATAAGTCGTGTCACCGACCATCACCGCGTCTTGCGCAGCGATCCCGGTTTCGGACAGCGCTGCCAACAGCATCGACGGGTGCGGTTTCGACGGATGATCGTCGGCGCATTGATGCGATTGAAACAGCCCACCCAGCCCGTGTCCTTCGATCAGAATACGCAGCCCACGCCGCGATTTGCCAGTGGCGACAGCCAGCAAGGTCTCTGGCTGGGCGTTCAACTGGTCCAGCATATCGCGCGCACCCGGAAACAAGGGTGAGCTATGCCGGCTACCCGTCTCGGCGCGGCGGCGCATGTAGGACTGTTTATAGGCTTCGACCAACGCGTCGACACCATCCGCGCCGCTGTCCGGGGCCAACCGCGCCATTGTCGCTGGCAGGGACATTCCGATAGTCGACACGATCAGGGACCGCGAGGGGGCTTCACGCTCTTGGGTTATGAACGCTTCGGTCACGCTGGCGACAATGTCCGCCTGACTGTCAACAAGCGTTCCATCCACGTCAAACACCACGAGGCGCAGGTTCACCCAAGCACCTCGAACGGGTCTTCGGCAGCAAGGTCTTCGGTCCAGCCGAATGTGTCCCAACTCTCGGCCATATGCATGGGCAGAGGAGCTGTAACGGTGATGTCCTTTCGGGTTTCCGGATGCTCAAAGCGCATCATGCGCGCGTGCAGATGCAGCTTCTTGGACACAATTCCGCCGATCTGCGCACCCCAGCCATCGCCAAGGTTTTCCTGCCCTGAACCGCCATATTTGCCGTCGCCAGCGATCGGGTGCCCGATCTCGGCCATGTGCGCGCGCAACTGATGCGTGCGGCCCGTCACCGGTTCCATCGCAACCCATGCCGCCCGGCTCGCCACCCGAAACAGCGTGGCATAGAGCGTGTGCGCCCGCTTGGCACCTTCGGTCGCGTCCATGTCGCGCGGATGGACGGCGATCATCTTTTCGCCCTCGCCGCCACGGCCCCGCCCCGGCGCCTTGACCAGTCCGTACTTGATCTCGCCCAGATACGGGGTCGGCACACCGGCCACGAGCGCCCAGTAGATCTTGCGCGTCTCGCGGTGGCGCATCGACGCGGTCAGCGCCTTGGCCGCCATCCGCGTGCGCGCCAGCAGTAAGACCCCTGACGTATCCTTGTCCAGCCGATGCACAAGACGCGGCTTGTCGTCGTAGCCATAACGCAACGCCTCGGCCAACCCGTCCACGTGGCGCGTTTGACCCGAGCCGCCCTGGGTCGGTAATCCACTGGGTTTATTCAGCGCGATGATGTGATCGTCCTGGTAGATCACACAGTCCCGGATCAGCTTGGCGTCCTTGTCGCTGACACCCACCGGTTCACGCACGGGCGCGGGCCGATTGGGCAGCGGCGGCACGCGGACCGCCTGTCCCGTCTCGACACGGGTCGCGGATTTGACCCGCCCGCCGTCGACCCGGCATTCGCCCTTGCGGCACATCTTTTCCACCATGCCCTGAGTCAGTTGCGGGAACCGCTTTTTTAGGAACCGGTCAAGGCGTTGGTCGCCCTCGTCCGCGCCCACGGTGATCGTCTGCACACCACTCATGTCAGCACCCCGCGCGCGATCATCAGGCCCAGGAAAAGGCCCAGCACCGAAAGACCCACCGACAAGGTGACATAAAGAGCCGCCTGCCCCATGGCACCACGTTCAATCAGGGTCATCGTCTCAAGGCTGAATGCCGAAAACGTCGTGAACCCGCCCAAGACGCCCGTCATCACGAACGGGCTGAGGTGCGTCAGCCCGCGCTGTGCCGCGACCACCACAAACACGCCCATCAGTAACGACCCCAGCACATTAGCCGACAGGATGGCCACAGGAAACTCCGCAGGCCCCGTCAGGCGCAAGACACCCACGCCCCACAGCCAGCGCAGAGAGGCTCCGATTGCCCCGCCAAGGGCCACAAGTGAGAGTGTCGAGAACATGCGCGCTCTGTCATCGCTTGCGCGACAAGAGTCAAGTTTGCCGCTTGGCCCGGAGCCGCGCAAAGTATTCGACCCGTTTCAGCAGATCCCGCTCGAACCCGCGTTCGACAGGCTGGTACAGCGCGGGCCGTTCCATTCCGTCGGGGAAATAGTTCTGGCCCGAAAACCCGTCCTCGGCATCGTGGTCATAGGCATAGCCTGCGCCATATCCCTGGTCCTTCATCATGGATGTGGGCGCATTCAGGATGTGTTTGGGCGGCGGATGCGATCCCGTTTCCTTGGCCGCCTTTCGCGCGCCCTTGTAGGCGACGTAATTCGCGTTCGATTTCGGCGCGAGCGCGAGGTAGATCAGCGCCTGGCTGAGCGCCAATTCGCCCTCGGGACTGCCCAGCCTTTCATATGTTTCCCAGCTTTGCAGGCAAACCGCCTGCGCCTGCGGATCGGCAAGGCCGATGTCTTCGACCGCCATGCGGACCATGCGCCGGGCGAGGTACCGGGGATCCTCGCCCCCTTCGAGCATCCGCGCAAACCAATAAAGCGCTGCATCCGGATCCGACCCGCGCACCGATTTGTGCAACGCGCTGATGAGGTTGTAGTGCGCATCGCCCGACTTGTCATATTGCGCCGCCCGACGCATGAGCCGAGCGCCAAGAGCCTCGGGGTCGAGAGGTGCTTCGACGGTCCATGCCACAACCTGCTCGATCAGGTTCAAGAGCGCCCGTCCATCGCCGTCCGCCATTCCTAGCAAAGCCGCCCGCGCCGCATCGGTCAGCGGCAGTGTTTTGCTCAGTTCACCCTCGGCGCGCTGCGCGAGCAATTCCAGATCGTCGAGGCCCAGTCGCTCCAGCACCATCACCTGCGACCGGCTGAGCACGGCAGCGTTCAGCTCGAAACTGGGATTTTCGGTGGTTGCGCCTACCAGCAGGATCGTCCCGTCCTCCATATGCGGCAGGAACCCGTCCTGCTGCGCCTTGTTGAACCGGTGGATCTCGTCCACGAACAGCAGCGTGCCCTGCCCGTTCTGGCGGCGGATCTTGGCGGCCTCGAACACTTTCTTGAGGTCGGGCACACCGGTGAAGATCGCGCTGATTTGTACAAAATGCAGGTCTGTTTCATCAGCCAGCAGTCGCGCGATGGTCGTCTTGCCCACCCCGGGCGGCCCCCAGAAGATGATCGACCCCAGCGCCCCAGCCTCCAGCATCACTGTCAGCGGCGCGTCCGATCCCAGCACCTGCCGCTGGCCGATCACTTCGGACAAGGTCTGTGGGCGCAACCGGTCGGCCAGGGGCCGTGTCCCGGTGTCCGGCGGCGGATCTGAGGCGAAGAGGTCCGCCATCAGAACCGCAGCACGATGCGGCCCGTGCCGCGCAACGCGCGCACGGTGGTGCCGCGTCGCGCTTCGCTCAGGATCGCGGCGGCGGTGGCGGGGCCGTCGATGTCGGTGCGGTCAATGCGTTGAAGGATATCGCCACGTCGCAGGCCGACGCGGCGGCCAATCGCGCCGGGGTCGATGACAACCGTGCCTTGCGCGCTCAGCGGCAAACCTATCTCGGCGATCACCGCCGGGTTCACGCGCGCCAGTTCGAGACCCGGCAGGCTGGTACCTTCAGGCAAATTGATCTCGTCGCGGGCTGGGGTTTCAGGGGGCGGGATCAGGTTGACCTCCGCGCTGATCTCCTCACCGTCGCGCAGCCACGTGATCCGTGCGGTGTCACGCACGGATGCAACCGCCATGCGGTAGAGCATCTCGCCCGGGCTGCCCACCGGCTTGTCATCCACCGCCAGCACCACATCACCCGGCGCCATGCCTGCCGCGCCAAACGGGCTGGCGGGGTGCAGGCCCGCAAGGATGATCCCCTGCGGTCGCGACAAGCCAAGGCTGTCGGCCATGTCAGCATCCACCGCCTGTCCGGTGGCCCCGGCCCAGGGCCGCTGGAACCGGTCGTTACCATCGCGGGCCTGACGTAGAACCGCCGCCACCAGATCGGACGGAATGGCAAAGCCGATGCCGTTCGACCCGCCCGACCGGCTGAGAATGCGCGTGTTGACCCCGATCAGTCGCCCCACCACATCAATCAGCGCACCACCCGAGTTGCCCGGATTGATCGGCGCATCGGTCTGCACGAAATACCCGGCACCACGCCCGTTCTGTCCGCCCGATCGCGCCAGCGCCGACACAATACCCGACGTCACGGTCTGCCCCACACCAAATGGATTGCCGATGGCCAGCACCAACTCGCCAACCTCGACCGTCTCACTGTCGCGCAGCGGCAGATAGGGCAAGTCAGGCGCGCCCTCGATCTGCAGGATGGCCAGGTCGCTCGCCTCGTCGCCCAAGAGAACCCGGGCGTCATATTCGGTGCCATCATTCAGAACGACACTGATTTCCGTGGCCTGCCCAACCACGTGATAGTTCGACACCACGATGCCATCGGCGCTGAGGATCACACCCGAGCCAAGTGAATTCTGTACCCGCGGGCTGGGCCGTCCAAACCCTTCGAAAAAGCGTTCGAAAAACGGATCGTCCATGAAAGGCGTGCGGGCCCGCGCCTCGGTGATGAACCGCACGTAGATGTTGACCACCGCCGGGGCAGTGTCGCGTACCAGCGGGGCAAAGCCCAAGGTGATCTCGGCCTGCGATTGCGGCACGCGGGTTTGCGCAGCAGCACTCAGTGGCATCAAGCAGACCAGACAAAGCAGCAAGAATTTCATGGCCCCGAAGATAGGCACGCACGCGGTGCGCACAACCCTTGCTGCTGCCAACGGGTGACAAGAAAAAACCCCCGCCGGACGGGGCGAGGGTTTCAAATCTTGTCTTGGAGGGCGGCTTTACTCTTCGCCAGCTTCCTCGGCGGCGATGCGTGCCTTGTCCGCAGCGCCCTTGGCATCGCGGTCGCGGTCGACGAATTCGATGATCGCCATTGGCGCCATGTCACCATAGCGGAACCCCGCCTTGAGCACGCGGATATAGCCACCCTGACGGTCGGCATAGCGCGGCCCGAGCACGTCAAACAGCTTGGCGACGTACTGGTCTTCCTTCAGGCGTGCCGCGGCCTGACGACGCGCGTGCAGGTCACCACGCTTGGCCAGCGTGATCAACTTTTCCACGATGGGGCGCAGTTCCTTGGCCTTGGGAAGGGTTGTCTTGATCTGCTCATGTTCGATGAGCGAGCCGGCCATGTTCGCAAACAGCGCCTTGCGGTGCTCGTGTGTGCGGTTGAGGCGGCGATAGCCACGTGCGTGACGCATGGTTCAGTCTCCTAACTGTGCCCTCTACGGGCGTTTTTGCTTTGTCCGGCCTCAGGTGCGTGCCTGAGACTCTCCTTGGGGCGCTCGATGGCCCGGGGTGCAGGGCCACGATTTTTCGACGAAAAATCGTGGCGCCGCAAAGCTTAGAAGTTGTCTTCGAACTTCTTGGCGAGGTCTTCGATGTTGTCCGGCGGCCAGTCCTCGACATCCATGCCCAGGTGCAGGCCCATGCCCGACAGCACTTCCTTGATCTCGTTCAGCGATTTCCGACCAAAGTTCGGGGTGCGCAGCATCTCAGCTTCGGTCTTCTGGATCAGATCGCCGATATAGACGATGTTGTCGTTCTTGAGGCAGTTCGCAGACCGCACCGACAGTTCCAGTTCGTCCACTTTCTTCAGCAGAAGCGGGTTGAACTCGAGACCGTCGTCGTCGTCCTGACGGCTCGCCGATTCCGGCTCGTCAAAGTTGACGAAGATGCCTAGCTGGTCCTGCAGAATCCGCGCGGCAAAGGCCACGGCGTCATCCGGTGTGATCGAGCCATCGGTTTCGACCTTCATCGTCAGCTTGTCATAGTCCAGCACCTGGCCCTCGCGGGTGGGCTGCACGTCATAGCTGACCTTCTTGACCGGCGAATAGATCGCATCGATCGGGATCAGGCCGATGGGCGCGTCTTCGGGCTTGTTCTTGTCCGCGGAAACATAGCCGTTGCCGGTGTTGACCGTCAGTTCCATGTACACGTCAGCACCATCGTCAAGGTGGCAGATCACGTGATCGCGGTTCAGAATCTCGATGCCCGCGCTTTCCGAGATGTCACCGGCGGTGACAACGCCAGGCCCCTTTGCCGAAATCGAAAGACGCTTGGGCCCTTCGACTTCCATGCGCAGGCTCACGCCCTTAAGGTTCAGGATGATGTCGGTCACGTCCTCGCGCACACCGGCGACAGACGAAAACTCATGCAGCACGTTGTCGATCTGCACGCTGGTGATCGCGCCACCTTGCAGGCTCGACAAAAGTACACGGCGCAGGGCGTTGCCCATGGTCAGGCCAAAGCCTCGCTCCAGCGGTTCGGCAACAACAGTGGCCTGGCGGGCGGGATCGTTGCCCGGTTTCACGTCAAGCTGTTGCGGCTTGATCAGTTCGGCCCAGTTCTTGTGGATCATGCGTCCCTCCATTCTTGCCTATGCACCATGTCCGCGCGCACAGGCTCCCGAGGTTTCAAAATGCGGATTGGGGCCGTGTGGATACACGCGGCCCCAAAATGGTAATGTCGTTCAAACGCGGCGGCGCTTGGGCGGCCGGCAGCCGTTGTGGGCAATCGGCGTCACGTCACGGATCGAAGTAATGTTAAAGCCAACCGCGGCCAGTGCGCGCAGCGCGCTTTCCCGGCCGGACCCGGGGCCCTGCACTTCGACCTCGAGCGTTTTCACGCCGTGTTCCTGTGCCTTGCGGCCCGCATCTTCGGCAGCCATCTGCGCGGCGTAGGGGGTTGACTTGCGCGAACCCTTGAAGCCCATGGTGCCAGCCGACGACCACGAGATCGCGTTGCCTTGCACGTCCGAGATCAAGATCTTGGTGTTGTTGAACGACGAATTCACGTGGGCCACGCCCGTCGCGATATTCTTGGAGACCTTGCGCTTACCGCGCCGTGTATCACGTGCCATCAGTGCGCCTCCTTATTTCT
>JBCBAV010000067.1:0-19690 GCA_038532285.1 Pseudomonadota bacterium | reverse complement strand
TGGCGCGCTGTCAGGCCAGGCGAAGGAGGCGCTGGGACGCGGTGCTTCGGCGGCTGGAACCTCGACGACCACGGGCGACGGCGGCATGACACCCGAGGAACGTGGCCATTCCGACAAACTGGTCTATCAGTACCTGCCATCACGTTACGGCATGAACCCCGACGACCTGCGCAAGGCTGACGCCATCGAAATTGTTGTCGGTCAGGGGGCCAAGCCCGGCGGTGGCGGCATGTTGTTGGGGCAAAAAATCAACGACCGCGTCGCTGAGATGCGCAACCTTCCCAAAGGGATCGACCAAAGATCCGCGTGCCGACACCCGGATTGGACTGGTCCTGATGACCTCGAAATCAAGATTCTCGAGCTGCGCGAAATCACCGGTTGGAAGGTGCCGATATTCATCAAGGTTGGCGGCGCGCGCCCGTATTTTGATACAACGCTGGCGGTCAAGGCCGGCGCGGATGTGGTGGTTTTGGATGGCATGCAGGGCGGAACGGCGGCCACGCAAGACGTTTTTATCGAGCATGTCGGCCAACCGACGCTGGCGTGTATCCGGCCCGCTGTGCAGGCATTACAGGACCTCGACATGCACCGCGAGGTGCAGCTTGTCGTCTCTGGCGGCGTGCGTACGGGCGCCGATGTGGCCAAGGCATTGGCGCTGGGCGCCGACGCTGTTTCGATTGGGTCTGCCGCGCTCATCGCTTTGGGCGACAATGACCCTGCGCTCGAGGAAGAGTATCAAAAGCTCGGCACCACGGCGGGCGCCTACGACGACTGGCACGAAGGCAACGACCCGGCAGGGATCACGACCCAGGACCCAGCCCTTGCCGCCCGCCTGGACCCGATCAAGGCAGGCCGACGCCTGACAAATTACCTCAGGGTCATGACGCTGGAGGCCCAGACTATTGCCCGCGCCAACGGCAAGAACCACGTGTTGAACCTTGAACCCGAGGACCTTTGTGCGCTGACCATAGAAGCCGCCGCCATGGCCGGTGTGCCCTTGGCCGGCACAGATTGGATACCTGGAAAAAAGGGAGATTTCTGATGACAGATCTGGCCGCATGGGCTGCCGAGAGGGGCGTCAAATTCTTCCTGTGTAATTTCACGGATCTGTTCGGTGTGCAGCGCGCCAAACTCGTGCCGACCGAGGCGATCGCCGGGGCACAGGAAAACGGCGCGGGGTTTGCAGGCTTTGCCGCCTGGCTCGACATGACGCCCGCGGATCCGGATGTATTGGTCATGCCCGACGCCGCCAGCGTGATCCAGTTGCCCTGGAAACCGGAACTGGCATGGGTCGCAGGCGACCCGTGGATGAACGGCAAACCGGTCGAGCAGGCCCCGCGGGTCGTATTGAAAAATCTTGTCGGCAAGGCTGCGGACAAGGGCCTAATGCTCCAATCCGGGGTTGAACCGGAGTTTCACCTGATCAACACGGATGGCACCGATATCTCTGATGCGCGCGATACGCAAGAAAAGCCCTGTTACGATCAATCCGCCCTAATGCGCCGCTTTGAGGTTATCGCTGAGATCTGCGCGACTATGATCGCGTTGGGTTGGGGGCCGTACCAAAACGATCACGAAGACGCCAATGGTCAGTTCGAGATTAACTGGGATTTCGGCCCCTGCCTGCAAACGGCAGACCAGCACGCCTTTTTCAAGTTCATGGTCAAGGAAATCGCGGAACGGCATGGGCTGCGCGCGACGTTCATGCCAAAACCGTTTTCTCACCTGACCGGCAATGGCTGCCACGTGCATCATTCGCTGTGGACCGCGGACGGGCAGCGTTGCGTTTTCGATGGCGACGATAACATGGGCCTGTCCCAGACCGCCTATCATTTCCTCGGCGGGGTAATGGCCCATGGTCAGGGCATGTGTGCAATCACCAACCCGACCGTGAACAGCTACAAGCGGATCAATGCGCCCGCGACACTGTCCGGGGCAACATGGTCACCGCAATCGGTCACATATGGTGGCAACAATCGCACCCACATGGTGCGTATTCCAGACGGCGGCCGGATGGAACTGCGCCTCGCCGATGGTGCGTCCAATCCGTATTTGCTCCAAGCCGTTCTGCTGGCCGCCGGTCTTGACGGTATTGAGCGCGAGCTTGATCCGGGCAAACGGCTTGACCTCGACATGTACACCGAAGGCCACAAGGTACGCGGTGCCAAAAAGCTGCCGCTCAACATGCTTGATGCGCTGCGGGATTTCGCCAAGGACAAAACACTGACCAGCGCCTTGGGCGAAGAATTTTCCCAAGCGTATCTGAAGCTGCGGCACCGCGAATGGGACCAGTATTGCCACCACCTGACGCAGTGGGAACGTGACACGACACTGGACTGCTGACCCTTGGCGACCCAAAGCAATTCCGCATCGCAATGTCAGGCGCAACAATTGCATGCCGACAGGCGGCGTGGCCAATAATCAGGCGCACACGCCCCGGGATCAAAACAACGCATTGGTGCCGGGATAGCGACAGATCAGAAAGGTGCCGCGGCAGGCCGGTGTTCTTCGCGCTCCAGTATCGCGCCCAGCTTTTCGGCGAGGCCGATGGACGGCGTGTTTGCCTTTGGGATGCAGCCGTGCACGTTGGTCCAGCCCAAGGTGAAAGTGCTGGCAATCTGGCTTTTGGCATCAGCCGCCTGACGCGACGTGGTTTATCAGTCTGCTCTGTCTGTGGAAAAAGCGGTCAGGTATGCCGGCATCCCGCCTCATGCCTGCGCCTGAGTTGAAGGCCATGCTATTGGTGCAAAAAGTCCCTTGCGCCAACCTCGGCAGGCGCGTTCGCTGCGTCTCAAAAGTCTCTTTGGCCTACAAGACGCTCAAGCCTTCGGCTTTTTCTTCGGTGCGTCCACGTCGCCCTTCACCTCTTCCAATGCGTTGCCCATTGACAGACCCAACTCGTCCCCCAGCGATTTCAATGCAGGAAGTTGAACGGCCATGCCGAGGATGGAATCGAGGGCCTGATTAACCGGGGTCTTTGAGGCGTCGCCGCCGCCCGAACCGGGCACAGGTCCTCCTCCCAGACCCGAGACGTTGTGGATCTTGATCGTGTCGATCTTTTCTGCAGGTTTTACCATTTCCGCGATCGCTTTCGGCAGGGTCTCGATGCGGGCGAGTTCCTCTTTCATGGCGATCAGGCGCGTGTCGAGCGCGTTTTCAGCTTCGTGAAGTGCCTTTTGACCCTCCGCTTCGGCCAACAGCGCCTCGCGTTTGGCGGCGGCTTTCTCGCGGTCGGCATCTGCCTCGGCCTTGGCCGATTGCAGCCGAGCGGCGGCATGATCGACGGAGGCGTCTTTTTCCGCACGCGCAAGGGTTTTCAGGCGCGCGCCCTCGGCTTCGGCGCGTTCTTCGGCAGCAAGCAGCGCGAGGTCCTTGTCCCGCTGTGCTTCGGCCATGCGTTGCGCCGTGGCGATTGAGGCTTCGGCTTTGGCAGCTTCGGCCTTGGCCATGTCGGCGGCCGCGCGGGCCGCGCTTTCGGCCTGAGCCTTTTCGGCCACGGCGATCTGGCGGTCTTGCTGTTTGAGTTGCAGGTCCTTTTCCTTGGCGATCTCGTTGGCTTGAACTTCCAAATCGCGGGCGATTTCGGCGGATCGAATGGCACGGTCGCGGGCAACTTCCGCTTCCCGGATCGCTTTTTCCTTGGCGATGCGCGCGGCTTCGGCTTCGCGGTCGGCATCGGCCCGCTGCCGGGCAATTTCGGCTTGCTGCCCGGCCTTGAGCGTTTCAATTTCTTGATGTTGGGCAATACGGGCCTGTTCCTCGTTTCGCTCGATCTCGAGCTTGCGGCGCGTGGCTTCCATGGCAGACAGGCTAACCGACACCTCGGCGTCCGCGTCGATTTCCGCGCGCTCTTTCTTTGATTTTGCAATGACCTCGGCCAGTTTGCGCATGCCAACCGCGTTGAAGGCATTGTTTTCGTCAAGCGATTTGAAAGGGGTCTGGTCAAGTGTGGTGAGCGAGACAGACTGCACGCGCAGACCGTTTTCCGCGAAATCGTCGGTGATCAATTCACGCACCTGTTTTACAAAATGCGAGCGACCTTCATGCAGTTCATCAAGCGTCATTTGTGCAGCAACGGAACGAAGCGCGTCGATCAATTTGCCTTCGACGATATCGCGCACCTTGTTGGATTCAAATGTCCTGTCGCCCAGCGTTTGCGCCGCCCTGGCCACCGCTGCCTCGGAGGCGTCCACGGCAACCGAAAAACTGGCGCCAATGTCCACGCGCAATCGGTCCTTCGTGATCAGGCTTGCCTCGCCAGAGCGGGCGACCTCGATTCGCAAGGTGCGCATGTTCACCTCGGTCACATCATGAAAGTAAGGCAATGCCAGCGCGCCGCCGGCCATGAGCACACGTTGACCGCCGACGCCGGTGCGGATCAGGCTCACTTCTCGGCTGGCCTTGCGATACAGCCGTGCGAGTACCGCGATGACGACGACCGCCACGATAAACAGGATGATGAGGGTTGTTATGATGCCGGACATTGATGATGCCTCCCTGGCTGAAACTCAGGACGCCCGTGACAGGACGAAGTCGTAATCCACGCAAAAGCACGGCGAAGGCAGTTTCTTGCCGTCGGGCTGGCGCTGATCGTGGCGTTGTTCGAAATTCATGACGAGCGATTGTTTGACGCCAAAGACAGGATCGCTGTCCAGGTATTTGTCACCTTCAAGAAAGAGCATGGTGGTCAAGCGTCTGAACCCCGGGGCCTCAATCCGAACATGGACATGGGCGGGGCGAATGATCGAGCGGTTGGCTGCTTTCAGCAGAACCCCGACAGTGCCATCATCCGGGATCGGGTAGCTTTCTGGAAGGACAGAGTTGAAATAGACCCTGCCATTCGCATCAGCGAAGAAAAGGCCCCGCATGGTCGCTTGCGACTGTCCGGGCATCATGATGTCGTAATTTCCCTCGTCATCCGAGTGCCAGACATCGACACGCGCGCCGGCCACCGGCTGTCCGTCGGTGTCGACAACGCGGGAATTAAAGAACATCGGCGGCCCATCGATCCCGGGTGAAATCTGAGCGCCATTTTCAAAGGTTGGGCGGTCCTCTACAAAGAAAGGACCGAGGACAGAGTTTTCCGTGGCGCCATCGTGCGCGCGGTTGTTGATCATGTCGACGCGGGCGGTCGCGCCCATCACGTCTGAAAGCAGAATGAATTCCTGACGTCCTCCGGTCGACAAATGGCCGGTTTTGGTGAGGAAATCGATTCCATATTCCCACTCTTTTTCCGTTGGTTGCACCTCTTCGAGGAACGCGTGCAAATGGCGGGCAAAGGCGGCGATGACTTGCTTGGCTCGCGGATTTGGCGCGTTTTTGTTGGTGTTCAGCACAGCCTGGGTCAGGTTTTCTTCGCGGATATCGCGGCCGTGGCCTTTGACAGTTGCATCTCGTGTGGCGCGTTTTGCGCCAGTGTCTTCGTTCTGCGGGTAATGATCCATGACGAACTCGGTGGGTGGGTTCGTCGGCCATGCGATGATCGCTTGTTGGAAGCTGTCGCGCGCAAACAGCCGGGTCCCATACGCTGCGACAGTGGAGTGGACAGTTTCGTTGAGCGCGTGCTCACCGGTCCACAAGAATGCCATGCCAAGCCATTTGAAGCGGAAAAGTGAGATCGCCCATTGGATGTCGGCCATCGTGAAATCTTCGCCGCAGATCCAGGTGCGGCCATCGGCGAGCCGCTCGTCCAATGCAGCAATCAGGGCCTGCACTTCGCGTAGTGCGCCGCGCATCATTTCATCGGTCGCCACGTATTTCTTGGCCGCAGCTTCCTTGCGGATTTTCGCATCATACGCGGCTTGCAGCCTAGGATGCCCGACAGACAGTGAACGACCCTCCATCAGCTTCATTATTTTCCGGTCATAAATGCCCGGCATTTCACGCTTGAGCATTTCGGGTCGGTAGTCGCCATCCGGGTGTGCGCCGTACAGAATTGCCGGATGTGGCGAGGTGTCGACAATGGCGATTTCGCGCTCGATCTCGGACTTGAGGCGGGCAGGGATGAGCTCGGAACCGCCCTGATAGGCCGCGTCTATGTGAGCGCAGATGGCCTGACTGTCGATGAGGACTTTTTCGGAATCGAGATCGACAAGCGTGGGTACCACACAGGGATCGAACCCTTCGCTGCCGGTAGATGAGCGACCGGTATAGCCATCCACCAAGTCGCGCCCGCGTCCACCTTGCATGCGCAGTCGTACATAGTCGGGCTGGTAATTCTGGTTGATCGGCGGAAAAATATTGATGTCGTGGCTTATGAAAGGCGCGCCCTTTTCGAAAAGTGTCATGCGCACCTTTTGCGAACACACGGACAAGCCAAAATGGTACAATTCGAACGTCGCGCGCCCTGACCCGATCTGCCTGTTCATCGCAGGATCGGTGAGCGGTTTATTGGCGGCAGCAACGTAGTCGGCGATGGTTTTAGGCGACAGATCGTTCATTTTCTTTCCCCAATATACGGTTCATTGTGCGGTGCAGGTCTTTGGTCGGTTCGGCCGATAGCGACTGCGCTCGCCAGCCGACATGGCCATCGGGACGGACCAATACGCAGCCCGCATCAGACACTTCGGATTGCATGGCCCAGTCTCCGAAGGTGTCGGAAACCTCACACCCTGGGCCGATTTGGAAGGCGCGGATTTCAACACCCGTTTCTGCGCTGACGCGGGCGGCAGCCTCGATCCAGCCTGCGCCTTGGACACCTGTCAAGAGCGTGAAACGCCCGCGGCCCACAAGATCGAGCGTCGAGACTTTTTCACGCGCGTGTTCGAGCCAGACATGTGGCAAACGAGCGCCCGGCCAAGTGGTCGGATGAAAATACAGTTCCTTGTCGCGGGTGAATTCCGGCTCTGGCGAGCCGTCAGACACCACCGCCTGCGAAGCATAGCGTTGGCCCATCTCCACGCCGTGGCAGTTAAATTCATACGACTTTTGCCGAATGTACTTGTTGAGCGCCTGGCGCCGAGCCTCGGCTTCGACCGTTGCCTCTTTGCGTGCATCCATGCGGCGTTTGACATCGTCGGGCGAGCCGGGTTGCATCAGTCCGAGTGTCTCGAAAATCGGGCCGTAGTCCTTGATCGACTTGTTGGCGCGGGTGACGATCTGGCGGCCAACAGGCTGTCGTTCGGCGTTATAGGTGTCGAGAAGGCCGTCATCTGCGTGACCTTCAAGCACCAGCTTCAGCTTCCAGCAAAGGTTGTAGGCATCCTGAATCGAGGTGTTGGATCCCAAACCATTTGTCGGCGGATGGCGGTGGACTGCATCTCCCATGCAGAACACGCGACCCTTCGCATACCGGCGGGCGACCATATTGTTGACGGTCCAGAAGCTCAGCTTTTCGACTTTGACATCGATATCCGGGTCGCCGATGAGGCCGCGCACGATGTCCGCGGCTTCGGCGTGGCTGATATCGGGTGGACCGTCCTTGACGTCATAGCCATAGATCGACAGCCACTTGTTCCAAGGGCGCACCATACGAATGACACCCGCGCCAATGCCGCCGATGTTCGACCCGGGTTGGAAGATCCAGTAAAGCACTGACGGACGGTGGGCGACGTATTGCGACAGGTCGGCCGTGAATTCGATGTTCATCGATCCTTCGAGCCCCATTTCTCCGTCCATAGGCAGGCCGATCTGTTCCGCAATGGCCGAACGCGCGCCATCGGCGCCGATCATGTATTTGGCGCGGATGCGGTAGGTCTGATTGGCGACGCGATCCCGGACGGTGGCCACAACGCCGTCATCGTCCTGCATGTGGCTGATATATTCGGTCTTGAAACGGGTGATGGTGCCGGTTTCCATCGCCTTCCCGACGATGATCGGCTCAAGCAACGTTTGGGGTATGTCGCAGATGCGCGTGGGCGAAGCGAGATCGTAGTCGGCCTTGCGGCTGGGGTGGTTGCCCCACGTTAGCAGACGACCGATCTCTTCGCCCGCCAGAGAGGTGCAAAACACATTATTGCCCATCAACTCCTGAGGAACGGATTTGGCAATCGCGTCCTGCTCCACGCCGAGTTCGCGCAGGATCTCCATCGTGCGCTGATTGGTGATGTGCGCCCGCGGCGTGTTTGCAAGCCAGCCGTATTTCTCGATCATAATGTTCGAGATGCCGTAGCTTGAAAGCAGCGCAGCAGACGCCCCGCCTGCCGGGCCCGAGCCAACAATCAGCACGTCGGTTTCGATGTCAAACATGGTGGTAACCTCATTGGGCAGGTCCGCGCCGCTGATGCCGATGGGCGCCGTCGCAGTCATTTCTTTTACGGGCTGCGTATAGTCGGGGACAGGCTTGTCCGGCCCGATCAAACGGCGGCGCGTGGGAAAGATCGAAAAGTCATATCTGGCTTGTATCCAGCCCCAGATCCCTTTGGGGGCAAGCAACATGACCACGATGGCAAGGGCGCCAAGGGCCATGAGGTACCAGGTGCCATAGTCGGACAGCCAGTTTTGCAACGCGAAAAGGATGAGCGCGCCGATGATCGGCCCTTCAAGCGTGCCGATGCCGCCAATGACCACAATGAACAAGACAAAGGCTGTCCATTCAATTACCGAAAAGGCTGACTGCGGCGTGACCGAGGCGGATTGGAAAAAGATCAGCGCACCGGCAAGACTCGCGCCCGTGGCAGCAAAGACGTAAACCGCGAACTTGGCACGGGACGTGTCAACGCCCACGCTTTCCGCTGCACCTTCGTTGTCGCGGATTGCAGAAAGTGCAAGACCGTTGCGAGAGCGCAGGAAAAGGTACATCGCGCCGATAACAACAACGGCCAGAACGAGGGCAAACCAATAGGCGATGATGTCGCGCGCAGCCGACGAACGCACGTCGAAAAGTTCGCCGACCCAGTCGATACCGTAGATGGACCGGGCCACGTCAGACGGCAGCGATGTCCCCGTGCCGCCGCCAAGCGCCTTCCATTGCGCAAAGAGCAGCCGGTACACTTCGGCAGCGACCCATGTACCTATGGCAAAGTATGCGCCTTGCAGGCGGAAGACGACGTATGCCGTGGGGATCGACAGGAACGCACCAATGACACCGGCCAACAGGATCGCAAAAAGCGGGTTTACACCTGCGAGGATTGCAAACCCAAAACCGGCATAGGCACCCAGACCGACATAGGCCTGCTGGCCGATGCTGACCAATCCCCCGTAACCTGCCAGCAGGTTCCAGCATTGCGCCAGTGTGATCATCGTCAGCACAAAAAAGATGTCGCGCAAAAGTGACCGCGAAATGAACGCCGGGGCCGAGAGAAGCAGCAAAACGACCACGGCAAGAACGACCATCGCAACGGACGAGGCCCGTGTGGACTTGGCCACTTGATATGCGGAATTGTCGGCCATCAATCCACGTGCCTCGGAAACAGGCCGCGTGGACGCAGGACCAGAACAATCAGAAAGATAATGTGCCCGGACAGCGTCTGCCATTCAGGTGAAATCTGCGCGCCGACGGTTTGCGCAAGGCCCAGAACGATGCCGCCGATCAGTGTGCCCCAGAACGAACCGAGGCCGCCAATGATCACGGCCTCGAATGCGAAAATCAGGCGCGAGGGACCGATCAGCGGATCAAAGGTCGCGCGCGCGCCCAGATAAAGCCCGGCAATTGCGACCACAACCAGCGCCAGCGCCATTGCAAGAGAGAAGATCCGGTTGTTGTCGATGCCCATCAACTGCGCGATTTCCGGGTTGTCCGACGTCGCGCGGAAGGCGCGACCAGTTTCTGTCCGGTAAAAAAGCCAGTTGAGAAAAAGGATGACGAGAATAGCAGACCCGAAGGTCATCAGCGGAACAACACCAACGGCAAGCCCGCCCCCCAAAGGAAGGGATGCTTCGCTCAACCCACCGAAATTCAGGCGCTGCGTGTCGGCTGAGAACGCTTCGAGCATGCCATTTTGCAGAATGATGGACAGTCCGAAAGTGACGAGAAGCGGGGGCAGGATGTCTTTGCCCAGCGTTCGGTTCAGCAAAACATTCTGCAGGACGTAGCCCACGATAAACATGAAAATCGCCGCTAGGACAGCAGACAAGAGGATGGGCAGGCCGATGGCATCAACGCCGATCAGCACCGCAAACGCGCCAAGAATCATAAAATCTCCATGGGCCAGATTGACCAGACGCATGATTCCAAAAATCAGGCTGAGACCGGTGGCAAAAAGCGCGTAAAGCCCGCCGAGCAAAATACCTTGGATCAGTGTGTCGATCACGATCATCATTCAGCCCCCGAAATACGCACGGCTGATTTGGTCCGCACTCAGATCATTGGGACGGCCGGTCAACGTGACGCGGCCTTCGAGCAGGCAATAAATGCGGTCCGAGACTGTGAGCGCTTGATTAATGTTTTGTTCTACGATGACGACGCTTGCGCCCTCGCGCCGGATATCTTCGATCGCGCGGTAAATGTCCTTTATGACTGCAGGGGCGAGGCCGAGGCTGATCTCGTCGCAGAGCAGCAGCTTGGGGTTCGACATGAGGGCCCGGCCCAGGGCCACCATTTGTTGTTGCCCCCCGGAAAGTGATGTCGAGGCTTGTTCCCGGCGTTCCTTGAGGATCGGAAACAGGGCGTAGACCCGTTCCAGCGACCACGGACCACGCACCTTGCGACCGTAGTTGCCCACCATGAGGTTTTCTTCGACCGTCAGCGACGGGAAGAGTTGGCGGCCCTCGGGAACCAACGCGATACCGCGCCCCATAATGTCAGCCGGGCGCATTCCGCCTATGGCACGTCCATCGAAGACGATCATTTCGGACGGCGTTCGGCGGCGACCGGTGATCGCCGCCATCAAGGTCGACTTGCCCGCGCCATTGGCGCCCACGATGGCGATTGTTTCGCCCTCGTCGATGTGGGCGTCTATCCCGTAAAGGGCCTGAAAGTCGCCGTAATAGGCGGTCAGCGCATGTGTTGTAAGCAGACTCATACTTCCATCCCGAAGTAGATCTGGCGCACGGCTTCGGATTCCATCACGGCCTGAGGCGGCCCGGCGCCAATGACTTTGCCAAAGTCGATGGCCAAAAGCCGGGTCACGACAGCCAGAAGCGCGTGGGTGACATGTTCGATCCAGATGATCGTTGTTCCGCTCGCGTTTATGTCCTGGATCGTGGCGATCAATGACTGGCATTCTGCTTCGGTCAGCCCGCCTGCGATTTCATCAAGCAACAGGATGCGCGGTTTTGTGGCCAGCGCGCGGGCCATTTCCAGCCGCTTGCGTTCCAGCAGGGACAGCGAACCCGCAGGCATGTTCGCTTTCGGCAAAAGCCCCGTCCGGTGCAGCACGTCGATGACGTGGTTCTGTTCCTCCTTTTCCGAGCCTCCAGCGCCAAAGCAGGCGGCAACCGAGACATTTTCGAATGTCGTCATGGCATCGAACGGCTGAGGGATTTGAAAGGATCGCCCGATACCGCCATGAACGCGTTTGCGGGCGGGCATTTTGGTGATGTCCTTTCCATCGAGGTGAATGCTGCCACCATCCGGTGCAAGACGCCCCGATATCAGGTTGAACAGCGAGCTTTTGCCTGCGCCGTTGGGACCGATTATCCCCAACGCCTCACCCTCATCCACGCTGAGGGTGATATCATCGGCAACCACAACCGCACCAAAGGCGCGCCTCAAGTTTCGTATTTCTAGCAGCATGCAGTGATTTTCCCCGAGGCGGGCCGGCACCCGTGCGCCGACCCGACCGATCGTCGGTTACGCGATGGGCCGAAGCTCACCCCCAAGCGGAATGTCGGGATAGGTCTGGTTGTCCACGATTGTGATGCGGAAATTGCCATCGTCCGATTTGCGCCACTGACCGCCGACCAGCGGTGTTTTCGCCACGTTCTTTTGCGCGAAAGGTGGCAGGCCCGCGCCATCCCATTTGATTGGACCGACGATGGTTTGCATATCCGTCGCCGCAACTGCTGCGGCCACTTCGTCGGGGTCACGCACACCATCGACACGTTTCAGCGTGTCGGTCAGCACCTCAAAGAGCGCGTGCACAAAGCCTAATGGCTGCGTCCACTGGCGCCCGGTTGTGCTTTCGTATGCGTCGCATACCTGCGCTGCACTCGCCCCTGTGATCGAAGATGAAAACGGGTGCACGTTGGACCACCACACTTCGGAACTGAGGTTCTCTGCGGCGTCGCCGATCGCATTGACGGCAGACGGGAACAGGATCGCCTTGCCAACGGACGCGACCTTGGGGCGGAAGCCCTGCTGCGCTGCTTGTGTCCAGAACGTTGCGAAATCCGGAGGCAGAACGACGCCGGTGACGATATCGCAATCGGCATTGCGAAAAGCCGAAATCTGCGCTGAAAAGTCGTCCTGCAGGTTCTGGTACCGGCCCGGATCGGTCAGGGTAAAGCCCATGCTGCTGAGAGCAGGCGGCATACCCAGATTGGGATCGCCCCATGCGTTGCCGTCCGCGTCATTGGGAAACAACCCGCCCACATTCATGTTGGTCTCAAGCTGGCCCCACATGTTGGTAAACACGGCAATTATATCCTCGAGCCCCCAGAGGAAATGATACGTGTAGTCGAATGTCTGCCACGTCGATGGATCGCCGGGATTGCCTTGGCGCCCTATGAAATAGGGTTGCCATGGGGCCAGCGTCGAAATGCAGGGAATTTCTTCGATTTCGCAGATCGTCGCCACCGGGTTCACGGTTTCAGGCGTGTGCGAGACCAGCATGATGTCGATCTCGTCATCGACGATCAACTCTTGTGCGACTTGTGCTGCACGGTTGGGATTTGACTGGCTGTCCTTGATCAGCACTTCGATATTGAAGCTGCGGCTGCCCGATTGGATGCCGCCGGAAACTGCTTCGAGATACCCTTGAATGATGAACTCATCGACTTCTGCAAAGGCAGCGAGCGGGCCTGTTTGCGGCGTCACATAGCCGATGCGCACGGTGCGTGCCTGGGCATGAACCGCCGGGGCATAAAGGCCTGCCGTGGTCAGAGCACCCGCAGCAACGGATCGTTTCAGAAATCGCCGCCGCGAATTGGAATAGTTGGTCATGGTCTTCCTCCCAAAGGACCTTGGCCCCGCGCGGGGTGCCTTGGTAATAGTGTGGACCTCACTCTTGCGGTGGGTTGCCGTAATACGCCGCTCGGATGAGCGCCTCGATGCTGTCCCGCTCCAGTCGACGGGGATTCCAGTAAGGGTTGGCCAACGCCTGTTTCGTGGCCGGTTTGATGCCGGTCTCGGGCATGCCTAGATCGCGCAGCGATGTCGGCGCACCGAGGCGCACGGCCCAGTCATAAAGCCCGCGACCCGGATGCGCCGCGCCGACCGCGTCGCCTACGGGACGCAGAAGATCGGGAACCTCGGCTGCATTGAATGCGGTGGCATGAGGCAGAATGACGGTGTGCGTTTCCGCATGCGGCAAATCAAACATGCCGCCCAACGTGTGACAAAGCTTGTGATGCAGCGCCATGCCCACTTGACCAAGGACCGCGCCACAGAGCCACGCGCCATAAAGCGCCTGATCGCGGGCGTCCGGATCATTCGACCGTTTGACCAGTTCGGGCAAGGCTTCTGCAAGGGCCCGCACACCCTCTGAGGCCATCATGGACGAGATCGGATTCCGGTCCTTGGCGTACAGTGCTTCGACCCCATGCGCGATGGCGTTGATACCGCTTGTGACGCTCATCGACAGGGGCAGGGAAGCTGTCAGGTCTGGATCGTACAGAACCAGTTCCGGCAGGACGCGGCTGCTGCGCAGCGTGGTTTTTTGACCGTTTTCAGTCTGGCCCAGGATCGGCGTGACCTCGGACCCCGCATAGGTCGTTGGTATCGCAATCAGCGGCAGGTCGGTGCGATATGCGATGGCTTTGCCCAAACCCATGGTAGAGCCGCCGCCAAACGAGATCAGGCAGTCGACGCGCTGGGTTTCAACGACCTCCATCGCGGCGACTGTGACCTCAACCGGGGTATGCATCACGGCCTTGGCATAGACGCCCAGACATTTTTTCCCAAGCGCGCAGGCGAGGTTGTCAGCGCTGTCCTTCTGGGCGTCAGTCGAGAGCACAAGAGCGCGGGAACAATTCAGCGTATCAAGCGCTTCTGAGGTCCGAGACATTGATCCGCGACCGAACACAATGCGCGCCGGGCTGCCCGTGAACTCGAAATGATGAACACCCATGCCGTCCCCCTTGGCAATACCGGACAGCATAGGAGGTGTGACAAATGATCTGGAAATGCTGATTTCATCCTTTAATATACCAAATTGATATGAAGTTAGATGCAAAACACCTCGCGACTGTCGAAATTGTCCGTCGCGAAGGCGGTTTGACCCGCGCCGCAAAATTTTTGCGGACGTCGCAGCCTGCGCTGTCGCGCATGATGAGCGACCTCGAGAGTCGCTTGGATGCGCCGATTTTTGACCGAGCAACCCGACCGTGGGGCCTGACGCCTCTTGGCGCGTCGCTTGCGACCCAGGGTGCTTCGGTGATCCTTGCACAAGAGCAAGCAACACGTGATCTTGAGCAGTTCAAATTTGGCACCACGTCGGCGCTTCGGATGATCGGACCACAGTTTTTCACGGATGGTGTTGTGTCACGGTTGCTGCCTGAATTCCGCGCGCTTCACCCCGGTGTGTCGTTTGAAATCGACAGTGGCTATGCCGGGAAACTGACGGATGCGATACGTTTTGGCGACGCCGACGTTGCGTTTTACCCGCGCGGCGTTGGCGAGATCGAAGAAGATCTGTTTTTCACGCCACTTGCGTCTGTACACAACGTGATCGCCTGCCGGGATGGGCATCCGCTGTTGCAACTGACCCGCCCGCGACCGCTGGCCCTGCTTGATTATGGCTGGATCGTACCGCCAAAGGGCAGCCCATTGGCATCGGACATGGAGTTGGTCCTGTCAGACCTCGAGATGCAGGACGCCGAAATCGTCTTTGCCGGTGGGTCGCTTGCCAGCGTACTGAGCTTTCTTGCAGGCACCGATTGTCTTGCGGTTTTGCCGAAATGGACCGTGGAACAGATGGGATTGCTGTTTGGCATCCAGATTGTCGAACTGGACGCGGCAACGCCGCGGCGCCTTCTCGGCGTCCTCAGCCGCAGGCCGCGCGAGCTAAGCAACACAACCCGGTCGTTCATAGCCTATCTGGTCGAAAAACTGGGTGACCATTAAACGTTCTGCGGCATTTGCCAGCGGCGTGGGGCCAACGCGCCGATAGACCGCGAACCGCGGATACACTAACACTCGAAGTTTAAGAACGACGGGGCACTTCGGCGTCACATGCCAAAAATCCTATGCAATCCACGGCGCAAGACGGTCTTTGGCGCGGACGTGCCATCGACCAACACGGAATTGGTTGAAAAGCTGCTGGCGCTTTGTCCGGCCCATGCGCCGACACCGCTGATTTGCGCGCCCGAGATCGCGGCGCGTGTCGGCGTTTTGTCGGTTATGATCAAGGACGAACGCGGGCGCATGGGCTTGGGCAGTTTCAAGGCGCTTGGTGCGGCCTACGCCATCGCCTGCGAGGCGCATGATACAGCGCCCGACGCTTTGGCTGATGCGTTGCATGGTCGGACATTTGTAACGGCAAGTGCGGGCAATCACGGCTTGTCGGTCGCAGTGGGCGCGCGGATTTTCGGCGCGCGCGCAGTCATTTATCTGGCGGAAACGGTGCCAGTGGCTTTTTCCGAACGGTTGCGCGGTTTGGGCGCGCACGTTGTACGTGCTGGCGAAAATTACGAGGCAAGCATGGCTGCTGCGGAAGGCGCGGCGGCGACGCAAGGCTGGACGCTGCTGTCTGACAGCACGTGGGACGGCTATACCCGTTTGCCCATGCTGGTCATGGAGGGTTATCTGCAACTTGCGAAAGAGGCGGCAACGCAGTTGAGCGACCCGCCGACGCACATCCTGCTGCAGGCGGGCGTCGGCGGTTTGGCAGCGTCGGTCGCAGCCTATGCGCGCAAAGTCTGGGCGGATGGCCCGCAGATCTTGGTGGTGGAACCCGAAGCCGCGCCGGCCCTGCACGACAGCATAGCGGCAGGCCATGTTGTCGACACAACAGGCCCCGTGTCAGCGATGGGTCGACTTGATTGCAAGACACCGTCGTTGGTCGCATTCAACGGTCTGGCCCGCGATGCCGACACTTTTGTGACAATCACAGAGAAAGAAGCAGCTGCGGCAATGCCAATCCTCGCCGATCTTGGCTTGCATACGACGCCGTCGGGTGGTGCGGGGCTCGCTGCGCTTCTGGCTGGTCTTGATTTGCCCGCAGACGCACGGGTTTGGGCAATCCTCAGCGAAGGGCCAGAGGATGGCTGAACGGTCGCTGATCTTTCCGACCGGTGAATTTCAAAAACGCACCGATGAATTGCAACGGCAGATGGATCGGCACGGTATCGATGCGCTGCTGCTGACAACTGCGCCGGATATATTCTACGTCACGGGTTTTCTCACCCGATTCTGGGAAAGTCCGGCGCGGCCATGGTACGTCGTTGTGCCAGCTAAAGGCGCGCTGACTGCGGTGATTCCATCCATCGGCCTCGATCTGATGCGGCGAACTTGGGTTGATGACATCCGCACGTGGCAAGCGCCGAACCCGGACGAGAGCGGCGTGGCGCAATTGGCAGATGCAATTTGCGACTGTGTGCCGGAGGCCGGGCAAATTGGCGTCCCCATGGGATTGGAGACGCAGATCCGCATGCCGTTGGCGGACTTTTTCGAATTGGAACGGGTCATCGCGCCCCGCCAGATTGTTGATGCGACCGCCTGTGTCCAGAGGGTGCGGGAACGCAAGTCGGAAGACGAGATTGCCCGGGTTCGGCACGTGTGCGGTATTGCGGCACTGGCCTTTGATCAGGTGTCGTCTTTTGCAGCGCCGGGTGTCGGGCTGGACCACGTTTTTGCCGAATTTCAGGTGGCCTGCCTGCGCGCGGGCGCCGATTGGGTCAGCTATGTCGCGGGTGCCGCAGGGCAGGGCGGGTATGGCGACGTCATTTCGCCCGCCGCGGCGCGGCCGTTGGAACAGGGCGACATTTTGATGCTCGATACCGGTGCTGTGTGCGAAGGGTATTTTTGCGATTTTGATCGGAATTTTTCCATGGGGCAGCCTTATGATGATGCGACCCGCGCCCATGATGCGCTGTGGCAAGCGACCGAAGACGTGCTGGGCGCAATGATGCCCGGCCAACGCGCAAGCGATGTGCACCAGATGTTGTGTGACGCACTGATCCGACGCGGGGCGAAACCTGGAGCCGGGCGTTTGGGGCATGGGCTGGGCCTGTCTCTTACGGAATGGCCGTCAATCAGCGCGGTGGACGATACCGTGCTGGTTGAGAATATGGTGCTGACACTGGAACCAAGCGCGGTCATAGCGGCTGGAAAGATGATGGTGCACGAAGAGGTCATTGTTCTGCGCGCTGACGGGGCAGAGTTGCTGTCACCCCGTGCACCCGCTGCATTGCCGGTGATCGGGCAATGACATCAGCACCTTATGAGCTTGAGGTCGACCCGCGTCCGTGTCTGGGCCTGATTGTATTGCAGGCAGATCAAACGATAGAAGATGAGTTTCGGCGGATTTTCGATCCGGATCAGGCACGTCTGCATATTAGCCGCGTATCTTCCGGAGCGGAACTGACCTCTGAAACGATCAGGGCGATGGAAAAGGCGCTGCCTGCGGCTGCCGCGCTGTTTCCCGCAGGTGTGCAGTTTGATGCAGTGGGCTATGCCTGCACATCCGGGGCCAACCTGATCGGTTCAAAAAGGGTCGCAGCGCTCCTCAGATCCGCCTGCGACGTCGGTGCAGTCACGGATCCGCTGATCGCCGCGTTTGCATCTTTGCGGTCACGTGAGGTTCGGCGGATCGGGATCGTCTCGCCCTATACGTCGCAGATCGCGCAGGGGCTATGTGACGCCTTCGAGACAGCGGGCTTCGAGGTCGCGGCAAGCCTGTCCTTTGGCGAAGAAATTGAGGCGAACGTGGCGCAAATTGCACCGCATTCCGTCGAAGCCGCGGCGCGACAGCTGATTGAACACGTCACGCCGGACGCCGTGTTCTTATCCTGCACCAACTTGCGCGCCTTGGATGTGTGCGCGCGCGTCACCAAAGCCACCGGCGTACCGGTCCTGAGTTCCAACAGCTGCCTTGCCTGGCATATGGCCGAGTTGGCCGGCATCCGAGCACAGGACTAACTGCACGGGATTACGGTCCAACATCATGGCCTCGAATACGTTGGGCTCATCGACCGCGCGGGCGCATAACACTCAGTTCATGTCGATTTTCGAACCCTTCAGCTTGATTGTGCTGCTGGCCTTGCCATCGATTTTGCCGGTTGCCTTGATCTTGAGATCCTTGCAGCTGATCTGGATCGTGCCGTTCTTTTTCATGTTCAGTTCGGACTTGCCGACCTTAATGTTCAGTTCGTCGCCAACAACGATCGACATGGTTTTGCCGATGTCCATGACCTGATCCTTGCCGACCTTGATCTCTGATGTCTGGCCCACTTCGAAACTGTGTTTGATGCCGACTTTGTCCGCGATTTCCGCGCCGACCTCGCGCTTTGCGTTGATGCCCACCGTGACGGATTCATTTGTGCCAACGATGACGGTTTTGGCCATCTGGACGGTTTGGTTATAGTTGCCTTCGCCCTGAATGATCCCGCCAAGTTTGCCCAACCCTTCGGCGAGGCTGGGCAATGAGGTGTAGTCGCGGATATCGTTGATCGCCTTCACAACGGATCCCATCGACTGGGGACCGATGGTCAGGTCCATGTTGCCGCCAATCTGTTCCTTGTGATCGTTCTGGATTTCCAGCGACTTGTTATGCCCAACCGATTGCACCCAGTTGTTGTCGACGCGTTCGGTGTGGTTGTGCAGGGTGCGTTCGTTGCGATCCTTTTGGGCGTGGATAAAGATCTCTTCCTTGCCGCCGAGATCTTCGAACCGCAATTCGTTGTACCCTTCTGTCTTGTGGCTGTCGGTCTTGAAGGTCGAGCGAGTTTTGTGATCTGGCAGTTGATACGGCACGTCGTTTTTGCCGTTGTAGACGCAACCGACAACCAACGGTTTGTCCGGGTCGCCTTCTAGGAATTCGACGACGACCTCCATGCCGATGCGCGGGATGACCATACCGCCCCAACCTTTGGACGCCCAATTTTGCGCGACCCGGCAGCGCATCGAATTGGCCCCCTCAAGATCCCAGTGGAACCGGACAAGAATCCGCCCGAATTCGTCGCAGTCAATCTCTTCGCCTTCGGCGCCCACAACCATCGCTGTCTGCGGTCCCTGGATGATCGGCAGCGGCGTCTGGCGCGGCGGTTGCATCGGGGCAGATACAGGTGTCAGAACGTATTGCGCCTGAAATGCCTTGTCATCGCCGGTTTGTCCGCCCGTGGCATATCCCTGGCCGACGCAGGAATACCGCGCGGCAAGGCACAGGTATTCGCCGTCTTCGCCAGGGCAGGGGTCCCCGCCTTGCAATGTGAACAAAGCGCCGGGCGTCAAACTTGCGCAATCGCCTTCGGCGCCAAATCGGGCATCTCCGGCGCGTTCCTGATTGGTCCGCATGCGTGCAACCACATCACCCTGGCCCTGTTCGAGGTAGTCGCCAGGATAATCATAGCTTTCGATTTGCCCTTCCTGATAGGTGGCGTCGCCCTCAAAGTGCGTCTCCATCGATGCGGCGGGCGTTTTGAAGTTGAAATCCATCAGGCGGATCGCACCAGTGGTGAAGCGGCGCTGGGGCTCCCACTGCCAGATGTGCAT
>JBCBAV010000066.1:0-20017 GCA_038532285.1 Pseudomonadota bacterium | reverse complement strand
GAAGTGAAATCCACCAACGGTGACACGTTCCTTGGTGGTGAAGACTTTGACATGCGCATCGTCAACTACCTCGCCGAAGAGTTCCAAAAGGAAAACGGCGTCGACCTGACACAGGATAAGATGGCCCTGCAGCGCCTCAAGGAAGCTGCCGAAAAGGCCAAGATCGAACTGTCGAGCGCCAGCCAGACCGAGATCAACCAGCCGTTTATCTCGATGGGCTCCAACGGCCAGCCGCTGCACATGGTCATGAAGCTGACCCGCGCCAAGCTGGAAAGCCTTGTTGGCGACCTGATCAAATCGTCGATCAAGCCGTGCCAGGCCGCGCTCAAGGACGCTGGCCTCAGTGCGTCTGACGTGGACGAGGTCGTGCTGGTCGGTGGTATGACCCGCATGCCCAAGGTGATCGAAGAGGTCACCAAATTCTTTGGCAAAGACCCGCACAAGGGCGTGAACCCCGACGAAGTGGTCGCCATGGGCGCCGCCGTTCAGGCCGGCGTTCTGCAAGGCGACGTCAAGGACGTGGTCCTACTCGACGTGACGCCCCTTTCGCTCGGCATCGAAACGCTGGGTGGTGTCTTCACCCGTCTGATCGACCGCAACACCACGATCCCCACAAAGAAGTCGCAGATTTTCTCGACCGCCGAGGACAACCAGAACGCGGTGACCATCCGGGTCTTCCAGGGTGAGCGTGAAATGGCGTCCGACAACAAGCTCTTGGGTGCCTTCAACCTCGAAAACATCCCGCCCGCCCCGCGCGGCATGCCACAGATCGAAGTGACCTTTGACATCGACGCTAACGGCATCGTGTCGGTTGGCGCCATGGACAAGGGCACCGGCAAGGAACAGAAGATCACGATCCAGGCGTCGGGTGGTCTGTCGGACGACGACATCGAACAAATGGTCAAGGACGCCGAGGACAACGCCGAAGCGGACAAGGCCCGCAAGGAGCTTGTCGAAGCCAAGAACCAGGCCGAAAGCCTCATCCACTCGACCGAAAAGTCGATCGAAGAGCATTCGGACAAGGTCGATCCGACCACCGTCGAAGCGATCGAACTGGCCATTGCCGCGCTCAAGGACGAGCTGGAAACCGAAGACGCTGACAAGATCAAGTCCGGCATACAGAACGTGACCGAAGCGGCCATGAAACTGGGCGAGGCGATCTACAAGGCGAGCCAGGAAGAGGGCGAAGACGCGCCGGAGGCGGCGGATGAGCCGCGCGCTGACGAAGACGACATCGTCGACGCCGAATTCGAAGATCTCGACGACGACAAGCGCGCCTAATCTTGGGCTGCCGAAGGAACCAATCAAAAGGCCGGCCTGCAATGGCCGGCCTTGCACGTTCCAGCAAAGGACACTGATCCATGGCAAAACGCGATTATTACGATGTGCTGGGCGTGTCCAAGGGCGCCAGCGCTGACGACATCAAGAAAGGGTATCGGCGCAAGGCCAAGGAACTGCACCCCGACCGCAACGCCGATAATCCCAACGCCGAGGCCCAATTCAAAGAGGCCAACGAGGCGTATGAGATCCTCAAGGACGCCGAGAAAAAGGCGGCCTACGATCGTTTTGGCCATGCCGCTTTCGAAGGCGGGATGGGCGGCGGCGGCGGGCGGCCCGGCGGCGGATTTGGCGGCGGACAGGGTGATTTCGGATCGTTTTCCGACGTTTTTGACGATCTGTTTGGCGATATCATGGGGGGCCGCGGTGGCGGCGGTGGGCGTCGTGCTGCCCGTGGTTCCGACCTGCGGTACAACCTGCGCGTCAGCCTCGAAGAGGCCTACAAGGGCATGCAGAAGACGATCAACGTCCCAACGTCGGTCAGTTGTACGGCATGCAACGGCACAGGCGCCGAAGGCGGGAGCGAACCGACAACATGCCCCACATGTTCGGGCATGGGTAAGGTCCGCGCGCAGCAGGGCTTTTTTACCGTCGAACGCACCTGCCCCACGTGTGGTGGCCTTGGCCAGATCATCAAGGATCCGTGCAAAGAATGCAGCGGCGCCGGCCGGGTCGAGAAAGACCGGGCGCTCAACGTCAACATCCCCGCAGGCGTGGAAACCGGTACCCGCATCCGGCTTGCTGGCGAGGGCGAAGCAGGGATGCGCGGAGGGCCGTCCGGCGATCTCTACATCTTCATCGACGTCCAGGAACACAAGCTTTTTGAGCGCGACGGAACCAACCTGTTTTGCCGCGTGCCCGTCAGCATGGGCACAGCTGCGTTAGGCGGCAGCATCGAGGTGCCAACCATCGATGGCGGGCGGGGTCGTGTGCAGATCCCGGCAGGCAGCCAATCGGGTCGCCAAATGCGCCTGCGCGGCAAGGGTATGCCCGCCCTGCGCGGCGGTAGCACAGGCGATATGTTCATCGAGCTGGCCGTCGAAACACCTGTGAACCTCACGTCCCGGCAAAAAGAGCTGTTGCGCGAGTTCGAAGATCTCTCGGAAGAGAATAACCCCGAATCGAGCAGCTTTTTCTCGAGCGTGAAATCGTTCTGGGACAGCATGAAGGGCTAGCCCGGGCACTTTGCCCGGCTTGCATGCAAACGCGTAGGGGTGCACGCTGCGCCCATGCGCCGCTCAGATGACAGCACCACGATCCGGAGGGTTTCGCCAAACGATCTGGATCTGTTCATGGCCTATCGCACGGATCCTGAAATCGCGCGCTATCAAAGCTGGGAGGTTATGGACGCGGATCGCACACGGAACTTTCTTGCGTTCAATCAAAGCGTTGTCCCGCTGATCCGGCCTGGCGAATGGGTGCAGATCGGCATCGCTGAAACGGGCAGCGATGCATTGATCGGTGATCTAGGGATCAAGCTGTCTGGGGATCAGGCCGAAGCCGAGCTGGGCATCACACTCGCGGCCCATGCACACGGCCTCGGTCATGGCCTGCGCGCGACACAGCTTGCCTGCAACCTCATTTGGGATGAAACGCCTGCGGACGTTATCAAGGTCTGGGCCGACATCCGCAATGCACCGTCACGCGCATTAGCAGAACGCGCAGGCTTCACCTTTATCGGATTTGAAACCAACGACGGCGTGGATGAAGCAGCATTTTCCATGCCGCGGCCCCAATTGGATTAACTCTTCTCTAACCAAGACCCGCGCATCGTGGCGGCATGTCACATTTTGCCGAACATCCCCTGCCCTTTGATCTGGACGAAGCGCGCCCAATACCGCTGCCCAAGGGTCGCATGCCCAGCTATATCGCCAATCATCGCAAACGCCTGCGTGGTCGGTTTGTTTCCGGTGGCGCTGCAGCAATGCCGGATTATGAAATTCTCGAACTGGTCCTGTTCCGGGCCATCCCACGACAGGATGTCAAACCGCTGGCACATGACCTGCTCGACGCCTTCGGCGACTTCAATCGGGTCATCACAGCCCCGACAGACCGCCTGCGTCAGATCAAGGGGGTCGGAGAGGCTGTTATTTGCGAGTTAAAGATTGTTGAAGCGGCATCCCAACGCCTTGCGCGCGCGCGGATCATCAACAAGCATGTGATTTCAAGCTGGGATGCACTGCTGGACTACTGCCACATGACAATGGCGCACCGGGAAACCGAACAGTTCCGCGTGCTGTACCTTGATCGCAAGAACGTGCTGATCGAAGATGAAGAACAGGCCCGCGGCACCGTCGATCATGTCCCGGTATACCCGCGCGAGGTTGCCAAACGCGCGCTCGAACTCAATGCGTCCGCGTTGATCCTGGTCCACAATCATCCGTCCGGCGACCCAACGCCGAGCCAAGCGGACATCGACATGACCTGCCAGATTGAACAGGCCTGCAATGCTCTTGGCCTCACGCTGCATGACCACCTGATCGTGGGGAAATCACGTGAACTGAGCTTTAAGTCAGCGGGTTACCTGTAAAGATCCAGTGGCGCGGCTTTTGGCAGACCGGCCCTTCGGGGAGGATTTTCTAGAAACAGAGAAGGGGCTGGCGATTCGTGACACGGAAGACTAGCGCACCCATACCTCGACACGGCGATTGGCCTGGCGGCCCCAGGCGCTGTCATCACAGGCCATGGGCAGCGCTTCGCCGAACGCGTCGACGCCGAAGTCAATGCGGTCGAAATTTGCTGTTTCGGCGGTTGCCATCAGGGCACGTCGCACTGCTTCGGCGCGGCGCAGCGCGATATTGCGGTTCGCCTCTGACGGGCCTTCACCATCGCTGAAACCAACGAGCAGCAGACGGCGCGCGTCATACGTCCCCTGTTCCAGCGCGCGGGCAAGTTGCTGGATATTTGACCGCGATTGCGCATCAAGCCGCACCGAACCAGTTTCAAACCGGAACGAGATCGACAGCCGCGCCATCGGATACAGCGTGCGGGTCATCCGCTGCAATTCTTCCAGCGTAATTTCGGGTCCGGCAGAGGTGACCGCGTTGGCAAAACGGTAACCCTGTGCGTCAATCGACACTTCTTCGGGGGACTGATCGACGAAACCCGCGCGCCGCGTGACAACCTGCGCTGACGCGCCACGTGTAAAGGCCAGGAAATCGCGCGCGACCTTGGGCAGCCTTCTGGCGGGCAGATACAGGAACATGGGCGCAGTCAGCGGATAGTCCTCGGTCTTGATGGTGCCCCGCGTCGCCGACAGCGAGAAGCCACATGGACCCGTGAGGCTGAGCGCGCGCGCGCTGCCGACCTCGGAATAGCTGGCAACACCGAGCGCAAAAGGGTCGCGCAGCACGGCCGCCTGCAGGTCCGCTCCACGGTCATGGCGCATTGCATCACCGGTGATTTCGAGCCCCACCGGGCCCACCACCTTGTCCTCAACCGCCTGACCAAGGCCGGTCCGCTCGCCGGGCAGGTGCAAGGCAATCGGTGCATCCGGGCCGCCAAGCTGCGACCAGTTTGTGATGCGCCCGGCAACCGCCTCTGCCAGATCACCAGGCGAGATCGTGTCAATCGGATTGGACGGAGCCACAATCGGCACCATGGCATCCAGCGCGAGGACACGGCTGCGGTTGATACCGGTCAGATCGCCCATCCCGGCGTCACGGGCGCGCTGGCGTTCGAGTGGGCGAATCTCGCGCATGGCCATGACGATGTCGGCATCATTGGCGAGCAGATCTGCAAACCCCTCGTCCGTGTTGGTCACCCAGAAATAGAACCGCGCTGCCACCTTTCCGGTCGCCTCGCGCGTCAGCTCGTAAGTGAAACGCTTACCGTTCTCTTTGATGCGGCGGGTCACGAATCCGGCGCGCTGGGCGAACCCTTCGATCAACGCCGGCAACAGCACAGCGCCCATGGTGGCCGAACCAGAGACGCTTACCTCGGCCACAAAATCCTGCAGATTCGGGCATGCAGGGCCTTCGCAAGTCACACCGGACCCGTCCACAGTCAGCTCACCGTAAATCGTCTCGACGCGGTAAAACTCTCCGTCAAATCCCAGCAATGTGCCGCTTATTTCCACCTGCCCGTCAGGCGAAGTCAGCGTGACGTCCTGAGCCGCGACCTCAGACGTCCAGACGGTGGCAAAAACGAAAAGTGCGGCGCAGAACGCCGCACGCAAGATAGTCATGGTGACGTGCTCGGGTCGCGGTCAGTTGGCCGCAACCTTCATGTCTGGGATCAGATTGTTCAACACCAGAAAATCACCCATCGCGTCGCACCCCGGCACATCCAGCGTCAGGATATGGGTGGTCAGGTCGCCTGCGGCGCCCATTTCAAAGGATTGCGCTTCGATGGTCTGGCCACAATTAACCGCTGTCACCTCGGCTTCGACGCTGACATCGATCACACCGGTTTGGGCTGCGTCGGCTGCGGCAAAGGAATAGACCTCGGCCACCAGCGGATCGGACATGCCTTCGTTGCCAAGACGCATGAGAAAACCCGTTTGGCCAGCATCAACGCGCGCCAGATCAGGCATGGTCTTGGACCAAACGTGCCCTGCGTCGCCGTAATTGGCGCCGAATTCGCGGGCATGCAACTGGAAGCCAGCCTGACCGCGCCACTGCAACGCCACCCGCGCAAAGCGGTGGATATCGGTTACGTTGGCCTGCGCCACGGCACCTTCGCCGCCGGGCAACGCAAAGATGAACACGGCGTCCTCGACCATCGCTGGCACCAGCACATCAAGCGCACCGTCTGACCCGCTGGCATAGCTGAACATCAGCCCGTTGTGGTGCACGGTGACCCGTTCATTGGGCGCACACGGGGCGTCAAAGCTGAGGCTGACCATGGCACCCGGCACGGCACGGGCGCTGGCAGTCACTTCGCAGGCGTCGGCCAGCGGAAGCGTGTCGTTTACTGGTGGCGTGATGAGTGCATCGCTGGGTGCGATGACCCGCGTGATCGCTGGATCGGTGTCGCGATTGATGGCAGGTGCTGCCGCCGGAACCGCTACCGGCCCTGACGGGCTCGCCGACGTCAGCTCGATCGCTTGCACGTCCAGCGGACCTTCGGGCGCGACAGCGGCAGGCGCAGGGGCTACGGCCACTGGCACACCCAATGCTGCCTGACCATAGCGCTGGTCGGCTGCATCCGTGTTTTGCATTATGAAACCGATACCCACGGCGATGGCCAGCGTACCCACGGCCGTCACTATCTCTTTTTTATATGACATTGTCCCACGCCCTCTCCACGGATGAGTTCCATTGTGGTGTGGCAAAGGACTGGGGCCGCGATATGGCGGCGGCGGGGAACCTTTAGGGCGGGAATGGGGCGTCAGAGACGCCCGTGGCAATGCTTGAACTTCTTTCCCGATCCGCACGGACAAGGATCATTTCGGCCCGGATTGCCCCATGTGGTGGGATCGTTTTCGTCAAATCCGTTCTCAACCGCTTCGGCTGTAGGGGTCGGCAAAGCGGACGCTTCGGCGGCCTTTTGCGCTTCGGCCTGCTGGGCTGCCATCTGGTCAAGCATTTCCTGCTGTTCTTCCTCAGTCAGCGGGCGGATACGCGACAGCTTTTGCGTCACCTCGGTACGCAAACTGTCGAGCATCCCCTCAAACAGCTGGAACGCCTCGTTCTTGTATTCGTTCAAGGGGTCGCGCTGCGCATAGCCGCGAAAGCCAACAACAGACCGCAGATGCTCCAACGTCAGCAGGTGTTCGCGCCACTTTCCGTCGATGGCCTGCAAGATCAGCTGCTTTTCGATGGACCGCATATTTTCGTCACCGAACGCGACCTTCTTGTCTTCAAGCATCTTGTCACTTGCTGCGATCAGGCGTTCGCGGATCTGTTCGTCATCCACGCCTTCCTCGTCACACCAGTCCATCACAGGCACATCCAGACCAAGCTGTTCGATGGTACCGGCATAAAGGCCTTCGGTGTTCCACTGATCGGCATAGGTGCCCTCGGGCATGTACTGATCGATCAGATCATCAACAACCTCGTCGCGCATGTCCGCGGTGATGTCATGCAGGTCTTCGGCCTCCATGATCTCGCGGCGTTGGGTGAACACCACTTTGCGCTGGTCGTTCATCACGTCGTCGAATTTCAACAGCTGCTTGCGGATGTCAAAGTTGCGCCCCTCGACCTTGGCCTGAGCGCGCTCCAGCGACTTGTTCACCCACGGGTGCACAATCGCCTCGCCTTCCTCAAGGCCCAGCGTTTTCAGCACACGGTCCAGCCGGTCCGATCCGAAAATACGCATCAGGTCATCTTCAAGGCTCAGGTAGAACGACGTGCGCCCCGGGTCGCCCTGGCGGCCTGACCGGCCGCGCAACTGGTTGTCGATGCGGCGGCTTTCGTGACGTTCAGACGCCAGAACGAAAAGCCCGCCAGCGGCCAGCACCTGCTCTTTTTCAGCCTCGTGCTCGGCCTCGATCCGGGCGCGCACCTCTTCGGGGTCGGCCTGCGGATCTTCGGTGATCGCCTCCAGCACTTTCATCTCGACGTTGCCGCCCAGCTGAATGTCCGTCCCGCGGCCCGCCATGTTCGTCGCGATGGTCACGGCGCCCAGCTTGCCCGCGTCGGCGATGATCTGCGCCTCTTGCTCGTGCTGGCGCGCGTTCAGGACGTTGTGTTTGATCTTTTCCTGGGTCAGCAGGTTGCTGAACATCTCGGATTTTTCAATCGAAGTGGTCCCGACCAGCACCGGCTGTCCCTTTTCGTGGGCGCCTTTGATCTCTTCGATCATGGCTTTGTACTTCTCGGGCGCGGTGCGATAGACCTGATCGTCTTCGTCCACCCGCGCGATGGGCCGGTGCGTCGGCACCTCGACCACGCCAAGGCCGTAGATTTCCTGGAACTCCTCCGCCTCAGTCGCGGCGGTACCGGTCATGCCCGACAGCTTGCCATACAGCCGGAAATAATTCTGGAACGTCACCGACGCGAGCGTCTGGTTCTCGGGCTTGATCTCCACCTTTTCTTTGGCCTCAATCGCCTGGTGCAATCCGTCGGACAGGCGGCGGCCCGTCATCATGCGGCCGGTGAATTCGTCGATCAGGACAACTTCACCGTCGCGGACGATGTAGTCCTTGTCCTTGGTAAACAGCTTGTGCGCGCGCAAACCCTGGTTGACGTGGTGCACGATGGTCGTGCTTTCAGGATCATAGAGCGATGCGCCTTCTTCCAGCAGACCGCGGGCCAAAAGCTGCTCTTCGAGAAACTCGTTGCCCTCGTCGGTAAAGGTCACATTGCGCTGCTTTTCATCCAGCTCGTAATGATCGTCTTCGATCAACGGGATCAGCCCGTCGATGGTCACGTACATTTCCGAACGGTCCTGCAACGGGCCCGAGATGATCAGCGGCGTCCGCGCCTCGTCGATCAGGATGCTGTCGACCTCGTCCACGATGGCAAAGTTGTGCCCGCGCTGCATCATCTGGTCGATGCTGGGTTTCATGTTATCGCGCAGGTAATCAAAGCCCAGCTCGTTGTTGGTGGCATAGGTGATGTCGCACGCGTAAGCCGCACGCTTTTCCTCTTCGGGCATGTTGGAATAGGCAACACCGGTGGTCATTCCGAGGGCGGCAAACACCTTGCCCATCCATTCGGCATCCCGCTTGGCCAGATATTCGTTGACAGTGACGACGTGCACACCCTTGCCCGTCAGCGCATTCAGGTATGCCGCAAAGGTCGCGGTCAGCGTCTTGCCCTCACCGGTCTTTTGTTCGGCGATGTTGCCCTGATGCAGGAACAGCCCGCCCATCAACTGCGTGTCGAACGCGCGCAGGCCCAGCGCGCGTTTGGCCGCCTCGCGACAGTTTGCAAACGCCTCGGGCAGCAGCGCGTCCATCGGCTCGCCTGCATTGGCCCTTTCGGCCAGTGTTTGGGTGCGTTCGATCAGGCCCTCATCGCTCAACGCCTCAAACTCTGGCTCGAGCGCGTTGATCTGGGCAATGATCGGCTGGACGGCTTTGATCTTGCGATCATTGGGGGTGCCAAATACTTTTTTGGCGAGGGTCGAAAAACCGAGCATTACGTCTCCAGCCGGATCAAATCATCTTGCGCAGCATTTGCTTGCCGGGCGCGCGCCTTGCCCATACATAACGGGTCAGCCAACCGGCCCCGTCTGCGTCCATAGGGCGATGTAAGGGTCACGTGAAACCGTGTCAATGCGCGCAACCGGCGCGCGCCAAGCCCATAGGACATAGATAAATGAAGCGTTTGTTCAGTCTGTCTGCACTGGCCCTGTCGGCCGCCCTTGCCATGCCTGCCGCAGCTCAGGATGCCGGCACCGTGGTTGCATCGGTGAATGGGGTCGATATCACCGTCGGTCACATGATCGTGGCCCGCGAAACCCTGCCGGAACGGTTCAAGAACCTGCCCGACGAGGTGCTGTTTACCGGCATCCTTGACCAGTTGATCCAGCAGGAATTGTTGGCCCAGAGTTTTGAAGGCGAATTGCCCGCGCGCGCGCGTCTCTTGTTGGAAAACGAAACCCGGTCGCAGACCGCGGGCGAAGAGATTGAAAAGATGCTGGCCAGCGCGCTGACACCACAAACCTTGCAAGCCGCTTATGACGCGCAATACGGCAATGCCGCCCCGTCCGAAGAATTCAACGCGTCGCACATCCTCGTTGAAACCGAAGACGAGGCCACCGCGATCAAGGCCGAACTGGACAACGGCGCCGATTTCGTGGCGACCGCGCGCGAAAAGTCCACCGGTCCCTCAGGTCCCAATGGCGGCGCGTTGGGCTGGTTCGGTCAGGGCGCGATGGTCGCCCCGTTTGAGGCCGCAGTGATGTCACTGGCCAAAGGCGAAATCTCGAATCCCGTGCAAACGCAATTCGGCTGGCACGTGATCATTCTGAACGACACGCGCACCGCGGATCTGCCGACCCTCGAAGAGGTGCGCGGCGAATTGGAAAATGCGATCCGCAATGAAACGCTCGACGCCCGCGTGGCGGAACTGCGAAATGCGGGTACGGTGGATGAAAGCGGGGCGCAGGCCGTCAATCCCGCAATCCTCAAAGACCTCAGCCTGGTCGACTAACCTATGGGCGGCACTCCCCCCCGCGCGCCGCTGGCGCCCGACGCATTTCCGAACTTGCCCGTTATCGACGGTGTGCGCTTTGCCACCGCCGAAGCGGGTGTGAAATATGCCGGCCGCAAGGACGTAATGCTGGCGGTCTGTGACCCCGGCACGGCTGTCGCAGGGGTGTTCACCCGCTCTGCCACACGGTCGGCACCCGTATTGGATTGCCAAGCCAAATTGGGCGGTGACAGTTCGGACGGCGCCGCGATCCTCGTGAATTCGGGCAACGCCAACGCCTTTACCGGGCGCAACGGTGTGGATGCCACATCAGCGGTCGTCGCCGCCACGGCGTCGGCCACCGGCCTGCCCGGGGCGCGGGTGTTCACCGCGTCCACTGGCGTGATCGGCGAGCCGTTGCCGCATGATCGTATCACCGATTGCCTTGCATCTCTGGTGGCTGGCTTGTCGCCCAACGGCATCAAGGACGCCGCACACGCGATCATGACAACCGACACCTACGCCAAAGGTGCAGGAAAAAACGTTCAAATCGGGGGCCAAAACGTACAAATTTCCGGGATCGCCAAGGGCTCCGGGATGATCGCCCCCGACATGGCCACAATGCTGGTCTACATATTTACCGACGCGCAAATTGCGCAGCCGGAATTGCAGACGCTGGTCAGCCGCATCAATGACCGCACGTTCAACTGCATCACGGTCGACAGCGATACGTCGACCTCAGACTCGCTCCTGTGCTGCGCCACGGGCGCTTCGGGCGTCGATGTGACCGGCGCACCGGAATTCGAAACGGCGCTGAGCGCGGTCATGCTGGACCTCGCGCACCAAGTCGTGCGGGACGGCGAAGGCGCGACCAAGTTCGTCGAAATCACCGTAACGGGCGCGGCATCGGATATTGACGCGAGGGTGCACGGGCTGTCCATCGCGAACTCTCCGTTGGTCAAAACCGCAATCGCAGGCGAAGACCCCAACTGGGGTCGCATTGTCATGGCGGTTGGCAAATCCGGTGCCGCCGCGGATCGGGACACGCTGTCGATCTGGTTTGGCGACGTTCTGGTCGCGGACAAGGGATGGGTCAGCGCCGCGTATCGCGAAGAAGACGGCGCAGCGGTGATGAAGGACGATCACATCCGCATCCGCGTAGACATCGGTATCGGGAACGGCGCGGCCACCGTCTGGACCTGTGATCTGACGCACGGCTACATCTCGATCAACGCGGACTACCGATCGTGAAGCTCGTCCTTGTCAGTGCTGTCGCCCTGATCGACGTTGATGGGCGCGTCCTGCTGGCCCAGCGGCCCGAAGGTAAATCCATGGCGGGCCTGTGGGAGTTTCCGGGCGGCAAGGTCGAGACCGGCGAAACGCCCGAGGTGGCACTGATCCGCGAATTACAGGAAGAGCTGGGGATCGACACGTGGGAAAGCTGCCTTGCCCCACTGACCTTTGCCAGCCACAGCTACGATGATTTTCATTTGCTCATGCCGCTGTTTGCCTGTCGCAAGTGGAAAGGCACGCCGCAGTCGCGCGAAGGACAGACTCTGAAATGGGTCCGAGCAAACCAGTTGCGAGACTATCCGATGCCGGCTGCAGACATTCCTTTGATCCCGATTTTGCGCGACTGGCTCTGAATCCGCGCTGTTTCTGGCGGCATAGCGCCTAAATAATCAGCGCCGTGCAAAAAACTTCGTGACAGAAAGATCGGTTGGTTTATGTGTCTGTCAGTCTTTTCTTTGGGGAGGAAAGCACGATGTTGCGAACCATTTCGCTGGGGACTTCGGTTTTAATTCAGGGTCTGTATGTGGCCACGCTGCCGGACGGTCGGGTGACCGTGAAGGTGGACGGGTCAGTGTATTCTGGCAAACCCATCGCCCGCGCAGCCTAAGCTGCGGACGGCGCAAACAAAAAAAGGGACGGCTTTGCAGCCGTCCCTTTTCTTTTGTCCTGTTTCAACCGGATCAGTCCAACGTGCGGGTGATCTCTTCGCGCTCGAAAATTTCGATCACGTCGGCGGGGCGGATGTCGTCGTAGTTTTCGAACGCCATGCCGCATTCCTGACCCGACTGGACCTCGGCCACCTCGTCCTTGAAACGCTTGAGCGTTTTCAGCGTGCCTTCGTGAATCACCACATTGTCGCGCAGCAGACGCACACCGGCGGACCGGCGCGCCACACCTTCGGTGACAAGACAGCCCGCAACCTTGCCCACGCCCGACACCTTGAACACTTCCTTGATCTCGGCATAGCCGATGAAGTTTTCGCGGACCTCTGCGGACAACAGACCGGAGGCGGCCGATTTCACGTCGTCGACCAGATCGTAAATGACCGAGTAGTACCGGATCTCCACGCCCTTTTGGTTCGCGCTGTTGCGCGCGGGCGTGTTGGCGCGGACATTAAAGCCCATGATCGGGGCACCACTGGCTTCGGCCAGGCCAACGTCGGTTTCCGTGATCGCACCAACGCCCGAATGCAGAACGCGCACGCGCACCTCGTCATTGCCAATCTTTTCCATCGCCTGAACGATGGCTTCGGCGGAACCCTGCACGTCCGCTTTGACCAGGATGGGCAATTCGCTGACATTCTCGTCCGCCTTTGCATTGGCCATCAGCTGTTCCAGCGTGGTGGCGGCACCGGCGGCGGCACGTTTGTCCTTGGCCGCTTTCTCGCGGTATTCGGCGATCTCGCGGGCCTGCGCTTCGGTTTCAGTCACGTTCAGCACGTCGCCTGCTTCGGGTGTGCCGTTGAGGCCCAGGACCTCGACCGGAACGGATGGCCCGGCCTCTTTCACGCGGTCGCCCTTGTCATTGATCAGCGCACGGACCTTGCCGTACTGCTCACCCACCACAAAGATATCGCCCTGACGCAGCGTGCCCTTTTGCACGAGCACGGTAGCCACGGGACCGCGGCCCACGTCCAGCTGCGCCTCGATCACGGCACCTTGGGCAGCGCGGTCGGGGTTGGCCTTGAGTTCGAGGATTTCCGCCTGCAGCGCAATGGCTTCGAGGAGTTGATCAAGACCCTGACCGGAGATGGCCGACACTTCGACGTCCTGCACTTCGCCAGACATCTTTTCCACGATGACCTCGTGTTGCAGCAGGTCGGTGCGGACCTTGTCGGGGTTGGCTTCGGGTTTGTCGATCTTGTTGATCGCCACGATCATCGGCACTTCGGCCGCCTTGGCGTGGTTGATCGCCTCAATCGTCTGCGGCATGACCGCATCATCCGCAGCCACGACCAGCACGACGATATCCGTCACCTGTGCCCCGCGCGACCGCATCGAGGTAAACGCCGCGTGGCCGGGCGTGTCGAGGAACGACAGCACGACGCCCGCGTCGGTTTTCACCTGATAGGCGCCGATGTGCTGGGTGATCCCGCCCGCTTCGCCCGCGACAACCTTGGCATCGCGGATCGCATCCAGAAGCGACGTCTTGCCGTGGTCAACGTGGCCCATGATGGTGATGACCGGGGGACGTGCCGAAAGGTCATCGTCCTTGTCCTCGATCTCCTTGATCACGTCTTCAACGTCCGAATCGGACACCCGCTGGACGGTGTGGCCAAATTCTTCGACGATCAGTTCGGCAGTGTCGGCGTCGATGGTCTGGTTTTGCGTCACCATCATGCCGTTGTTCATCAGCGCCTTGACGACATCACCCACCTTTTCCGACATGCGGCTGGCCAGTTCTGAGACAACGATCGCTTCGGGCACCTGCACGTCGCGGATGACCTTCTCGCGTTCCTGGCTGCCGCCCATCGCCTTTTGGCGGGCGCGTTCCTGCTTGCGCTTCATCGCGGCCATGGACCGTTGCCGGCCACCTTCGCCGCCCGACAGCGCCTGATTCAGGGTCAGCTTGCCCGACCGGCGACCACCTTCGTCGCGGCCCCGATTTGACGGGCGTTGCTCGCGGTCGCGGTCGTTTTTGCGCGGGGTTGCGGCGGGTGTTGCCTGCCGTTGCGCTGGTTTGGGCTGTTCGGCGGGGGCGGCTGCCGCCGCCTGTGCTGCTGCCGCAGCCTCGGCTGCCTTGCGCTTTTCGTCTTCTTCCTTGGCTTTCAGCGCCTCTTCGCGCTCACGCTCTTCGCGTTCCTTGGCCTCGGCTTCGGCGCGACGCCGCTCGCGGTCGGCTTCGCGTGCCTTTTCTTCGGTCGCGCGCTTTTCAGCCTCTTCGACCTCGCGCGCCTTGGCGGCTTGCACGGCCTTCAGGCGACGCTCCATCTCGGCATCCGAGATCCCGGCAGGACGTTTCTTTGGATCGCCTGCAGGGGCGGTCGCGCCGGTTTTGGCGGCACCTGGCTTGGGCACCACAACGCGCTTGCGCTTGGTTTCGACGACGACATTCTTGGTGCGCCCGTGGCTAAAGCTTTGCTTTACGTTGCCCGGACGCGCGCCACCCTGGCGCAATCCCAATGTCTTTTTCCCGTCTGTATCGCTCAAAGCTTATCTATCCTTCCGAACGGCCCTTGCCGCCCTCTTTCTCGCGGAAGCCCCGCAAACGTTGCGCTTCCTCTACAACACGTTTCGTGAGTCCACCAGAGGCGAGCGCCCCGTGTATCACAGTTTGGCGTCCAAACGCCAAGCCCAGCTCATCCGCGGTCAACCAGCCGATATAATGGCCGAAATGCGGAGTGCTCAGTTTCGACTTGCCCCGGCCCGACCCGTCAGAGGCCTGGATGAGGACCAGCGCCTCTTCCATCTGCAACATGGCCTTGACCTTTTCATAGCCGGCCACGGCCCGCCCCCCCTTGCGCGAGAGGGCAATCAGATCGACGGTGCGGCGCGCCAATTGGCGTTCGACCTCATCCACGAGACCATCGGGCACCGTCACCGGCCGTTTGGCCCCGCGGGAAAACAGCCGCTTGTCCACCGCCTTTTGCAAGGCCACGCGGGAGGCCGACACATACATGCCGCGCCCCGGCAACTTGGCCGCGACGTCGGGCACAACCTGATCGTCCGGGCCCACGACAAAGCGGATCAACCCGAACTTGGGCTGTACCTCACCTGTGGCAAGGCACTTTCGCTCGGGACCGTCATCCCGCTGTTTTGCCGCCCCGCCGCGCGCCATGGGCCATCAGACCTCGGCCTCATCGGATGCGTCCGCATCCTCTTCGGCCTCTTCTGCTTGCGCCTCAAGCTCGGCCGGATCGACCCAACCCAGCAGAACCCGTGCCGTCATGATCAGCGTCTGTGCCTCTTCAAGCGAGACATCAAACGGCTCAAGCACGCCGTCATCCTTGTGACGCTCACCATCCACCGTGGTCCAGCCACCGGCCAGCTCCCAATCCGCACAGGTGGCAAAATCTTCGAGCGTTTTGACATCGTCCTTGGCCAGCGCCTCAACCATCTGGGGTGTCAGGCCGTCAAATTCAATGAGGCTGTCTTCGGCCCCCATGCTGCGGGCGTTGTCCAGCGCGGCCTTGGCCTGCGCCTCGAGCACGTCGCGGGCGCGCGCCTGCAGTTCGTTGGCGGTTTCTTCGTCGACGCCGTCGATGACCAAGAGTTCATCAATCTCGACATAGGCCACCTCTTCAAGGTTGGTGAACCCTTCGGACACCAACAGCTGGGCAAAGAATTCATCCAGATCGAGCGTGTCCATGAACAACTTCGTGCGCTCTTCGAATTCAGCCTGACGGCGGGCCGATTCCTCGGCCTCGGTCATGATGTCGATGTCGAGGTTGGTGAGCTGGCTCGCCAGACGCACGTTCTGACCGCGGCGACCGATGGCAAGGCTCAGCTGCTCTTCGGGCACGACCACTTCGATCTTGCCGGCTTCCTCGTCCAACACCACTTTGCTGACTTCGGCAGGCTGCAGCGCGTTCACGAGGAACGTGGGCTGATCTTCGTTCCACGGGATAATGTCGATCTTTTCACCCTGCAGTTCGTTCACCACGGCCTGCACACGGCTACCGCGCATGCCGACACAGGCCCCGACAGGGTCAATGGAGTTATCGTAGCTGATCACCGCAATCTTGGCACGCGAACCGGGGTCACGGGCCACGGCCTTGATCTCAATGATGCTGTCGTAGATCTCGGGCACTTCCATCTTGAACAGCTCGGCCATAAACTCGGGTGCTGTGCGGCTGAGGAAGATCTGCGGCCCGCGTTGTTCGCGGCGCACATCCTTGATATAGCAGCGGATGCGGTCGTTCGGGCGATACGATTCGCGGCCGATTTTTTCGTTGCGGCGCAGCACAGCCTCGCCCGCGCCCACATCGACGATGACGTTGCCGTATTCCTCGCGCTTGACCAGCGCGTTGATGATGGTTCCGGCGCGGTCCTTGAACTCTTCGTACTGGCGATCCCGCTCGGCTTCGCGGACCTTTTGCAGGATGACCTGCTTGGCCGACTGGGCGGCGATACGGCCCATTTCAACGGGTGGTACCTCTTCGACATACTGGTCGCCGACCTTGGGATCGTCGAGGTATTGCTTGGCCTGCTCCACGGTGAATTCGGCCTGGTAGTTCTCCAGCTCTTCGTCCTCGACCACGGTGCGCACGCGGGTGAACGTCGCCTTGCCGGTCTTGCGGTCTATGGACACGCGGATGTCCATTTCGCTGCCGTAGCGCGACTTGGCCGCACGGGCGAGCGATTCTTCCATCGCTTCGACCACCAGCGCGGGGTCGATCATCTTTTCGCGCGCGACCGCCTCGGCGGTTTGCAACAGCTCAAGCTGGTTTGCAGAAGTAATGGCCATCAGTGGTCCTCCTCTGACCCGTCGGTCTCAATCTCGTCGAAATCGGTTTCATTCAGCACGCCCGCTTCCTTGCGCTGGCGCAGCATTTCCTTGATCAGCTCATCGGTCAGGATCAGCTTGGCATCGCTGAGCCAGTCAAACTGCAGGCCGATCGTGATGTCTTCGGCATCCTTGCCCTGACCAGGCACGTTAATCAGCACTTCGTCCCCGTCGATCCCGGCCAGCACACCCTTGAACCGGCGGCGGCCGTCGATCAGCTCTTCGGTTTCGATCTTGGCGTCGTAGCCTTCGAATATGTCGAAATCCTTGAGCCGGGTCAGTGGACGATCAATGCCGGGGCTCGACACTTCGAGCGTGTAGGCATCGAGGATCGGATCCTCGACATCCAGCGTGGCACTGACCGCGGTCGAGATGACGCTGCAATCATCCACTTCGATACCGCCGTCGGGTTTGTCGGCCATGATCTGCAGCGTGGTTTCCTTGCCGCTCATCAGCCGGATGCGCACCAGTTCGTACCCGAGATCCTCGATCACGGGTGTCACGATCTCGGCGAGCCTGCGGTCAATGGCGGCTTTGGCGATGAGGTCGTTTGACATGGTGTCCTTGTGGGTTGGGCACAAAAAAACGGGCGCGCGGCCCGTGTCGTGTTCCGGTGGAGCGTCGGGTTTGGACCCCAGCACTGCCGCTGTTGATCGGCATATAGGCGGGAATCAGCGCCACTGCAAGCACTCGCTTGGCCGGAAATGCCTTGGGCATGTTTAACCAGCGGTTAAGCATGATGGTGCTAGCGGTAAACGCAACGGACAGCTGCGCGGGACGCAATCATGGATAGGCCAGCGGAAGAGCTGCAAGAATTCGATCTCCGGCGGCAGCGCGCCTTGGCCTACCTCAGGCAGATGCGGGCAGCGCGGGCAGATATGGAACGTGTGCGACGCGCGCGGCGCCTGTTGCCAGTGCCAGCAACAGAACAGGCCGTTGCCGTTTTGGATCACGTGGCCGCAAACGATTTGAACAGTATCGCGGGCGTTGGCCCGGGCCTGATCTGGGCGTTGGGCAATTGCGGTATCCATTCGCGGGCCGGGCTTGGATCCGCGGACCGGCGGGAATTGGGGGCCGCGCTTGGCCCGGTTGGCGCAATTCTCAACATCGATGATCTGCGGGAACGCGCACGCACACCCGCCGAGGCGTTGCCATGAAGGACGGGATGGAACCAACCCACCACATGCCGGAGGATCTGCCCCAGGTTGCGGAATTGATCTTTGACCGGTTCGAGCAAATGGAGTTCGCCTTTGCCGAGGCTCAGGACGCAACGCGCGATGCCACACGGTCGTTGCACCAGGCGGTTGCGGCATTGCAGGTCCACGCGGCGTTGGCTGTGCGGGTCGAAACTGCGCTTGCCCGGATCGAGGAAAAGATAGACCAAGTGCCTGTTCAGGCGCACCCGATGCAGCGGGTCGATGATCTGGTGAGAAACATGCAAACCGCAAGCGATCCGGACCCGGACGACAGTTTGGCGACGCAACATTTGCGAGACTCGGACCTTCCAAGACCAGCGATCAGGCCGGACGTGATGCTAATGCACGAGGCATTCCTGAATGATTTGCGTCTGGCCGTGGCCGAATGCCTTGCACAGGTCCTGAAATCCCAACCGGAGAATGTGCAGCGCCTCAACGCGCATTGACTGCTGTCAGGCGGTCCACCAGCGCTCAGCCATGCGCAGGTTATCGAGCGGCCAAACCTTGCCCACAGTCATCGGTGCGGTCACCGCCTGGCTGGCAAAGTGGGTGGGAGCATCGTCGTTGGGCAGGGCAACAAATGCATCACCCAAGATTGCATCGTCCGGCTGCGCTCCGTCGGCGACATCCACCAGCCCCTCGGTCAGCGCCTGAAAACGTACAGTTTCGGCACTGATTTGAACAAAATCCACGATCTCGAACCACCCGGCATCGCGCTTCCAATGCGCGTCAAACCGCTCACCCACAAAATGGCGCCCGGCATCGAGCTTGCGCACCCGATAAAGCCCGGTGCCTTTGCCCGTCTCTGACCGTATCTCGAATCCGGGCTGCGCAAGGCGGTAGGGCAGATTGGGATCGGGTGCGTCGAGATGGATTTCGACCTCGTGTACGCCCGTGATCCGCACGTCAAAAGGCAAACGCGCGACATCCCGCGCGCCAAAGGCTGAACTGTCATGGAACCGCACACCAGGGCGCAGATCAAAGGTCCAGACCCGGCCAGTTTGGTCTGTGCGCCACCCGGTGGACAGTTCCCCGCGCAGCGTGCCGTCAGCGGCGATCTCGGTCAGGCTGTCGAACACCGTCGCAGTCACCGCCCGGTCGAACCAGTCCGGCGACAGCGCCGCCCGCAACCGTCCACCGCGCGCAGGCTGCGCCGACACCCCAGTTGCCGCCAGCAAGGCAGCGGCGGCACCGGATGCAAACAGAGCACGTCGGTCAAAGCGGGTCATCGAAACGTCATTTCCCTGCGATTCGGTCCATGGTGCGCACAAGTTCAGCCGAAATTCCCGGCTCGGACAAGGCATGGCCCGCGTTTCGGACCATTTTCAACTGGCCATTGGGCCAGACCTTGGACAATGCGTAGGCGCTGTCCGGTGGGCAGATCATGTCGTAGCGGCCCTGCACAATGGTGCCGGGGATGTGCTTGATCCGGGCGGCATGGGCGAGAATCTGACCGTCAAAGTCGAGGAACCCGGCATTGCTGAAATAGTGATTCTCGAGCCGGGCAAAGGCGCGGGCATAATCCCCCGGCGCCTCTCCGCCATTGCCGACCGAATGGATTGAGGCCAACGCATTTTCCCATGCACACCACGCCCGGGCGTGGCGCGTTTCCTGACTGATGTCGCCGGAAAACAGGCGGCGGTGGTAGGCGCGGATCAGGTCGTCGCGCTCGTCCTCGGGAATCAGACCAACAAAGCGCTGCCAGACCTCGGGCCAGAACTT
>JBCBAV010000065.1:0-20169 GCA_038532285.1 Pseudomonadota bacterium | reverse complement strand
GGACGTACTGGTGCCCGCCATCACCGACACCATCGACGGGGCGATGATCGGGCAGGCCGGCGACCGGTTGAAGCTGATCGCGAATTACGGCGCAGGGGTGGACCATATCGATGTCGCCACGGCCCGGCAGCGCGGCATTCTGGTGTCGAACACGCCCGGCGTGCAGACCGATGACACCGCCGACATGGCCATGGCGCTGATCCTTGCCGTCACGCGGCGGATGCCCGAAGGGCTGGCCGCGATGCAGGGCGGCGACTGGTCCGGCTGGGCGCCCACGGCGTTTCTGGGCGCGCGTGTCGCGGGGCGGCGGCTGGGCATTCTGGGCATGGGGCGGATCGGGCAGGCGGTGGCGCGCCGGGCCGCGGCCTTTGGCATGCAGGTGCATTACCACAACCGCCGTCGTCTGCGCCACGAGATCGAAGAAGCGCTGGAGGCGACCTATTGGGACAGTCTCGACCAGATGGTGGCGCGCATGGACGTGATCAGCGTCAACTGCCCGCACACGCCGTCGACCTTTCACCTGATGAACGCGCGGCGCCTCAAGCTGATGAAACCCGAAGCGGTGATCGTGAACACCAGCCGCGGCGAGGTGATCGACGAAAACGCCCTGACCCGGATGCTGCGCGCGGGCGAAATCGCGGGCGCGGGGCTCGATGTCTATGAACACGGGCGCGAGGTGAACCCACGCCTGCGCGAGTTGAACAATGTCGTCCTGCTCCCCCACATGGGATCGGCCACGCGCGAAAGCCGCGTGGAGATGGGCGAAAAGGTGATCATCAATATCAAGACCTTCGATGACGGGCACAGGCCACCGGATCAGGTGGTCCCGTCGATGCTGTAGCGGGGCGGAAAACGATGCGTTTTCCGTCGGGATTTTTCTAAAATCCCGTCCCTGGAAAGGAGACGATATGCGTGTACTTCTGACCCTGATCCTTCTGGCGTGGGTCTTGCCCGCCAGCGCCCAGCAGGCCGCCGACGCGGTGCAGCCCGAAGCGGCCACCGAAACAAGTGATTTCGGCTGGTCACCCGCCGCCCTTGAGGCGCTGGAACAACGCAATGCGGGCCAACCTGTCACTGCACAGTCCGAGATGGTCGCGGCTGCGAACCCGCTGGCGGTCGAAGCGGGCACCGCCATCCTCGCCGCCGGTGGGTCGGCGGCGGATGCGCTTGTGGCCGTGCAACTGGTGCTGGGGCTCGTGGAGCCGCAGTCTTCCGGCCTGGGCGGCGGGGCCTTCCTGCTCTACTACGATGCAGAGACGGGCGACGTGGTCACGCTTGACGGGCGCGAGACCGCGCCACTTGCGGCCACGCCGCAACTCTTTCAGGATGAAAACGGCGAGCCGTTGAAATTCTTCGACGCCGTTGTCGGGGGACGCTCTGTCGGAACACCCGGCACACCTGCGCTGTTGTCCGACGCGCACATGCGGTGGGGACGGCTGCCATGGGCGCAGCTTTTCGAGGATGCGGTGTCACTGGCGGAGGACGGTTTCACTGTCTCGCCGCGCCTTGCGGGCCTGATCGCGCGGGACGCAGAGCGTCTGGGCCGGTTCCCGACCACCGCCAACTACTTCCTGCCGAATGGCGCGCCGTTGCAAGCCGGTGACACGCTGCAAAACACCGACTACGCCGCCACGCTGCGCGCGATGGCAGATGGCGGGGCGGGCGTGTTTTATTCGGGCGCCATTGCGCTGGACATCGTGACCGCCGTGCAAACCGCGCCGGGCAATCCCGGCGTGCTGTCGCAGCAAGATCTGGCGGTCTACACGGTCAAGGAACGCCCGCCCGTGTGCGTCACCTACCGCGATCACGACGTCTGCGGGATGGGGCCGCCGTCATCAGGCGGGCTGACCGTGGGCCAGATCCTCGGGCTTTTGACGCCATATGACATGGCCGCCCTTGGACCCGAAGACGCCGAAAGCTGGCGCCTGATCGGGGATGCCTCGCGCCTCGCCTTTGCCGACCGGGGCCGATATATGGCCGACAGTGATTTTGTGCCCATGCCCACGGCGGGGCTGGTCGATCCAGACTACCTCGCCAACCGCGCGACGCTGCTGGGGGGCGAGGCCGCCTTGGGCGATGTGGCACCGGGCACGCCGCAATTCGACCACAGCCTGCGCTGGGCTGACGACGAAAGCCTCGAGCTGCCGTCGACCTCGCACATCTCGATCGTCGACAAGGACGGCAACGTCGCCTCGATGACCACGACCATCGAAAACGCGTTCGGCTCGCGGCTCATGGTCCGGGGCTTCCTTCTGAACAACGAGTTGACCGATTTTAGCTTCCGCACCCACCGCGACGGCGTGTCCATCGCCAACGCGCTCGCGCCGGGCAAACGGCCACGGTCGTCCATGGCGCCCACCATCGTGCTGAAAGACGGCGCCCCGGTGCTGGCCATCGGATCGCCGGGCGGCAGCCGGATTATCGGCTACGTGGCCAAGACCGTAATCGGCATGCTCGACTGGGGTCTTGATGTGCAGGCGGCAATCGATCTGCCCCACGCGGTCAACCGCTTTGGCACCTATGATCTTGAGGACGGCACTGCCGCCACCGCACTTGCCCCGGCCCTGACCGACATGGGATACGACGTGAACGCGCGTGCGCTCACCTCGGGCTTGCACGGGATAGCCATAGGCGACACGCTGCAAGGCGGAGCCGACCGGCGCCGCGAAGGAATTGCGATGGGCCGGTAGGGTCCGTTTCGGGGGAGGAACGACATGGCGCAAGCGATTGATTTGCCGCGCAACGACGACGGGATCAACTCGGCTGTCGGCATACTCAAGCAACGCTTTGGCGACCGGTTGCAGACAGGGCAGGCGATCCGCGATCAGCATGCCCATACCACGACCTATATCCGGGCGCAGGCGCCGGACGCCGTGGTGTTTCCCACGTCAACGACCGAGGTATCGGAGATCGTCAAGGTCTGCGCCACCCACGAGGTCCCGGTGATCCCCTATGGCACGGGCACATCGCTCGAAGGGCACGTGAACGCGCCGGCGGGCGGCATCTGCGTGGACATGTCCCGCATGGACAAGATCGTGTCGGTCAATGCCGAGGACCTCGATTGCGTGGTGCAGCCCGGTGTGACGCGCGAGGATCTGAACACCTACCTGCGCGACCGGGGCCTGTTCTTTCCCATTGATCCTGGCGCCAACGCATCGCTGGGCGGCATGGCCGCCACGCGCGCCTCGGGCACCAATGCGGTGCGCTATGGCACGATGAAGGATAACATCATCAGCCTCGAGGTCGTGATGGCCGACGGTCGCATCATCCGCACCGCGCAACGGGCCAAGAAGACGTCCGCAGGCTATGATCTGACCCGCCTGATGATCGGCTCCGAAGGCACGCTTGGCCTGATCACCGAAATCACCCTGCGTCTGCAGGGCATTCCCGAGGCGATCTCGGCCGCGCGCATGTCCTTTCCGTCGGTGGATGCGGCCTGTCAGGCGGTGATCTCGACGATCCAGTACGGGATCCCCGTGGCCCGGATCGAACTGATGGATGCGCTGAACGTGCGCGCGGCGAACGCCTATGCCGGGCTGGACCTGCCGGAAACACCGCTGCTGCTGCTCGAGTTCCACGGCTCCGACAGCGGCGTGACCGAACAGGCCGAGATGTTCGGTGCCATCGCTGACGATGCCGGCGGCACGGATTTCGCCACCACCAAAACTGCCGAAGAACGCAACAAGCTGTGGAAGGCGCGGCACGATCTGTACTGGGCCACGCTGCAACTGCGCCCCGGGGCGCAGGGGATTTCGACAGACGTGTGCGTGCCGATCTCGCATCTGGCCGAGGCCGTGACGGGGGCGCAGGCCAAGGCCGAGGAACTGGGCCTGCTGGCCCCCATCGTTGGCCATGTTGGTGACGGGAATTTCCACTCGCTGATCCTGATCGACATGGATGATCACGATGAGGTCCGCAGGGCCGAAGAGTTCACCGCCTTCCTCGCGGCCGAAGCCATCCGGTTGGATGGCACCTGCACCGGCGAACACGGCATCGGGCAGGGCAAGATGGCGTATCTCCAGCAGGAACTGGGTGCTGCGACGGAATACATGGCCGCGATCAAGGGCGCGCTGGATCCGCTGGGCATCCTGAATCCGGGCAAGATCCTGGGGCCGTCCGTTGCCAACTAAAGCAATCGCGCTGCTTCTGATCCTGTTTTTCGCCGCTTCCGCCGCGGCGCAAGACACCGTGCGCTACGCGGTCACCGTGTCGCTCAACTGGAATGGGGGTGCGGGGCATCCCGTTGAAAAGCACTGGTCGCGCTTGATCGCCTATGCCCATTCGTCCCGCCATGCGCTTTTTCAAGACGGAAACACCGCGTCGAGCGGGCTTGCGCTGGTCGCGACCAACGGCCGTGTGACCGTGCTCGAAACAGAGCTGGCCGAAGCGCGGCGGCGCGGCAGGGTTGCATCACAGATTGTTTTGCCCGGGATCGACAGCGGCACCGGAACCTTTGAATTCGAGATCGACGTGAGCCAAAAGCATCGGTTCGTCTCCTTCGCAACGATGCTTGCCCCCAGCCCGGACTGGTTCACTGGCGCCAGCGCTGTTGAACTGCGGGCGGACGATGCCTGGGTCACGCGCACGGTACCGCTGTGGGTCTGGGATGCGGGCGCAGACAGCGGGCCGGATTTTGCAAGCCCGAACATGCCAACCCAACCGCGCCAATCGGTGCGGCTTCTGGCGCACCCGGCGTTTCTGCGTCCGCAGGGATTGCGCCCCATCGGCACCGTCACGTTTCGCCCGGTCCCGTGATCTGACCGGCGATTTTTCCTGCCCAATCAGACGGCGCGTCGTTTTTTGCGGGTCAGCCGTCGGCAGGCGGGCAGGGCGTTGGCACCGGTCCGCTAAAACGGGCGCAGAGCAAGGGGAATCGCGACATGAAAACGCATGTGAAAGCACTGGTTGTCGGGGGCGGCGCGGTGGGGACGTCCATCGCCTACCATCTGGCGCGGGCGGGCTGGAACGATGTGATGCTGCTCGAACGCGACGAACTGACGTCGGGAAGCACGTGGCATGCCGCTGGCCTGCTGCCGTATTTCAACATGTCTTACGCCACAACCCACATCCACGACTATTCGATCCGGTTCTACAAGACGCTGGAAGAAGAAACCGGCCTGAACGCGGGCTTTGCCGTCGTGGGTAACCTGCGCATGGCGCAAACGCAGGAGCGCATGGATGAATACATGCTCTATGCCTCCACCGCCGAAACCTGCGGCGTGCCCTTTGAGTGGCTCAGCCCCGCGCAGATCAGGGATCGCTATCCGCTGGTGCGGACAGAGGATCTCAAGGGCGCGATTTATCACCCGACCGACGGCTACATAAACCCGGCGGATGTCACCATGGCGATGGCCAAGGGCGCGCGCCAGCGCGGTGTGATGATCGAACGCAAATGGCAGGTCGATGCCTACACCTGGACCGGCAATCATTGGGACGTGACCTGCACCAAGATGGTGGAGAAGGGCGGCAACCTTGTCCCCTCGGACGAACAGATCACAATCCACGCCGAACATGTGGTCACCGCCACGGGCAACCACGCACAACGCACCGCCCAGCTTTTGGGGATCAAGATCCCCGCCATCCCCGTCGAACACCAGTTCATCGTGACCGAACCCGATCCCGCGCTCGTGGAATGGCGCAAGGATCATCCCGAACACCCGGTCCTGCGCGACGCCGACGCCAAATGGTACGTGCGCGAAGAACGCGGTGGCTGGATCCTTGGCCCCTACGAACGCAATGCGCCTGCGCGGTTCGAATTCGGTGTGCCCGACAGTTTCCGCGCCGATCTGTTCCCGCTCGATCTTGAACGGATCGAGGCGGAATACATGTCCATGATCCACCGCATCCCGTCGTCCGAAGAGGTGGGGCTGAAGGACGATTTCAACGGCCCGATCTGCTACACCCCCGATGGCAACCCGCTGGTTGGCCCGGCACCCGGCCTGCGCAACATGTGGCTGGCCGAAGGGTTCTCGTTCGGGATCACAGCGGCGGGCGGGACGGGTTACTACCTTGCCCAGATGATGGTCGAGGGCGAGGCCGAGATCGACATGGCGAGCCTCGACCCCAAGCGCTACGGCAGCTGGATGACCACCGAATATGCCGCGCGCAAGAACGAGGAATGCTACGAACACGTCTATATCCTGCATCACCCGGACGAAGAACGCGAAGCCTGCCGCCCCTTGCGTACAGCGCCCGCCTATGACCGGCAAAAGGCGGCGGGTGCGCAGTTTGGCTGCGTGAACGGATGGGAGCGGCCCAATTACTACGGGCCAACAGATGCCCCCGACAGCTTTGACCATGACGCCCGCAGCTTCCGCCGCGGCGGCTGGTGGCAATACGCGGTGGACGAGGCCAAGGCGATCCGGACAGGCGTCGGCCTGATCGACGCCACAGCCTTTACCAAACACCGCATCAGCGGGCCGGGGGCCACCGCGTTTCTGGACTGGTTCACCTGCAACAAGCTGCCACGCGTGGGCCGGATCAACCTGACCTATGCGCTGACCGACGCGGGCACGACCCGCACCGAATACACCATCGTGCGCGTGGCCGAGGATGATTATTACCTCGTGTCTGCAGGTGCATGGCACGCCTATGATCAGGATTACCTCTACAAGGCGATCATGGAAAAAGAACCCCTGTTCGGTCGCATCAACGAAGAGGACGTGACCAGCCAGTGGGGTGTCTTTGCCATCGCCGGACCAAAATCGCGCGATGTGCTGAACGAACTGGCGGTGGACGCCGATCCGGCCACGGCCCTGTCGAACAAACGGTTCCCGTGGCTGTCGATGCGCAACATCGAACTGGGCATGTGCCCGGTGCGCGCGATCCGCGTGGCCTATACCGGCGAGTTGGGTTGGGAGCTGCACCACCCGATGGAAATGCAGAACTACCTGTGGGATCAGTTGATGGCCGCGGGCGAAAAACACGGGATGAAGCTGGTGGGTGCGCGCGCGCAGAACTGGCTGCGGCAGGAAAAATCCTATCGCGCGTTCGGCACCGAACTGGGCCGCGACGCGACCCCGCTCGAGGCGGACCTGCCGCGCTTTGTCGACCTGTCGAAGGGCTTCCACGGCAAGGACAAGATGGTCGCCACCGGCGTGCGCAGCAAATGCGTGACCCTGCTCATCGACGGCCCCGCCGACGCCGATCCGTGGGGGCGCGAGGCGCTCTATCACGGCGACACGCGGGTGGGGCGTTTGACTTCGGGCGGCTATTCGGTGGTCTTCGGCAAGTCCATCGGCATGGGCTATGTCACGCCGGAACTGGCGGTGCCGGAGCAAAAGCTCAAGGTCAGGATGTTCGACCAGCTCTGGGACGCCGAGATCGTGCAGGACAGCCCTTACGACCCCGAAAACGCCGTGATCCGCAAAGACGGATGAACCGTCGAATTCCTGCATATTGATGCAGGTCAAGGACAGACGCGCCGACGCGTGTCTTTGTGTCAGCGACCCTGACACAGGAGGCACGAGCCGTGGCGGAAATCTATGTACAGAACGGCAAGGCGGGCGCATCTGCGGCCCAAGCTTTTGATCTCAAATCCTATCCTTATGCCGACCGCCTGTCGCGCGCGGATTACGAAGCGGAGAAAGCCGCCCTTCAGGTCGAACTGCTCAAGGTACAGCTGTGGGTTCAGGAAACCCGGCAAAAGATGGTTCTTCTGTTCGAAGGGCGTGACGCTGCGGGCAAAGGCGGCACGATCAAGCGATTCATGGAGCATCTGAACCCGCGTGCCGCACGGGTCGTGGCCCTGAACAAACCGAGCGACGAGGAACGCGGCCAGTGGTTCTTTCAGCGGTACATCAAGCATCTACCGACGGCGGGTGAAATCGTTCTCTATGACCGGTCGTGGTACAACCGCGCGGGCGTGGAGCGCGTGATGTCGTTCTGCGCGCCCAACGAATACCTCGAATTCATGCGCCAGACGCCCGAGTTCGAACGGATGCTCACGCGGTCGGGGATCAAGCTGTTCAAATACTGGTTCTCGGTCACACAGGATGAACAGCGGCGCCGGTTCACCGCGCGCGAAACCGATCCTCTCAAGCAGTGGAAACTGTCGCCGATTGACCGTGCCAGCCTGGACAAATGGGACGACTATACCGAGGCCAAGGAGGCGATGTTCTTTTACACCGACACCGCCGATGCGCCGTGGACCGTCATCAAGTCCAATGACAAGAAACGCGCGCGCATCAACTGCATGAAGCACTTTCTGGCCAGCCTCGACTATCCGGACAAGGATCTGTCCGTCGCCACCGCGCCCGATCCCGCGCTGGTCCAGCATGCTGAAACGGTGGTGCATGCGTCGGACCACATCCTTGCGTCCTCGCTGCACCCCGAATCCCGCAAAAGCTGATCCAAAGGAGCCCCGAACATGTCCCACACCCCGCATGAACTGGCACAGGACTTCCCCGAGCACGTCCAGCAAATTTCAGCCTTGCGCCAGACAGATGCGCATTTTGCAAAGCTGACGGACGCCTACCACGCCGTGAACCGGGATGTGCACCGGGCCGAGACGCGGGTCGAGGCGGTTTCGGAAGACCACCTTGTGGCTTTGCGCAAGCGGCGCATGGCGCTCAAGGACGAGATCTACGCTGCGCTGGCAACCTGAGATCGGTCGAAGTTTAGCTATTTCGCTCCGGCCCCGGGGTGCCACGGCAAGGGAATGTCAAACCCTTGCCCGCCATATCCCCAATCACGCGATGATTTCAGAACGGAGTTGCGATGCGTGCGTTTGGGGCGATCTGGCTTTGGCTGGTCTGTGTGGTGATGTCACTGACACCTGCACAGGCGGAATTGATCCCGCTGGGTCCACGCGCGCCGCTGCTTGGGGCCACTGCCCCGCTGGTGCATTTGCGCGCCGACCAATCCCGCGGTTCCCCCAGCCTGTTTTCCGGTCGCAACGGGACAAGCATGTTCGCACCGCGCCCCGCCGTTCTTGGCCCACAACGCGGCGTGGCCGAACTGCTCAGCCTGATTGCCAAGGCCGAAGCGGGCGCTGCCGGGTATGATGCCGTGCAATACGGTGCGTGGATCAAGCCGGACGGGCCGCCGACAACCCTGACGCTGGCCGAGATTTACGACTGGATCGACGCGACTCCGGGCATGCCACACGCCATCGGGCGGTATCAGTTCATTCCACCCACCCTGCGTCGCCTTGTGGGCGCGCTGGACCTGCCGCCAACCACCCGGTTCAGCCCGCCGGTGCAAGACGCGCTGGCCGATCTGCTGCTGGCCGAGGCCGGATTGGACGCCTTCCGGGCGGGCGAGCTGTCGCGCCACGGGTTCATGAACAACCTTGCCAAGATCTGGGCTGGCCTTCCCAACGACACCGGCAAATCGCACTATCACGGGCTTGCCGGAAACAAGGCGACAATGACCTGGACCTATTTCGACCAGCGCATGGCGCAGATCTTTCCGGGCTGACGACGCCAACCCGCCCAACAAAAAGCCCCGCGCATGGCGGGGCTTTCCTGCAGAAATTCTGCGATGCTTACTGCGGGATCTCGCCCTCGATGCCTTCGACATAGAAGTTCATGCCTGCCAGCGTGCCGTCATCGGCGGTCTCGCCGTCGGCCAACCATGCGCTTCCGTCCTGCTTGTTCAGCGGGCCGGTGAACGCGTGATAGGACCCATCGGCCAGCGCCGCTTTCAGGGCCAGCGCCTCGGCCTTGACGTCTGCAGGCACAGCATCGGTGATCTCACCGATTTTCACCATGCCGGGGCCGATGCCGTCCCACGTGTCCATCTGCTCCCATGTGCCGTCGATAACGGCCTGGGTGCGCGCGATGTAGTAGGGTGCCCAGTCGTCGATGATCGACGACACCCGCGGGAATGGGCCAAACTGCGCCATGTCCGACGCCTGACCGAATGTCACCACATCACCCGCCTCCTGCGCGGCAGCCTGCGGAGCTGTCGAGTCGGTGTGCTGCAGCACAACGTCGGCGCCCTGGTCGATCAGCACCTTGGCGGCGTCAGCTTCCTTGGCCGGGTCAAACCACGTGTAGACCCAGACCACCTTCATCTCGACATCCGGGTTCGCCTTTTTGGCGTGGATGAACGTCGAGTTGATGCCACGGATCACCTCGGGGATCGGGTAGGACCCGATGTACCCGATGACGTTCGACTTGGTCATCTTGCCCGCAATGTGGCCCTGCACGGCGCGGCCTTCGTAGAAACGGGCCGAATAGGTCGACACATTGGGATGCAGACGCTTGTAGCCGGTGGCGTGCTCGAACTTCACGTCCGGGAACTTGGCCGCCACGTTGTTGGTCGGATCCATGTAGCCAAACGACGTGGTAAAGATCAGGTCTGCGCCATCCAGCGCCATCTGCGTCATCACGCGTTCGCTGTCCGGCCCCTCGGCCACGTTTTCCACGTACACCGTTTCGACCGCGTCGCCGAAATGCTCTTCGACCGCGAGGCGGCCCTGATCGTGTTCATAGGTCCAGCCGCCGTCGCCCACCGGCCCGACATAGACAAAGCCGACCTTGGTCTTGGCATGCCCATCAGCAATCGCGCCGCCAGCAAGGCCCAGAGCCAGCGCAGCGCTGGCCAAAAGCGTGTGTAGTTTCATTGGTCTGTGTACTCCCCAGTGGTGTTGGCCCCATCATTGTGAGGCATGGAATGGGCGCCCGAGCGAGCCGGGAGCGCGTGATTTGTCCGCGGACAGGATCACCAGCACGATGATCGTGACGATGTAGGGGGACATTGCCAGATACTCGACAGGAACTGCAACGCCCGCGCCTTGCAGGTTCAACTGCAACTGGGTGATTCCGCCAAAAAGATAGGCGCCAAGCAGCACGCGCCACGGCTTCCATGACGCGAATACCACCAGCGCGAGAGCGATCCAGCCGACACCGGCGGTCATGCCTTCGGTCCACTGCGGCACGCGCACAAGGCTGATATAAGCGCCGCCCAGTCCCGCGCAGGCTCCGCCAAACAGGATCGCCAGCGTGCGGATGCGTTTCACCTTGTACCCCAGCGCGTGCGCCGCGTCGTGGTTTTCACCCACCGCCCGCAGGATCAGGCCCGCACGGGTGTACCGCAACACGGCCCACGTGCCCGCCACGAGCGCAAGGCCCAGATAGACGATCAGGTCCTGGCCAAAGACGATCGGGCCCACCACAGGAACGTCCGCAAGCGGTCCCAGCGGTGTGGACGGCGTCGACGGCGGCTTGATCCCCACATAGCTTTGCCCCAGCAGCGCCGACAGCCCCAGACCAAAGAGCGTGAGCGCAAGGCCCGACGCCACCTGATTGGCCAACGCCACCTGCGTCAGGAACGCAAACAACAGGCTGAGGAGCGCGCCGCCCACGGCGGCGGCGACGAAGCCGACAGTGGGTGAGCCGGTGTTCACCGCGATGATGAACCCGCACACCGCCCCCGTGATCATCATCCCCTCGACCCCGAGGTTCAGCACACCCGCGCGCTCGACGACCAGTTCGCCAATGGCCGCCAGCAGGATCGGCGTCGCCGCCGCGATCATGGCGGCAATCAAAAGGACAGGATTGATGGCGCTCAGGTCCATGCCATTACTCCAACGGATGGGTGAGGCAGCGCAGCCCCGTCCCGGGATGTTCGTCCGACGACAGCTCGAGCATGAGCACGTCGCTATGGGTCTGCGTGGCCATGGCCCGCAACTCGCCCGCCGGGGCCACGCCGAATGTGCGCCCGCGCGTCTTGCCGATCATCACGATCTGCCCGTCCAGTTCGGTCCACGTGCCGGTCCAGTCAAACCCGTGCGCTTCGCCTTGCGGGCGCACGGTGCCCTGGGCGGTGAACCCGCCGTCCGGGTCCAGCGATACGTCCATTTCCAGCTTGGAAAACGGCTGCACCATCCCCGGCACCAGCCCGCTGGCACAGTACCAATCCGCCTGCGCACCGCCTGCGGCAAGGATCAGCGCCGCGATCAGCATCACGCCCCCTCCCGGACGGCCAGCCGCAGCCGGTAGTTTGTCATCACATCCAGCGCCAGCAGGAAAAACAAGAGCATCCCCTGAAACACCTGGATCGCCGCGGCGGGCAGGCCCAGTTGCGACTGCGCGATGTCCCCACCGATATAGGTCAGCGCCATCAGCAGCCCCGCCAGCACGATCCCGATGGGGTTCAGCCGCCCCAGAAAGGCGACGATGATCGCGGTGAACCCGTAGCCCACGTTGAAATCGATGGTGACCTGTCCCGCAGGTCCCGACACCTCGAACATACCCGCGAGCCCCGCCAGCAACCCGGACATACCCAGACAAAACAGCACCAGCCGTCCGGGATGCACACCACCGAACTTCGCCGCCCGTGGCGCCTCCCCCGTGACCCGAATGGCAAAGCCCAGCCGGTGCCGGCTGAGCAAGACATAAGCCAGGATCACCGCGATCAGCGCCGCCACCACGCCCCAATGCATGCCCGAATTGGCGATCAGATCAGCATTATGCGCGCTGGGATACTGCTGCAGATTGCGCGAGCCGGGAAAGCCAAACCCCTCGGGATTTTTCAGCAATCCCAATGACATGGAGGCCAGAAGCTGCTCGGCCACATAGACCAGCATCAGGCTGACAAGGATCTCATTGGTGCCAAACCGCACCTTCAGGATCCCGGGGATCATCGCCCATGCCCAGCCCCCGAGCGCGCCCGCCAGCACCATCGCCGGAAAGATCAGAACGCTTTCGGCGGGATAAAACGCTAGGCCCACGCCCGCGCCGCACAGGGCGCCGACGATGTACTGCCCCTCCGCGCCGATATTCCAGATGCCCGCGCGAAACCCCAGCGCCAGCCCGATGGCAATCAGCACCAGCGGCGCGCCCTTGATCAGCAACTGCGGGCGATAGAAAAACGCAAACTCACCAAACAGCGGCTCCCAAAAGATGGTGATGATCGCATCAACCGGGTCCTTGCCCAGCGCCGCAAACAGCGCCCCGCCCGCCAGCATCGTCAGCACCACGGCCAGAAGCGGCGTCAGATAGGCCATCACCGCCGATGGCTGCGGCCGTGCTTCCAGACGCAAGGTCCTTCTCTGTTTCAAAAAATCCCCCCCGGAGGGCCGGTCTGCCACAGGCTCATACATCGGCCACCTCCATCCCGTGGGCGCCGCCCAGCATCAGGCCGATCTGCTCCACGTCCAGCGTGGCGGTCGCCCTTGGCGCGCTCAGCCGCCCTTCGTTCAGGGCCGCAAACCGGTCCGAGATTTCCATGAGCTCATCGAGATCCTGGCTGATCACCACCACCGCCGCGCCGCCCGCCGCCAGATCAACCAGCGCCTGCCGGATCGCGGCGGCAGCGGCGGCGTCCACACCCCAGGTGGGCTGGTTCACCACCAGCACCTCGGGCCGTTGCAGCACCTCACGCCCGATCACGAATTTCTGCAGATTGCCGCCCGACAGCGACCGCGCGGCATTCTCAGGGCCCGGCGTGCGCACGTCAAAGGCGTCGATGACCCGCTCGGCAAAGCCTTGCGCCTTGCGCCAGTTCAACAGGCCCGACGCGGCCAGCCCCTCGCGCGTGGCGGCCGTCAGCATCGCGTTTTCCGTAAGCGACATGTTGGGCGCAGCGGCATGTCCCAAACGTTCTTCGGGCGCCGCCAAGAGGCCCATGGCGCGCCGCGCCTCCACGCCCAGACGGGCCAGATCGAGGCCGTCAAATGCGATCATGCCCGCACCACTGCGCAACTCGCCTGACAGGGCGACCAGCAACTCGTCCTGACCGTTGCCGGCCACGCCTCCGATGCCCATCACCTCACCTGCGCGCACCTCAAGCGCGATGTCGCGCAAGGGCATCCCGAATGCCGAGGGCGAAGGCACTGAAAGACCGGTCAGCGCCAGCCGAACCTCGCCAACCTCGTGCGCCTTTGGTTTCGGTGCTGCCAGCGAACTGCCGACCATCATCTCGGCCATCTCGCGCGCTGAACTGTCGCGCGGGATGCAGGACGCCACAACCTTGCCGCCGCGCAGGATCGTCGCCGTGTCACACAGCGCGCGGATTTCTTCCAGCTTGTGCGAGATATACAGGATCGCGGTGCCATCGGCCTGCAACCGCCGCAGGGTTTCGAACAGGATGTCCACCTCCTGCGGCGTCAGCACGCTGGTAGGCTCGTCCATGATCAAGAGCTTCGGTTCCTGCAAAAGGCAGCGAATGATCTCGACCCGTTGCCGTTCACCCGCCGACAGGTCGCCCACAATCCGCTCGGGGCTGAGTGGCAGGCCATAGGTTTCGGACACAGCCTGAATTTGCGCCGACAAGGTCCGCAACGGCGGCGGTGTTTCCATGCCCAAAGCGATGTTTTCCGCCACGCTCAGCGCATCAAACAGCGAGAAATGCTGAAACACCATCCCAACGCCCGCTGCCCGCGCGGCGCGTGGATCGGCAGGGGCGAAGGGCGCGCCGCGCATCTGCATGTGACCGCTGTCGGGCTTCACCAGCCCGTAGATCATCTTGACCAGCGTGGACTTGCCCGCCCCGTTTTCGCCCAGCAAAGCATGGATTTCGCCCGGGGCAATGGCCATGCTGACGCTGTCATTGGCAAGAACGCCGGGATAGGCCTTGGTCAGCCCAGCCAATGACAACAGCGCTACGCTCATGCACGCACCTTTGCAAAGTCGGCCACAGGGGCACGGCGCGTCAGATCATGCAGCACCCCCAGCGCCACCATGTGTGGCGCCTTGCCAAGGGACGGATCCCCGATTGGACACTGAATGCGCGCGATCTGCGCGTCGCAATGGCCCAAAGCGCTCAGGCGTTTGCGAAACCGCGCCCATTTGGTCCTGGATCCAATCAGCCCGCATCCGGCAAACCCGTGGCTCAGCGCCGCGTGGCACAAGCCAAGGTCAATCGCGTGGCTGTAGGTCAGGATCAGGTGCTGCGCGTCCACCGGTGCGCGCGGCATCAACAGCGCCGGATCGGCGGCGACGATGTCCTGCACGCCTTCAGGGACAGCATTGGGAAATCGGTCCGCCGATGTATCGACCCACGTGATCTGAAACTGTTCAAAATGCTGGAACAGATCAACCATCGCCCGGCCCACATGCCCCGCGCCCCAGATCCACAGCGGCTGCGGCTCAGTGCGCACCGGCTCGATCATCCATCCGTCACGCAACTGCGGCCCGGGCCGGTGTCCCTGGTTGCGCGCCGAGCGCATCAACCGCTTGACCGACATCGGCATTTCACCCGCGCCGCGCGCAATGACGTCCTCGGGCAGGGCGCGGGCGCGGTCAAGGTCATAGACCTCGCTCAACACCTCGACAGCACCGCCACAGCACTGCCCCATCTCCGGACCCAGCGCGTGGCGGGACAAGCGGTCGCCGGGCAGCGTGCGCGCCAGCGCGGTCAGTTCAAACTCCAACTGCCCGCCGCCAATCGTGCCGCTTTGCCCGTTGTCCCAGACCAGCATCGCCGCCCCCGCCTCACGCGGGGCCGAGCCATGCACTGCGGCCACCACCACGCGCACCACGCGGCCACGGGCCGTGCAGGCCGCGATCAGGGCGTCACGGTCAAACATCGCCGCGCGCCCGTGCCACGGCACCCAAAACCGCTTGGGCCGTCGCAGGTGCCTGCAAATCCGGATAGTGCGGGCCGCACGCTGCCGCGGCGTCGCTCAGCGCCAGAAACGCCGAAATGCCCAGCATCAGCGGCGGTTCGCCCACCGCTTTGGATTTGTAGATCGTGTCGGCCAGGTTCTCCCCCTCCCAGAGCGCCACGTTGAAAATGTCCGGCCTGTCACCACAGGCCGGGATTTTGTAGGTCGACGGGGCATGGGTGCGCAAGCGGCCATGATCGTCCCACACCAATTCTTCGGTGGTGAGCCACCCCGCCCCCTGCACGTACCCGCCCTCGACCTGCCCGATATCCAGCGCCGGGTTCAGAGACGCGCCCGCGTCATGCAGGATATCCGCGCGCAAGATGCGGTTCTCGCCGGTCAGTGTGTCGATCACGACCTCGGTCACCGCGGCGCCGTAGGCAAAATAGAAAAACGGACGCCCTTCGCCCTTGATCCGGTCCCACGCGATCTCGGGGGTCTTGTAGAACCCGGTCGACGACAAGCTGACGCGACCAGCATAGCAGCGCTGCGCCGCTTCGGCGAACGGGATCTCCTGTTCGCCGACGCGCACCAGCCCGCGCTCAAAAACGATGTCGGCGGGCCGCGCCTGAAAAAGTTGACCCAGATGTTCGGCCATCCGGTCGCGAATGGTATCGCAGGCGGCCTTGACCGCCATCCCGTTCAGGTCAGACCCAGAAGACGCCGCCGTAGCGGAGGTATTCGGCACCTTGGCCGTATCCGTTGCCGTGATCTTGACCGCCTCCAGTGGCACACCGAACCGCGATGCCGCCACCTGCGCCACCTTCTGGAACAGGCCCTGACCCATTTCGGTCCCGCCATGGTTCAGGTGGATCGACCCATCCGAATACACATGCACCAGCGCTCCGGCCTGGTTGAGATGCGTCAGGGTAAAGCTTATCCCGAATTTCACCGGCGTCAGGGCGATCCCGCGTTTCAGCGTGTCATTTTTTGCATTCCACGCCGCCACTGCGGCGCGCCGTGCGTCATAGTCCGCACTCTCACGCAGCTGCGCGACCAACCCGTCCAGAATGAAATCCTCGACCTCCTGCCCATACGGCGTGGTCTGCTTCTTCTGGCCAGAAATACCTCCGCCGGAGGCATAAAAGTTCGCTTTGCGCACCGCCAACGCATCCACGCCCAGCGTCGCCGCGATGTGATCCACGATCCGCTCCATCCCCAGCATGCCTTGCGGGCCGCCAAAGCCGCGAAAGGCGGTGGCGCTTTGGGTATTGGTGCGCAAACGGTGGCTTTCGATGCGCACCGCGGGCAGGAAATAAGCGTTGTCGGCATGCAGCATCGCGCGGTCGGCGACAGGCAGGCTGAGGTCCAGCGCCCAGCCGCAGCGGGTATAGTGGCGCACATCCAGCGCGGTGATCTTTCCCGTATCGTCAAAACCCACATCGTAATCGATGCGAAAATCATGCCGCTTGCCGGTGATGATCATGTCATCGTCGCGGTCATAGCGCATCTTGCAGGGCCGCCCCGTGGCCCGGGCCACGATGGCACAGGCCACGGCCAGCGCGTTGCCCTGGCTTTCCTTGCCGCCAAACCCGCCGCCCATGCGGCGCGTTTCGACCCGCACAGCGTGCATCGGCAGGCCGATGGCATCGGCCACCTTGTGCTGGATCTCGGTCGGGTGCTGGGTGGATGAAATGACGTGCATGTCGCCATCTTCGCCCGGCAGCGCGAGCGCCGCTTGCCCTTCGAGATAAAAGTGTTCCTGCCCGCCGATCTCGAACTGGCCTGACAGGCTGTGTGGTGCTGCGGCCATCTCGGCCGCGACATCGCCCCGACCATAGATGCGCGGCCCGTCTTCGAACCGGCTGTCAGCGTCCATCGCCTGTTCGATGGTCAGGATCGGCGTCTCCGCCGCAATCTCGCACCGGGCTTGCCGCACCGCATGGCGGGCGGCCAGGTGCGACGTGGCCGCCACCAGAAAGATCGGTTGCCCGACATAGTGCACCGCCCCCTTGGCCAACAGCGGCTCATCATGGGCCGAGGGCGAGACGTCATTGGCAAAGGGCAGATCATCCGCCGTCATCACCGCGACAACGCCCTCTGTCGCGCGCACGTCATCAAGATCCAGCGCGGTGATCCGCCCCCGCGCGGTGTCGCTGACCCCAAAGCACAGGTGCAGCGCGCCCGCAGGCATCGGCACATCGTCGACATAGCGGGCGGCTCCTGTCACGTGCAACCGGGCCGCGTCATGGGGCAGGGGGCGTGCGACGCTCATGGTGTCACCTCCAGCACGTTGGCCGCTTGCCCCTGATCCTCACGCCACGCGCGCAGCAGCATGTTTTGCGCTGTTTGCATCCTGTAGGTTGCGGACGCCCGCATGTCCGACAGCGGCGTGAAGTCCGTCTCAAGCGCGGTCATCGCCGCGCGCACGCTTGCCTCGGACCACGGCTGCCCGCGCAATGCCGCCTCGGCGGCCTCGGCCCGTTTCGGGGTGCCCGCCATGCCGCCAAAGGCCAACCGCACCTCGCGCACAACGCCATCCGCGACGTCGATCCAGAAACAGCCGCACACGGCCGAGATATCCTGATCGAACCGTTTCGACAGCTTGTAGCAGCGCAAGGCGTCCTGCGCGCGCGGTACCGTGATCGCCTCGAGGTACTCGTCAGGCGCGCGGTCCTGCTTGCCATAGTCGACAAAGAACTCCGCAATCGGCAGAGAGCGCACCCCGCGTACGCTGCGCAGCTGCAACGTCGCATCTAGCGCGATCAGCGCGGGTGAGCCATCTCCGATGGGCGAGCCATTGGCGACATTGCCGCCGATGGTGGCCGCGTTGCGCACCTGCACTGACCCATAACGCCGGATCAGTTCGCCAAAGGCGGGATGCAGCGGCGTGATCTCATCGCCAAGCTCGGTCAGCGTGGTGGCCGCCCCGATCCGTATCTGGTCGTCGGACACGGTCACACCGCGCAGTGCTGGGATGCGATTGAGAAACGCAACTGGCCCCAGATCGCGGAACCCCTTGGTCACCCATAGGCCCACGTCGGTGGCGCCTGCGATCAGGGTGCCGCCGGGGTTATTGTGCAGCCATGTTGCGAGCGCTTCGGGCGTGGTTGGGGGCGCTGCCCCCGTCGCCGCTGGCGACTCCCCCGAGGTATTTTTGGCCAGAAGAAGCGGGGCGTCGTTTATGTGGTCCGGTGCAGGTGCGTGTGCGGCGGTTTCGGCAGCGCGGACGATGGGGGCGTATCCAGTGCAGCGACAGAGATTGCCGGCCAGTTCGGTGTCGTAATCCGTCACGCCGTTCAGATGCGCCGTGGCCATCGTCGTGACAAACCCGGGCGTGCAGAACCCGCACTGCGACCCGTGGCAGTCGACCATGGCCTGCTGGACCGGGTGAAGCGTGCCATCCGGCGCGGCGATGCCTTCGATCGTGCGCACGGCTTTGCCCGCAAGCTGCGGCATGAACAGGATGCAGGCGTTCAGCGCCTTTGCCCCGTCGGCATCCGTCACCATGACCGAACAGGCACCGCAATCGCCCTCGTTGCAGCCCTCCTTGGTGCCGGTCAGGCCCTGCGTCTCGCGCAGCCAGTCAAGCAGTGTTGTGGTGGCAGAGGTCTCTGCCGTGATCTCGCTTCCGTTCAAAAGGAAGGTGGTCTGCATGGATGTTGCCTGCCGCGGTACCAAGCCCCTGCTCAAGGCCCCGCGTTTCGATGCGGCGTAGAAACACGAGGCGGGCGATCAGGCCACAGGCTACGGCGGCTGGCCGGGGTTTTGCAAGTGGCCGCGCATGTGACCGCGCGGAACAGGATTTGGTGTGCATAACTATGCGGCACCGCTGGATATGGACGCGCGCGCGGCCTAGGATCAGCGCCATGACCGATGCCCCACGATTCATTCACCTGCGCACCCACACCGAATATTCGCTGCTCGAAGGGGCGCTGCGCCTGAAAAAGCTGCCCCAGATGGTGCGGGAAGCGGGCATGCCCGCCATTGCGATCACCGACACCAACAACATGTTCGCCGCCCTCGAGGCGTCGGTGGGCCTTGCCGATGCGGGCATTCAGCCGATCATGGGTTGCCAGATCGACCTGCAATTCATCACCCCGCGCCCGGGCGACCGCCCCCGCGCGCCCGCACCGCTGGTCCTGCTGGCGCAGACCGAGGCGGGGTATGAAAACCTGATGAAGCTGAACTCGTGCCTTTACCTGCGCGAGGGATCGCAACTGCCGCATATCACGGTGGACGATCTGCGCGGTCACAGCGCCGACATCATCTGCCTGACCGGCGGGCCGGATGGGCCGGTGGGTCAGCTCCTGCAGGCCGGGCAACGCCCCGCCGCCGAGGCGTTGATGCAAGATCTGGCACAGATCTTTGGCGACCGGCTCTATGTCGAATTGCAGCGCCACCCGGGCGAGGACGGCGCACCACAGGCCGAACGGCAAACCGAAAGGCCGCTCATTGAAATGGCCTACGAGATGAACCTGCCGCTGGTGGCCACCAACGACGTCTATTTCCCCAAACCGGACATGTACGAAAGCCACGACGCGCTGATCTGCATCGCAGAGGGCGCCTATGTTGATCAGCAGGAACCGCGCCGCCGCCTGACCCCGCAACACTACTTCAAATCGCAAGCCGAGATGGTCACGCTGTTCGCCGACCTGCCCGAAGCGATCCAG
>JBCBAV010000064.1:0-20713 GCA_038532285.1 Pseudomonadota bacterium | reverse complement strand
ATCTCAACCAGATCGACGTGTCCAACGACCCTGCACAGATCGAGACCCGCACCGCGGCCGCTCTGGAAGCTGACGAGTCCATCGACGGCGTGCTCGCTGTTGGCCCCCACGTTTGCGAAGCCGCGCACCGCGCGATTTCGGCCGTGGGCGCCGACGTGCACCTCGCGTGCTTTGACCTGTCGCCCGGCGTGATGGACATGATCGACGATGGCCTTCACCATCGACCAGCAGCAGCGTCTGCAAGGCTACATGCCGGTCATCGTGCTGCACCTCTACAACAACCACGCAGGCCTTCTGCCCGGCAACAACATCGCCTCGGGCCCCGGTTTCGTGGACAAGTCGAACGCAGCTGCTGTGAAGGCACTGGCAGGCATCGACCGTTAAGACGGTCGACACCTGAAAATGACTGGCGCAGGCGGTATGTCCCGCCTGCGACCAATCAAAGAATGCACCAAGACATTTAGGGGGGAACCATGGCCGATCGCAATGAATCCGACCGGTTAGCGCAGGAAACCTGGCTGCAACGCACCGTCAGACGGCCGGAAATCGGCGCCTTTATCGTGATGATCGTGATTGTCATCGCGCTGGCCTGGGCCTCGGATGGCAAGGCGTTCAACGCCCTGGGGTTAAAGAACAACATTCAGATCATCGCACAGTATGGCATCATCGCCATCGGGGCGGCGCTGCTGATGATCGCGGGCGAATTTGACCTGTCCATCGGGTCGATGATCGGCTTTGCCGGGATGTCCATGGCGATCATGCTGAAATGGGGCCTGCCCTTTGGTCTGGGCGAGGCGACACCTTTCACCGCCTTCGTCATCACACTGGCCATGACGCTCACGCTGGGCTGGATGATCGGCACCATCGTCGTGCGCTCGGGCCTGTCGAGTTTCATCGTGACGCTCGCCTTTCTGTTCTTCATGCGCGGCGTGACCGAGGTGTCGTTCCGCCTGATCAACAAATCCACGCAGGTCTCGGGCCTGCCCGACTACAAGGAAGAAAGCTGGGTCGCGTGGTCCTTTGGTGGCGAGGTGTTCGGCTGGTTCTATGACGCGTGGTACTGGCTCGGGTCCTATTTCGTGTCCATCGGGTATGAGCGCGGCGACCAGTGGTTCCTGCTGGGTGGCAACCTCAACCGCCGCGGCACGCAATGGGTCGAAGGGTTTGACGCCCGCTTTGCGTGGTTCATCGCGCTGGCGCTGGTGGCCTACTACGTGCTGAGCCGCACGCAGTTGGGCAACTGGATCTACGCCACCGGCGATAACAAGGATGCAGCGCGTGCCAACGGCGTGCCCACCAACAAGGTCAAGATTGGCCTGTTCATGTTCACCGCCCTCTGCGCGACAATCTTTGCCGCCTGTCAGGTCTACGAAAACAACACCTCCGACGCGGCCAAAGGCAACCTGATGGAGCTGTTTGCCATCGCAATCGCCGTTGTGGGCGGAACGCTGATGACGGGCGGCTTTGGCACCGTACTGGGCGTGGTCTTTGGCGCAATCACGGTGGGTCTGGTGGCCAACGCGGTGTTCTTTATCCCAGCCATCGACGGCGCGTGGTTCCGCGTGTTCCTCGGTGCCATCCTGCTGGCCGCCGTGTTCGCCAACGAACGCATCCGTAAACGAATCACGGGGGGAATTTGATCATGGCTGAACCGTATCTGCGCGTCGAAAAGCTGGTCAAACGCTTTGGCCCCTTCACCGCACTGGGCGGCGTCGATCTCGAGGTGTACCCGGGCGAAGTGCACGCCCTTCTGGGCGACAACGGCGCGGGCAAATCCACGCTGATCAAGACGCTCGCCGGGGTGCACCAACCGACCGAAGGCCAGATTTATATCGAAGGCAAACCGGTGCAGTTCCGGTCGCCCCGCGATGCGTCTGCCGCAGGGATCGGCACGGTGTATCAGGATCTGGCGCTCAACCAGTTGATGAGCGTGACGCGCAATTTCTTCATGGGCCGCGAGATCAAGAAAAGCTTTGGCATGCTTGATCTCGATACCATGAACCAGATTGCGCACGACGAGATGCTCAAGATCGGGATCGACTTTTCCGACCCCACGCAGGCTGTGGGCACCATGTCGGGCGGTCAGCGCCAGACGCTGGCCATTGCCCGCGCGATCTATTTCGGGGCCAAGGTTCTGATCCTTGATGAACCGACCTCGGCGCTGGGTCAGAAACAGCAGATGGGTGTTCTGAAAACGGTCAAACGGGTGCGCCAGCGCGGCGACATCGCGATCATCTTTATCACGCACAACGAAATCCACTCGCGCCTTGTGGGTGACCGGTTCACCTTCCTTGCGTTGGGCAAAGTCATCGGCGCGGGCAACGCAGAAGAGATCACCGATCACGAAATGCGCCGCCTGATGTCCGGCGGCGCCGAGATGGGCGATCTGGAACAGGAACTGGCGGAGATCTGATCCGCCCCCGGCAGGAGCACGCGCCATGGGCACGATCCGACTGACCGCCGCACAAGCGCTGGTGCGCTATCTGCGCGCGCAGATGAACGAGGATGGCGAGCGGATCCTCGCGGGCATCTGGGCGATCTTCGGCCACGGCAATGTGGCGGGGTTGGGCGAGGCGCTTTATGGCGTCAAGGACGACTTTCCCACCTGGCGCGGGCACAACGAACAGACGATGGCGCACGCCGCCATCGCCTATGCCAAGCAGTCGGCGCGCAGGCGCGCAATGGCGGTCACCTCGTCCATCGGACCGGGGGCCACCAACATGGTCACCGCCGCCGCCCTTGCCCACGCCAACCGCCTGCCCGTCCTGCTGTTGCCCGGCGATGTGTTTGCCACCCGTGGTCCCGACCCCGTGCTGCAGCAGATCGAGGATTTTCAGGACGGCACGGTCAGCGCCAATGACTGCTTTCGCCCCGTGTCGCGCTATTTCGACCGGATTTCGCGTCCCGAACACCTGCTGACCGCCCTGCCCCGCGCATTCCGCGTGCTGACCGACCCCGCCGAATGCGGCCCGGTCACGCTGGCCTTCTGTCAGGACACGCAGGCCGAGGCCTATGATTATCCCGAAACCTTCTTTGAGCCGCACACATGGCACCAACGCCGCATCCGGCCCGACGCAGGCGAGCTGGAGCGGGCGGTGGCCGCAGTAAAGAGCGCGCGCAGCCCGGTCATCGTCGCGGGCGGCGGCGTGCATTATTCCGGTGCCACGGACGCGCTGCAGGCCTTTGCCGAAGCGCACAATGTCCCCGTGGCCGAAACGCAGGCGGGCAAATCCGCACTGCCATGGGATCATCCGCTGAACCTTGGCCCCATCGGCGTGACCGGTGGCGCGCCCGCCAATGACCGCTGTGCGGCTGCCGACGTGATCCTTGCCGTTGGCACGCGGCTGCAGGATTTCACAACCGGCTCATGGGGTCTTTTTGCCAACCCGGACCGCCAGATCATCGGGTTGAACGTGCAGGCCTATGACGCCGACAAACACCGCGCCATGCCGCTGATGACCGACGCCCGCGAAGGGCTCAAGGCTCTCAGCGTCGCCCTCGGCGATCACAGCGCCGACGCGCCTGCGCCTGCCGCCAAAGCGGACTGGTTCACCAAGGTTGACGCGCTGACCGATGCCCCGGACGGGAATGAGTTGCCGACCGACATGCAGGTGATTGGTGCGGTGCAGCGCGCCGCCAACGACAATACCGTCGCCATGTGTGCCGCAGGCACCATGCCCGGCGAATTGCACAAGCTGTGGAAGGCCGGGCGCCCGGGCAGCTACCACATGGAATACGGGTTTTCCTGCATGGGCTATGAAATCGCGGGCGCCATGGGGATCAAGATGGCTGACCCCGACCGCGACGTGATCTGCTTTACCGGCGACGGCACCTACCTGATGGCCAATTCGGAAATGGCAACCGCCGCGATGATGGGCATCGACTTTACCGTCGTGATCACCGACAACCGCGGCTTTGGCTGCATCAACCGGCTGCAGATGGGCACCGGCGGGGAGCAGTTCAATAACCTGCTCGACCACGCGGTGCACGCCACCCCCAGCCACATCGACTTTGCCGCGCACGCTGCTGCGATGGGGGCTACATCCGTCAAGGTCGCCAGCATCGCCGAGCTGGAGGACGCGCTGGCCAAGCGGCACGACATCAGCGGCCCTTATGCCATCGTCATCGACACCGACCCGTACCCGTCCACCGAACACGGCGGCACATGGTGGGAGGTCGCGGTGCCTGAAGTGTCCGAGCGCCCGCAGGTGCAGGAAAAACGCGCCACGTACGAGGCCGCGATCAAGACCCGCAACACGCAGTAGGGTGTGCGCGACTTGCGCGCACCACACGTGAAAGGACAACCATGCCCGTTGAAATCGGCATCTCGCCCATCGCCTGGCAGAACGATGACCTGCCCGACCTCACCGCCGAATACACGATGGAACAGGCCCTGCGCGAAAGCCGCGAGATCGGCTATACCGGTGTGGAACGCGGCCAGCGCATGCCCAGTGATACAGCCGGGTTGCGCGCCTATCTGGACGCGGCTGACCTGAAACTGTGCGGCGGCTGGTGTTCCGGCGCGCTTTTGCGCAACTCTGTCGAGGAAGAGATCGAGGCGATCAAGGGACAGGTCCGCCAATTCATCGATCTGGGCGCGCCCTGCATCGTCTATGCCGAATGTTCCAACACGATCCAGGGCGACATCGGCACCCCGGTGAACCACCGCCCGAAACTCAGTCGTGACGACATCCACACCTACGCCGCCAAGCTGACCGAGGTGGCCAAGTGGAGCGCCGATCAGGGCATGCCGATGGCCTATCACCACCACATGGGGTCGATCATCGAGGCCGAAGCAGACGTGGACGCGCTGATGGAAGGATCGGGCGAGGCGCTGCGGCTGTGCTTTGATACCGGGCACCTTCTGTTTGGTGGCGGCGACGTGATGGCGACGCTGGACCGCTGGGCGGGCCGCGTGCATCACGTCCACTTCAAGGACATTCGTCCCGAAATTGTACAAAACGTGCGCCAGAATGATCAATCTTTCCTCGACGCGGTGATCGCTGGCGCCTTCACCGTGCCGGGCGACGGCTGCATCGACTTTGCCGCCGTCACCCGCGCGCTGGCGGCGATGGACTACAGCGGCTGGATCGTGGTCGAGGCGGAACAGGACCCGGCCAAGGCAAACCCATACACCTACTCCAAAATGGGATACGACGCGATCATCCGGCATTGCGCAGACGCCGGGTTGGCGGTGGCCTGATGTTCAAAAAGCTTGGCCTGCAACACGCATTCTTTCTGTCGCCCCTGCGGCGCGGGCTGACGGTGCTGGCCATAGCCGTCTGGGGCGGGCTTGAGACATGGGCGGGCAATGTCGGCTGGTCGATCTTTGCACTGCTGCTGGGTGCCGTGACGGCGCTGGAATTCTTTGTCCTGTTCAAGCCGGAAAACTACGGAGGTGACGATGCCTGATCTCTTGTGCAAACCGTTTGGAACGCGCGGCAAGGTGCACCAGATCACGCCCGAGAGCGCGGGCTGGCGCTATGTCGGTTTCTCCCTCTATCACCTGCGCGCGGGCGACACGGCGGCAGAGGCGACAGGCGAGCGCGAGGTGATCCTTGTGATGGTCGAGGGCAAGGCGCGGATCACCGGCGCGGGTCAGGATTGGGGCGAGCTGGGCGAGCGTATGAACGTGTTCGAGCGCGCGCCGCCGCATTGCCTCTACCTGCCAAACGGCACCGAATGGGAGGCGACGGCCACCACCGACTGCGTCATCGCCGTCTGTTCCGCCCCGGGCAAAGGCGGGCACGCGGCCCGGCGCATCGGCCCCGACGGCATCACCCTGACGCAGCGCGGCAAGGACACCAATGCCCGTTACATCAACAACATCGCGATGGAGGGCGAGGATTACGCCGACAGCCTGCTGGTCACCGAGGTGTTCACCCCCGCCGGGCACTGGTCGTCCTTTCCCAGCCATCGCCACGACGAGGATGACTTTCCGCGCATAACTTACCTCGAAGAGACCTATTACCACCGCCTGAACCCCGCGAGCGGCTTTGGCATCCAGCGGGTCTATACCGACGATGGGCGGTTGGACGAAACCATGGCGGTCAGCGATGGCGACGTGGTGCTGGTCCCGCGCGGCCACCACCCCTGCGGTGCGCCCTACGGGTTCGAGATGTACTATCTCAACGTCATGGCTGGTCCGCTGCGCAAGTGGCGGTTCGTCCCTGCGCCGGAGGTCGAATGGATCATGGAGCGTGACGGGTGACAGTCCGCCTTGCGGCTTGCGCCGAGATGCTGTGGCCGGACCGGCCCATCCACTGGCGCGCGGCCCGGCTGCACGAGATGGGGTTTGGCGTGGGCCTGTGGAACTGGCCCGACTGGGATCTCGACGCGCTTGAAGCCACTGGCGCGGATTTTACGATCATGAATGGATACCTGCACGGGCGGCTTGCAGATGACGCGGGCGCCGACATGCTGCTCGCGTCGGCCCGGGAGACGGCGGCGATCGGCCTGCGCCTCGGCGTGGACCGGCTGAACCTGCACGGCACCGGCCTTGGGCCCGGTGGTCTGCCGCTGTTGCAGATCGCATCGGTCGCCCCCGGCATGTGGCAAAAGGCGCGCGACACGCTGCACCGGGTCTGCGATCTGGGCGAGGACCTCGGCGTGACCTTTGCGCTGGAAAACCTGAACCAGCGCGATCACCCCGGTTGCCCCTTTGCCAGCACCGCGGACGTGCTCGAGCTTGTCTCGACCATCAACCGCCCGCAGCTGCGCATCACGCTGGACCTCTATCACACGCAAGTGGGCGAGGGCGACGTGATCCGCTGGGCTTGCGCCTGCGCCCCGTGGATCGGCGAGGTGCAGGTCGCCGACAATCCCGGCCGCTGCGAACCCGGCACCGGCGAAATGCACTGGCCCAATATTGCACGTGCCCTTGCTGCCATGGGATACACCGGTCCAGTGGCCCTTGAGGCCTACGCAAGCGGCACCGAAGAGGCGGCACTCGACGCCTTCCGCGCCGCATTCACACCTGAGGATGACTGACATGCAATTCGCCACCTACCCTTCGCTCAAAGACAAGACCGTTTTCGTGACCGGCGGTGCCTCGGGCATCGGGGCCGAGATCGTGACCGCCTTTGCAGCCCAGGGCGCGCGGGTGGGGTTTCTGGATCTGGATGCAGACGGATCCGCCGCGCTGGTGGAGGCGACGACGGGCGAGATCGCCTATGAAATCTGCGACCTGCGCGACATCCCGGCGATGCAAGACGCCTTGGGTCGTTTGAAAGACCGGTTGGGCGGTGCCGACGTACTGATCAACAACGCCGCGCGCGACGACCGGCACAACTGGCAGGACGTGACCCCGGAGTATTGGGACGAACGCATGGCCACAAACCTGCGCCACATGTTCTTTGCCATCCAGACCGTGGCCCCCGACATGATCGCCGCGGGCGCCGGGGCCATTGTGAACATTGGTTCTAACTCGTGGTGGGAGGCGGGTGGCGGCTTTCCCGCCTACACCACCGCGAAATCCGCGGTACACGGCCTGACCCGCACCATGGCACGCGATCTGGGCGACCACCGCATCCGCGTGAACGCCATCGTCCCGGGCTGGATCATGACCGAACGGCAGAAAGAGCTTTGGGCCACACCGGAGAAGCTGGAAAAACATCGCGCGCGGCAATGCCTGCCGGATCTGATTGACCCGGTGTACGTCGCGCGCATGGCGGTGTTTCTTGCCTCCGACGATGCGGCGATGTGTTCGGCCAGCAATTTCATGGTCGAAGCGGGATCGATTTGAGGCATGCGTCAGAGGGGGCGCTGCCCCCGCCTTCGGCCCCCCGAGGTATTTTTGGCCAGAAGAAACCCTAGGCCAGTGACGGCAGCCAGAGCACGATGGCGGGGAACGCCACCAAAAGTGCGATGGTGATTCCGTCGGCGATGAAGAAAGGGGTCACGCCCTTGAACACGTCCTGCACGCTCAGATCATCGCGCACGCCCGCGACCACGAAACAGTTCAGGCCAATGGGCGGGGTGATCAGACAGAACTCCGCCATCTTGACCACCAATATACCAAACCAGATCGCGCACATCGGGCCCGACATGCCGAATGTGCTGTCCTCGGCGCTTACGAACTCGCCGCCATTGAGCGCCATGACCGCGGGGTAGACCACTGGCAATGTCAGCAGGAGCATGCCGATGGCGTCCATGAACATCCCCAGCACAGCATAGGCCAGCAGGATGCACACGAGGATCAGCATCGGCGACACGGTCAGGGACGTGATCCAGTCCGAAAACGCGCCCGGCAGATCGGCAAAGCCGAGAAACCGCACGTAGATCAGCACGCCCCAGATGATGGTAAAGATCATCACCGTCAGTTTGGCGGTCTCAATCAGCGCATCCTTGAGCGCGCCCCAGCGCATGCCGCGATAGAGCGCCATGCAGAAGACGATGAAGGCACCCACTGCGCCGCCCTCGGTGGGGGTCCCCCAGGCATCGCCAAAGGGGTTGTAGACAAAGAAGATGATGATCACGACCACCGCCACGATGGGCAGCGCAGGCAGAAGCGACACGAACCGGTCGCCCCACGTGAACCCGCCCACGGGCGGACCGATGTTCTTGAACGTCAGCGCCAGCCCGATGATCAGTGCCGCGTAGACCAGCGCCGAGAACGCACCGGGGATAAAGCCCGCAAGCAGCAGCTTGCCCACATCCTGTTCCACGATGATCGCGTAGATCACGAGGATCGCCGAGGGCGGGATCAGCGACGCCAGCGTGCCGCCCGCGGCCACGACGCCGGCGGCGAATTGCTTGTTGTAGCCGATCTTGAGCATCTCGGGGATGGCGATGCGGGCAAACACCGCCGCCGTGGCGACCGACGCGCCGGACACAGCCGCAAAGCCTGCGGTGGCAAAAACCGTCGACACGGCAAGGCCGCCGGGCACCCAAGCGATCCACTTCTTGGCCGCCTCGAACAGCGCTGTGGTCAGCTTGGCGTAGTAGGCGAGATAGCCGATCAGGATGAAGGTCGGGATCAGGCTGAGCGCGTGGGCCGACACCTTGGAATGCGGCACCTGGCCCGCGACCTTGACGCTGATCTCAACCGCCTTGCCCAGGCGCGCGGGGTCATAGTTGAACCCGTTCCAGCGCAGCCAGACGAGACCCACGAAACCCGCTAGCCCCGCGGCAAAAGCCACGCGCATGCCCAGAAACACCAGCACCAGCATCCCGCCGGTGGTCCACAGGCCGATGGTGATCGGGTCCATCAGTCTGCGCCCTCCATCGCGTCGGCCTCGGCCCGGGCCTGTTCGGCGACGCTCTGGATCAGCGGCACCGCGACGGGGCGGTCGAGGTTCAACCAGAACGCCCGGGCATAGCCCACCGCCTGCAACACCAGCCGCGCCGCCAGCACGGCAAACGCCACCGGCACGATCAGCTTCGACGGCCAGATCGGCAGCGAGATGTCGATGGAACTGTCGCGGCTGCACAAGGGGCGCGCGCAGTCAAAGCTGCGGTCGAAATGCGACCACGCCCCCCAGACCAGCGCGATCATCAAGAGCAGGATCAGCAGCACCATGATCAGTTCGACCAGCCACAAGAGCCGCCCGCGCAAGGCGCCGATGATGATGTCCATGCGGATGTGGATGCCCTCGCGCTGGACATACGAGACGCCCATGATCGCAATCAGCGGCATCAACGCTTCGATCAGATCGACATAGCCCATGAGCGGGCTTTCAAAAAACTCGCGCCCGCCCACGGAATAGACCGCGAGGAACATCAGCGAAAATGCCGCCACGCCGCTGAGCAGCGCCATCACCCGTTCAAGCGGCAGCAGCGCCCGGTCAAGGCGGCTGAGAAGGCTGGAATCCTCCAGCACGGTTGCTGCGCTTGCCATGGCTCACGTCCCGCGATGTGGTGAAAAAGGTGCGCCACATCGGGCGCACCTCAGGGTTGGGTGTGTAGGGTGCACATTTGCTGCGCACCGCACGTCTGCCGCTTAGCTGCCGCCCTTTGCGTCCGCCAGCGCACTGACCACGAGGTCATAGAGCTCCTGGCCCGGCAGCCCCTGCGCTTCCATGTCGGCGATCCATGCATCGCGGGCCGGTGCGGCTGCGGCTGCACGGAACTCGTCGATCACGGCGGGATCAATCTCGACCTTTTGAACGCCCTTTTCGGCAAGCACGCTGTCCCAGCGCTCCAGCAGCGACGCATAGTTGGTCAGGTAGTGTTCAAGCGCTTCGGGCACCGAACTGTCCAGAGCCGCGCGGTGTTCATCGCTGAGGCTGTCATAGGCATCGATGTTCACGACAACGGGGCAGTTCACCGTGCCGGGGTTGAGGTTCGCGGTCCACCAGTCGGCCTGGTTGATGGTGCCAAAGCTCAGGTGCGCGTGCTGGGCAAAGGCCACGGTGTCCACGACGCCGGATTCCATCGCCTGGTAGGCTTCGGTTGCGGTCACGGACGTGGGCACGCCACCCACGGCCTCGAACGCCTTGCCCAGACCACCCGTCGCACGCACGCGCATGCCTTCGAAATCGGAAAGGGTTCTCTTGGGTTCACCGGTGCCCACGAGGTTGTACTGCGGCATCGGCGAGGTCATCAGCAGCCGGGCGTTCCACTGCGCCATTTCTTCGGCGGCGGCGGGGTGCGCGTAGACAGCCGACGAAACGGCCACTTCCTGCTCGAGGTTCTCCACCCCCAGGAACGGCAGTTCCAGCACGGTGATCACCCGATTCTTGTCGCGGTGATAGCCCGCGCAGAACTGCGCCATCTCGAATGCGCCGATGCTGATCCCGTCGAGGTTCTCGCGGTTCTTGGACAGGCCGCCATAGCTGACGTTCATCGTGAATTCGCCATTTGTCTTTTCCGACACAAGCTCGGCCAGCTTTTCGATGTGCTCGGTAAAGGCGCGGCGCTTGCCCCAGACCGAGACGTTCCATTCCGTGGCCGCGGCTTCGAGTGCAAATGTGCAGGTAATGGCGCCAGCAATAGCGCCAACAGCGATCTTGTTCATGTTTTCCTCCCGAAACGGGGCTTGCGCCCGCTTTGATGTCCTGCGCGGCCCATCAGGCCGCGTCGATGTGCAAACGGTAACCATCAGGCAAGGGGAGTCCAGTGCTGTTGGGCCCAAGGTGGGAAAATTCGCGGTTCTGCTGTGCGGGCTGATGGATTCCGGCCCGCGCGACGGGATAAATCGCTGCACCGCGGCCTGTCTCTGCCACGCGCTGAAACGCGTTGGACGGCGGCATACGGCACCGGTTGCGTGGGGACCTGCGTGGATTTGACAGACAATGCCGCGGAATCACGGCAATTTTTCCGGCTCACAGACGCGTGATTTACAAATGCGGCGCTTTATCGGAAAAAAGTTTACACAGAAACCGTTATATTACCGTGCGTTATTTCATTCTTTTCAGCATCGGGTATGATCCGCCGTGACGCGGGGGCACCTCGCGCGCACCGGCCAAAGGAGGAGGCCCGCGCGCGCCTCGCAGGACGATCAAAGACAAAAGCCGGAGGAACCCCATGTCCGACAACAAAACACATGCGCCCAGCGCTGATTTCGCCGCGGGCGCTCATATTGACGCTGGCAAATATGACGAGATGTACGCCGCCTCTGTCGCCGATCCGGTGGCATTTTGGGGTGAACAGGGCAAGCGCGTGGACTGGATCAAACCTTTCACGCAGGTCAAGGACGTCTCATTTGAGTACGGCAACGTGTCGATCAACTGGTATGCCGACGGGTCTCTGAACGTGTCGGCCAATTGCGTGGACCGGCATCTGGCCAGCCGTGGTGATCAGACTGCGATCATCTGGGAACCCGATGATCCGAACGACGCCGCCCAGCACATCACCTATCGCGAATTGCACACGCAAGTCTGCAAGATGGCCAATGTGCTCAAGGGGATGGGCGTGGGCAAAGGCGATCGCGTGGTGCTTTATCTTCCGATGATCCCCGAAGCGGCCTATGCCATGCTGGCCTGCACCCGCATCGGCGCCATCCATTCCATTGTGTTTGCCGGTTTCTCCCCCGATGCGCTCGCGGCCCGTGTCTCGGGTTGCGACGCAAAGGTGGTGATCACCGCAGACGGCGCCCCCCGCGGTGGCCGCGTCACCAATCTCAAGGACAACGTGAACCAGGCGCTGATCAACGTGATTGATCCGACCAAGTGCCTGGTCGTTCAGCGCACCGGCCAGCAGATCGCGTGGCGCGACGGCATGGATTTCTGGCTGCACGAAGAGGCCGCGAAGGCCGCCGACGATTGCCCGCCCGAGGAAATGAACGCCGAAGACCCGCTGTTCATCCTCTACACCTCCGGCTCCACCGGCCAGCCCAAGGGCGTGGTGCACACCACCGGCGGCTACCTCGTTTACGCGGCGATGACGCACGAGATCACCTTTGATTACCACGATGGCGATATCTACTGGTGCACCGCGGATGTGGGCTGGGTCACGGGCCACAGCTACATCGTCTACGGTCCGCTCGCCAACGGTGGCACCACGCTGATGTTCGAAGGCGTGCCGACCTATCCCGACGCCAGCCGGTTCTGGCAGGTCTGCGAAAAGCACAAGGTGGCCCAATTCTACACCGCCCCCACCGCGATCCGCGCGCTGATGGGTCAGGGCGACGAGTTCGTGACCAAAAGCGATCTGTCCAGCCTCAAGGTGCTGGGCACCGTGGGCGAACCGATCAACCCCGAGGCGTGGAACTGGTACAACACCGTGGTGGGCAAGGGGAACTGCCCCATCGTCGACACGTGGTGGCAGACCGAAACCGGCGGTCACCTGATGACCCCCCTGCCCGGCGCGCACCCCACCAAACCCGGCTCGGCGCAAAAGCCGTTCTTCGGGATCGAGCCGCTGGTGCTCGACCCGACGTCGGGCGACGTGATCGACGGTGACGGCGTCGAAGGCGTGCTGGTCATCGCCGACAGCTGGCCCGGTCAGATGCGCACCGTCTGGGGCGATCACGAGCGCTTCGAAAAGACGTATTTCAGCGACTACAAGGGCTACTATTTCACAGGCGACGGCTGCCGCCGCGACGAAGACGGCGATTACTGGATCACCGGCCGCGTCGACGACGTGATCAACGTCTCGGGCCACCGCATGGGCACCGCCGAGGTTGAAAGCGCGCTGGTAGCACACGCCAAGGTCGCCGAGGCCGCCGTGGTCGGCTATCCGCACGACATCAAGGGGCAAGGCATCTACTGCTACGTCACCCTGATGAACGGCGAAGAGCCGTCCGAGGACCTGCGCAAGGAACTGCGCACCTGGGTCCGGACCGAGATTGGCCCCATCGCGTCGCCGGACCTGATCCAGTGGGCACCCGGCCTGCCCAAGACACGCTCGGGCAAGATCATGCGCCGCATCCTGCGCAAGATTGCCGAAGACGACTTTGGCGCGCTTGGCGACACGTCGACACTGGCCGATCCGTCCGTGGTCGATGATCTCATCGACAACCGCATGAACCGCGCGGACGCCTGATCATGGACGGCGTGACACCTCCCGCCGCCTGTCCTGTCCTGATCCTGCTCGGCCCGCCTGGGGCCGGGAAAGGAACGCAGGCACGCATGCTGGAACAACGATTTGGCTACGTGCAACTGTCGACAGGCGATCTTTTGCGTGCCGCCGTCGCTGCTGGCACCGATGCGGGCAAAGCCGCTGATGCCGTGATGCAGGCCGGCGGGCTGGTTTCGGACCAGATCGTGATCGACATCCTGCGCGACCGGCTGGCGGAACCCGACTGTGCAAACGGCGTGATCCTCGACGGCTTTCCCCGCACCACGGTGCAGGCAGAGGCGCTGGACGGGCTGCTGGCAGAGACCGGACAGCGCATCAACGCCGCCATCAGCCTCGAGGTGGATGACGCGGCGATGGTCGACCGCATCTCGGGCCGCTTCACATGTGCTGCCTGCGGCGAAGGCTATCATGACAGCTTCAAGCGCCCTGCCGTCGACGGCGTCTGCGACCGCTGCGGCGGGACCGACATGACACGCCGCGCCGATGACACCGTCGAAGCGGTGGGCGCGCGGCTCGAAGCGTATCACGCACAGACCGCACCGCTCATCACCTACTACGACGGCCAGAATGTGCTGCGCCGCGTCGACGCGATGGGCGCGATTGACGACATCTCTGCCGCGCTGGACGCCGTGGTGCGCGAAGCCGCCACCGTCTGATCCACAATCCGCGCCAAAAGACTTGCGGATCGCGCCAAGACGCTGGTTTTGGCGCGGCCCCTCGGGCACAGTGGTTCCATGACGCTTGATCACCAGATGCGCTACAAGGTGGGCCGCACCACGCAACAGTTGTGCGGACTTCTGGGCATTGACCCTGCGGCCATCCTGCGCCGCATGCGCCGCCCCGCCGACTTTTTCGAAAACGAAGGCCGCGGTGTGACGGCGGTCGAATACTTCGACGGCTGGAATGCCATCATCGCCGAGGCGCCCCGCCCCGACACGCCGCTGATCCTCGGGCAGGCCTATGCTCGCGGCCCGTTCAATCCGGCCTTTTTCGCGTTCACCTGCAGCCCCACGGTTGCCATCGGTCTGGAACGCCTTGCGCTGTTCAAACCGCTGACCGGGCCGCTGCACCTGTCGATGCTGCGCGATGAAACGGACGCGCTGCACGTCACCAAATCCTCCAATGTCCCCGGCCTGCCCCTGCCGCCCAGCTTCAGCGCCACCGAGGCGGTGTTCTTCACCGAAGCGATCCGCAGTTGCACCGGCGCGCACGTGTCACCGCAGTCCGTGACCATCACAGGCCCCGTCGACTGTATCCCGGCGATGGAGGACTATTTGGGCTGCGACGTGCGTGTCGGCGCCCATTCCACCTGGACACTCAGCGCCGAAGACGCGGACCGCCCCCTGCTATCTGCCGACCCCGAACAATGGGCCGCGCTGGAGCCGGGCTTTCGCCGGCAGGTGGACCTGCAGCGGGCCGGGCAATCGGTCACAGCGCGCCTGCGTGCCGTTCTGGCCGAAATGCTGCCCGCAGGCGAAGCGCAGGTTCAGGATGCTGCCGTGCGCCTGCACCTGAGCGTGCGCAGCCTGCAACGGCACCTGCGCGACGAAGGGACCAGCTTTCAGACCGAACTTGATGCCATGCGCGAAACGCTGGCCCGCCACTACCTCGGCAACACCGATCTGCGGGTTGAAGAGATCAGCTATCTGCTCGCCTACCGCGACCCCAATTCGTTCTACCGTGCGTTTCAGGCCTGGACCGGGCAAAGCCCGGGGGCGCTGCGCAACACTCAGACCGCCGCGGTCGGGTCGTAACCATAGACCCAGTCCTGCCGCCGGTGCAGCAGGTTCGGCGCGACGCGCGCTGCAATTGCCATCGGCCCGTAAAACGCCCAGCGGCCCAGCGTCGACGCCTTGTGAAACAACCGCGCATTGGCGGCTGATGTGCGCTGCACCCGCGCCGTGCGTGGCAATCGGCGCTCCTGATATGTCATCAGCCCATCTTCCACCGTCGCCGCCGCGTCCAGTGACGCGGCCAGCACCCACGCATCCTCCAGCGCCTGCACCGCGCCCTGCGCCAGCGACGGCATCATCGGATGCGCCGCATCGCCCAACAGCGTGACCCGCCCGTCGACCCATCTCGGTAGCGGCGCGCGGTCAAACAGGGCCCAGCGGTTCAGGGTCTCGGCATGTTCGATGATCGCCGTGATCGTCTGATCCCACCCGGCAAAGTCCCGCAGCGCATCGGCGGCAGTGCCCGTGGTGCGCCACCCCTCGGGTGCGGGTTCCGGCGTCTCGATCATGCCGACAAAGTTGGCCATGGCCCCGCCCCGCACCCGCGTGGTGACCGCGTGGCGGCGGTGGCCCACCCACACACAGGCCGTGGGCGGCGGCACATGGTCGCCCAGCGCATCGACAGGAACGACAGCCCGCCACGCCACGTTGCCGGTGTATCGCGGCTGATCAGGGCCAAGCATCTGCGCGCGAATGCCGGAATGGATGCCATCGGCGCCCACGAGCAGGTCTGCGTGCCGCGCCTCACTGTCCGCCAACTGCACCGCGACGCCGTCACCTGTTTGGCTGTACCCGGTAATCGTCTGCCCCGTCTGCAACGCGCCGGGCGCCACCTGCGCCAGCCGCGCCACAAGCGCGTCCACCAGATCGGCCCGGTGCACATGCACGTAGGACGCGCCCCAGCGCGCCTGCGCCACCTCGCGCAGCGGCAGGCGAAACACCCGCGCGCCGGTACGGCCCACCCGCATCTCGATCGCCTCGGGCGCAAACACCGCGGGTGCCAACAGATCGGTGACCCCCAAAGCTTCCAGCACCCGCCAGCCATTGGGCGAGATCTGCAGGCCTGCGCCCACCTCGGTCAGTTCCGGCGCCTGTTCCAGCACCTGCACATCGTGTCCGCGCAACGCGAGCGCAATGCCCGCTGCCAGCCCGCCGACACCGCCGCCCGCGCAGATCGCCCTCACGTCAGCACCCCGTCCTTGCGCAGCGCGGCCACCTGTGCTGCGTCATATCCCAGTTGCTTCAGGATTGCCTCCGCATCCGCGGCTGCCGCACCGGGCAACGCAGGACGCGCGCCAGGCATCCCCGACAACCGCGGCGCAACAGCCGCCTGTAGCGGTCCGTCCTGCACATAGGTCCCGCGCTGCGCCATATGCGGATGCGCGGCGGCCTCATCCAGCGTCAGAACGGGCGCCACGCAGGCATCCGTTCCCTCAAACAGTGCTGCCCAGTGCGCCATCGGCGCGCTGGCAAATATGGTCTCGAACCGCTCATGCATCTGCGGCCAATGTGTCGCGTCGTTCTGATCCGGCAAGTCTGCGGCCTCCAGCCCCAACCCCGCCAGCAGTTCGGCGTAAAACTGCGGCTCGAGCGCCGCGACAGCCACATACCGCCCATCGGCGCAAGTATAGCAGCGGTAAAACGGCGCGCCGCCGTCCAGCCAGTTGGCGCCCCTTTCCGGTCCCCAACGCCCGGCGGCAATCATCCCGTGGATCAGTCCCATCAGCGCGGGCACACCGTCGACCATCGCCGCATCCACGACCTGCCCCTTGCCGGTCACCTGCCGTTCGATCACCGCCGACAGGATGCCAAAGATCAGCATCATGGATCCGCCCCCGTAATCCGCAACAAGGTTCAGCGGCGGCACAGGCGGCGCACCCTGTGGCCCGATCATCGACAGCACGCCCGACACCGCCAGATAGGTCAGGTCATGCCCCGCGCGCTGCGCCAGCGGCCCGGTCTGCCCCCAACCGGTGACGCGCCCGTAAACCAGCGTGTCGGGACAGTCCTGCGGCCCGAGGCCCAGCCGTTCCATCACGCCGGGGCGAAATCCTTCGATCAGAATATCCGACTGCGCGATGATGGCGCGGGCCACCGCGCGCCCCGCGCCGGATTTCAGATCCAGCGCAATCGACCGCTTGCCGCGCCGGTTGATGTCGGTGGGATCGGGGGCGGCGCTACGCTTGTCGATCACCGTCACCTGCGCCCCCAGATCGGCCAAGAGCTGCCCGGCCAGCGGACCGGGGCCCAGACCGCAGAATTCAACGACTTGTAGCGAGGCAAGCGGGCCGGACATGGGATGAAGTACCTTCACGAAAATTTCGCCGCACATTGCCCAGCAAATCAGGGCGGCGCAATGCCACTTGCCGTGCAGGGTTCTGGATGCGTTTCACAATTGCGCCCCTTGCGGCAGAATGCAGCAGGGGCGTAACGCCCTGTAAACCATCCGCTATTTCAGCCGCGAAATATCGCCCGCGATGCCCTGTCGCAGCCCCCTGTCCTGCTGCGACCGGTATCCTATCTATAGCCCAACAAGACAGGTAACGGCTTTATGGACCACATACTCGATACGTTTTTGCTGTCGCGCATTCAATTTGCGGCGAACATCTCATTCCACATCCTGTTCCCGACCATCACCATCGCTCTGGGCTGGGTCTTGCTGTTCTTCCGCCTGCGCTACAACGCCACCGGCGATGGCCGCTGGATGGAAGCGTACATGTTCTGGGTCAAGGTCTTTGCCCTGTCCTTTGCCATGGGCGTGGTCAGCGGTATCACCATGTCGTTCCAGTTCGGCACCAACTGGCCCGGATTCATGGAAATCGTCGGCAACATTGCCGGTCCGCTGCTTGCCTATGAAATCATGACCGCCTTTTTCCTAGAGGCGGTGTTCCTCGGGATCATGCTGTTCGGCTTTTCACGCGTTCCGCGCTGGTTGCATACCGGAGCCACGTTCCTTGTGGCGTTCGGTACCACCATGTCGACGTTCTGGATCATCGTGCTGAACTCGTGGATGCACACGCCGCAAGGCTTTGAAATGATTGACGGCGTGGCACATGCCACCGACTGGTATGCGATCATCTTCAACCCGTCGATGCCCTACCGCTTTGCCCACATGATGCTGGCCAGCTTCCTCACCGTGAGCTTCCTCATCGCCGGGGTCAGCGCGTTCCGCTGGCTCATCGGTGGCCGCACCCGCGGCGTGCGCGCGGCCATGCAGACGGCGGTCTTTGCCGCCGCCCTGCTGATCCCGGTGCAGATTTTCATGGGCGACATGCACGGCCTGAACACCAAGGAATATCAACCCGCCAAGGTGGCCGCGATGGAAGGCGTCTGGGAGACGCAGAACGGTGCGCCGCTCCTGCTCTTTGCGTTGCCCAACGAGGAAACCCGTTCCAACGATTTCGAAGTGGGCATTCCCGGCCTCGCGTCGTTTGTCCTGACGCACGACTGGAACGGCAAGGTCAAGGGGCTGAACGAATACGTGGCCGACGACGGCACTGCGCTGCACCCGCCGGTCAGCCCCGTGTTCTGGTCCTTCCGCATCATGGTCGGCACCGGCATGCTGATGCTGCTCGCCAGCTGGGGCGCGTCGTTCCTGCTGCTGCGCAAACGTGCCGACGGCACCGGCCGCCGCGGCGTCGAAGGCCTGCCGAAACCCGTGCTCTACGGATTTGTCGCCATGACCTTCAGCGGCTGGCTTGCCACGCTGTCAGGCTGGTACACGACCGAGATTGGCCGCCAACCTTGGCTCGTACAGGGTGTCATGACCACCAAGGAGGCCGTGGCCGACGTGCCCCCCGCCATGGTGCTCAGTTCGCTCATCGCGTACCTGACGGTCTACGCCCTGCTGCTGGTGGCCTATATCGGCGCAATCTTCTATCTCGCCCGCCGCGCGTCCAAGGGCAAATCCATCGAACCCCGCACCCCCAAGGCGCAGGCCAGACCCGTGGCCGCATTGCCCGCGGAATAAGCGATGTTCGACATGTACCTCTTTGGGGAGCCGACCGTTTGGCTCCCCTTTGCCTTCGCGGGGCTGATGGGTCTGTCGATCCTGATTTACGTGGTCCTTGACGGCTTTGACCTCGGCGTGGGCGTCCTCTTTCCCTTTGCCGACAACGACGAAAAGGACGCGATGATCGCGGCCATCGGCCCGTTTTGGGATGCCAATGAAACGTGGCTGGTACTGGCCGTGGGCCTGCTGCTCGTGGCATTTCCCTCGGCGCATGGCGAAATCCTGACAGCGCTGTACCTGCCGGTCGCGATCATGCTGATCGGACTGATCCTGCGGGGCGTTGCATTCGAATTCCGGGTCAAGGCCCCCGCCGCCTACAAGCGCCTGTGGAACAACGCCTTTTTCGCAGGTTCCCTGATGACGTCACTGGCGCAGGGCTTCATGCTGGGCCTCTATGTCATGGGCCTTGAATGGACCGCCGTAAACCTTGGCTTCAGTCTGCTCACCGCCGTCTTTCTGACCGTCGGATACAGCTTCATCGGGGCGACATGGGTGATCCACAAGAACACCGACGCGCTGCAACTCAAGGCGATCGGCTGGGCAAAACGCGGCATCTGGGGCCTGATCCTCGGCGTCGGTGCGATCTCGCTGGCGACACCCTTTGTCAGCGACCGGATCTTTGACAAGTGGTTCAGCTACCCATCGATCCTCTACCTTGCACCGCTGCCCATCGCGTCCGGCGCCTTGATCCTTGCCCTGTGGTTGATGCTCAGGCGCATGCCATTTGACCGCGACCGGCTGAACTGGCTGCCCTTTGCCGCCGCCACTGCACTCTGGACGCTGGCTTATGGCGGCATGGCCTACAGCTTCTACCCATACGTGGTGCCGGAAAAGCAGACGATCTACGAGGCTGCCAGCGCGCCTGAATCGCTGTTCATCATCCTCGTGGGCTCCCTCTTCGTTCTGCCCGCGATCATGGGCTACACGCTGCTGTCCTACTGGGTGTTCCGCGGCAAGGCGCGCGACCTGACCTACGACTAGGCAACCGCCCGGACCGGCACCGGATGCCGCCGTTTGCCTCTGGACACCGCTTTGGCCCGCGCCCTAACGTAGCCGGGTCATTCAACAGGAGGTCCCCATGCCCAGGCTCGCAATCCCCCTCGTCGCTTTCCTCTTTGCCTCCAGCGCGGCTCTGGCCGGTGGCCACTGTGCCGCGGACAAGACGCTGACCGATGGCAAGCTGACCATCGCCACCGGCAACCCGGCCTACTTTCCCTGGGTCATGGACGACGCCCCCGAAAGCGGCAAAGGGTTCGAGGCCGCCGTGGCCTATGCCGTTGCCGCCGAAATGGGCTTTGCCGCCGATGACGTGGTCTGGGTCCGCTCGTCCTTTGACGAGGCGATCCAGCCCGGCGCCAAGAACTTCGACATGAACATGCAGCAATATTCGATCACGCCCGAACGCGACAAGGTGGTCGATTTCTCTGCCCCCTACTACACCGCGCCCATGGCGGTGCTTGTCAGCCCGAACCTGACCGACACACCCGCCACCATGGAGGCGCTCAAG
>JBCBAV010000063.1:0-20837 GCA_038532285.1 Pseudomonadota bacterium | reverse complement strand
GGCAGCGCGTTTACGCTACTGCTCGCTGCGGCGTTTGTGATCGGGGGCATGTCGAACCCGCTCTATTCGCTGCTGCTGGCGCACACCAACGACTATCTCGACCACGATGACATGGCTGCCGCATCCGGCGGTCTGGTGTTCATCTCGGGTTTGGGTGCGGTACTCGGTCCGCTGACACTGGGTGTCCTTATGGAACGGGCCGGGCCTGCGGGTTTTTTTATGTTCGTGGCGGTACTTTTCGCCTTTCTGTCAGCCTATGCCGCCTACCGAATGACGCAACGCGCCGCGGTCGAGGACACCGGCGAATACGTGGTCGTGTCACCCACGGCGATCACGCCCGTTGCTATGGAATTTGCCCAAGAATACGTCATCGAGTCTGAACTTGAGGCAGAAGCGGGTGACGAGGCTGCGTGAACGCCACCACAGCCGCGACAATTTGTTTCGCCGCTGTTGTATTTAGTGATTGGGCTTACCAACATCGCTGTGTAACGCTGCGTAAACAGGGTCTTAGGGGTAGGAGGGAAGACCATGGTAGGACCGGAAGACATACTGGCTTTCTGGCTGGACGAATGCACGCCTGAGGAGTGGTATAAGCAAAGCGACGCGCTGGATGCGACCATACGCACCCGTTTCGGCGACGCGTGGCCAGCCGCTTGCGAAGGCAGCTTTTCGCTGTGGCTCACCTATCCCAGCGGGGCGCTCGCGTACATCATCCTGACCGACCAGTTTTCGCGCAACCTGTTCCGCGATGACCCGCGTGCCTTTGCAATGGACCGCGCCGCTTTGTCCGCGGCGAAATCCGCCATCGCCCGCGGCTGGGACATGCGGATCGATCCGCCCGCGCGCCAGTTCTTCTACATGCCACTCGAGCATTCCGAAAACCTGTGCGATCAGGACCGCGCCGTGCGCCTCATCCACGAACGCACCGGCGACGCGCATTACCTGTTGCACGCCCGTGCGCACCGCGAGGTCATCCGCAGCTTTGGTCGCTTCCCGCATCGCAATGCCGCACTGGGTCGCAAGACGTCGGAGGCCGAGGAAGCATTCCTGCGCAATGGCGGATACGGTTCGGTCCTGCGCGCGCTTGAGGACAGCAAAGCCGCCTAAATCCACAGCATTCCGAGCGCGATATGTCGCAAGCACGCCCGGTTGAGACGCGCCAGAAATTAGTTTAACGGTAAACTAATTTTTGAAACCGCGCGATGAGGGCTGTTGATATGGCAGGAAAATCCTTTGATGTTGTTGTAATCGGCTCTGGCCCCGGCGGCTATGTGGCCGCGATCCGGGCCGCCCAACTGGGCCTCAACACTGCCATCATCGAACGCGAGCATCTGGGCGGTATCTGCCTCAACTGGGGCTGCATTCCGACCAAGGCGATGCTGCGGTCGTCTGAGGTGTTCCACCTGATGCACCGGGCCAAGGAGTTTGGCCTGAAAGCCGACGGGATCGACTATGACCTCGACGCCGTGGTTTCCCGCTCGCGCAAGGTTGCGGGCCAGCTTTCTGGCGGCGTGCAGCACCTGCTGAAAAAGAACAAGGTCACCACGATCATGGGCGAGGGCACGATCCCCGCCAAGGGCAAGGTCAGCGTCAAGACCGACAAGGGCACCGAAGAACTGACGGCCAAGAACATCATCCTCGCCACAGGAGCGCGCGCCCGCGAACTGCCGGGGCTCGAAGCCGACGGCGAACTGGTCTGGACCTACAAAGCGGCACTGACCCCGAAACGGATGCCCAAGAAATTGCTGGTGATCGGCTCCGGTGCCATCGGCATCGAATTTGCCAGCTTTTACAACACGCTGGGCGCCGACACGACCGTGGTCGAGGTCATGGACCGCGTGCTGCCGGTCGAAGACGCCGAGATCAGCGCCTTTGCCAAGAAGTCGTTCGAAAAGCAGGGCATGACCATCATGCAAAAGGCGATGGTGAAGCAATTGGACCGTGCCAAGGGCAAAGTGACCGCGCATATCGAGGTCGGCGGAAAGGTCGAAAAGCACGAGTTCGACACCGTCATCAGCGCCGTAGGCATCGTCGGCAATGTCGAGGGGCTGGGGCTTGAAGCGCTCGGCGTCAAGATCGACCGCACGCACGTGGTCACCGACGAATTCTGCCGCACCGGGGTCGAGGGGCTTTATGCCATCGGCGATATCGCAGGCGCGCCATGGCTCGCCCACAAGGCCAGCCACGAAGGCGTCATGGTCGCCGAACTGATCGCGGGCAAGAATGACGTGCACCCGATCAAACCGAACTCCATCGCAGGCTGCACCTACTGCCACCCGCAGGTGGCCAGCGTCGGCCTGACCGAGGCGGCGGCCAAAGAGGCCGGGCACGACATCAAGGTGGGTCGTTTCCCCTTCATCGGCAATGGCAAGGCTATTGCCTTGGGCGAGCCGGAGGGCATGGTCAAAACCGTGTTCGACGCCAAAACCGGCGAGCTGCTCGGCGCGCACATGATCGGCGCGGAGGTCACCGAACTGATCCAGGGCTATGTCGTGGGCCAGGCGCTCGAGACCACCGAAGAAGACCTGATGCACACCGTGTTCCCGCACCCGACACTGTCGGAGATGATGCACGAAAGCGTTCTCGACGCCTACGACCGCGTCATTCACATGTAACGCAGCACCTCTTCTCAGATGCATGAATGGCCGCTACCCTGCGGCCATTCTTTTTTGGGATGAGTGTTATGAAATCGATTTGTGCTTCCCTTTTGATCGCGGTTGCAGCCGTCTTCACAGTGCCCGCTCAGGTCAGCGCGCAACAGCTGATTGCCGCATACTACGCCATGCTCACCGGTCCGGATCTGAGCAATTCGCGCGGCGTTCCGTTGGGCAGTTTCTGCGCCATCGTGCAACAGGATCGGGCCAACTATCACCGCTTTGGCATTCGCCAGCAGGGCGACGAATGGGACCCGGTCTTTGCCGACCGCAACGCCCGCAGCGTGATCTCCACCAGTTGCCAGATGGCGGCAGGGTCGGAATATGTTCCGGCATCACTGGCACAATACGGCAGCAAGTTCGTGTACGTGCAGGTCTTCGGCTCGGGCGGTGTGCCCACACTCATCCTGGTGAGCGAGGGCGCGGGCTGAAGATTGTCGCCATCCCGGCAACAGTTCTGCCCGCGCGATGCCATTGTGCGTGACGACACGCGGTCGCATCGGCCCTGTCATCACGTTTTCACGCCTGCCCATGGCCTGATGACGTCATCTGGATCTGGCACACACATCTCGGCCTTCGAGGCGCAGACCCCCTTTCGGCGTGACGAAAGGGAACACAAATGCATCCGGTTTTTCCCGGCCGAGTGCGGTTGGACCGCCGCCACATTCGCGTATTTGCCCGCGGCACCGCCGGTCGCGCCGCTGAACCGCGCCGAAGACGTTTTGACATTGCAGACCCGCCCCGCATTGCTTAGCCGGACCACATGACCGACCGCACCCATTTTGCCCTTGTCTTCGTCCTCTGGGGTGCGGGGCTGGGGGCCGCCGGGCAATATGCCAAGATCTCTGTCATCTTCGACCGCCTGCCCGAGGTGTACCCGGACGCGGGCACCGCCCTTGGGTTCATTGTCTCACTCGTTGGCTTTGTCGGGATCGTGCTGGGCGTGGTGGCGGGCCTTGTGGTGGCGCGCATCCGCTATCGCCGTGCGATGCTGTGGGCGCTGTGGTCGGGGGCGGCGCTGTCGGCGTTTCAGGCGACACTGCCCGCGCTGCCGCTCTTGCTGGCCTCTCGCGTGCTCGAAGGGGTGTCGCATCTGGCCCTCGTCGTGGCCGCCCCCACGCTGATCGCCGCCCTCAGCGCCGAACGGCACCGCGGGTTCACCCTGTCGCTCTGGAGCACGTTTTTCTCCGTCGCGTTCACCATTCTCGTGACCTTTGGCCTGCCGCTGGTGGCGTGGGGCGGGGTGCCTGCGCTGTTCTGGGCGCACGCGCTGTGGATGGCGGGCTTTGCCGTCATCCTGACCCGGTTCCTGCGCCCGGTAGAGGCCCCGCCGCCCGCGCCGCTGTCCCTGTCGGGCGTGCTGCGCGACCACATCACGATCTACCGCTCCCCGCGCATCGCAGCACCGGGCGTGGGGTGGATTTTCTACACCTTCTGTTTCCTCGCCATCCTCACGGTACTTCCGCCCTTCATCCCAGAGGCGTGGCGCGTCTTTACGCTGGCCGCGATGCCGCTGGTGTCGATCCTGTCGTCGCTCACGTTGGGTGTCTTTGCCCTGCGGTACCTCAGTGCGGTGCAGGTGGTGCAACTGGGCTTTGTCACCTGCGCTGCGGCGCTGATCTGGCTGTGGTTCGTGCCGGGATCGCCCGTTGCCTGCGTCGCGCTCGCCGCCGCGTTCGGCCTTGTCCAGGGCGCCACCTTTGCCGCGGTTCCGCAACTCAGCCCCACGCCGGACGAACAGGCGCAATCCTATGGCGCGCTCGCGCAGGCGGGCAATCTGGGCAACACCATCGGCACACCCGCGCTGCTCGCCGTGCTGGCGCTGTCGGGCTATGGCGGCATGATCCTGCTGTGTGCCGTTGTGCTGGCGCTGGGTGCGATTAGCCATGCGCTCTTGGCCACGCGCCGGGGCCTAGCCAGCCGCGCCTGAATCGGGTCAACTGCGCCCATGCACAGCCTGAACCGCGTCATCATGCACCGCCGCAGTCGCCGCCTGATCGAGGCGCTGGACCCCGCCAACCTGCGCAGCGCCGAAATCTCGGGCCGCTGGGGGGCGACGTTCAATTTCGCGGTCTACGACCAGTATTTCTACCCCGACTTCGACATCTGCCAAGGCCCAGTGCGCGACGACGACGGCAAGCCGAAAAAATACGATTTCATCATGGCCAACCAGGTCTGGGAACACCTCGACCGCCCCTATGCCGCCACCCGCCACGTGCGCCAGATGCTGAAGAAAGGCGGACATTTCTGGGTCGCCGTTCCGTTCTTCATCCCGTTTCACGCCGCCCCCAACGACTGTTCGCGCTGGTCCGCGCGCGGGCTGACCAACCTGCTGATCGAAGCGGGCTTTGACGAGGATGCCATCGTCGCCGACCAGTGGGGCAACCGACACGCCGCAGCGCGCAACCTCGAAGAGGATTGGCCCCCGCGCTTCGACAAGGACGCAGACCCGCTCGACAACGACCCGGCCATGCCGATCTGCGCCTGGGCCATGGCGCGCAAGACCTGACCCCCTGACAAATTCCGGCAGCAAACGTCGCTATGCCGGGCACCGCAGCGAATGTTCGCGCAAAGTTCTCATTTTAACGTTGGAGACTCCGCCGCAGCGGTTTATATGCAATTCGTTAACCGGGGGCATCCATGGCCGAGCTGAAAAACATCGAGGTGCGCGGCGCGCGCGAGCACAATCTAAAGGGCATCGACGTGGATATCCCGCGCGATCAGTTGGTTGTGATCACCGGGCTGTCGGGATCGGGCAAATCCTCGCTCGCCTTCGACACAATCTATGCCGAGGGCCAGCGCCGCTATGTCGAATCGCTGTCGGCCTACGCGCGCCAGTTCCTCGACATGATGCAGAAACCCGATGTGGACCACATCGCGGGCCTCAGCCCCGCAATCTCCATCGAACAGAAGACCACGTCGAAAAACCCGCGCTCCACCGTCGGCACAGTGACCGAAATCTACGACTATATGCGCCTGCTCTACGCCCGCGCCGGCACGCCCTATTCGCCCGCCACGGGCAAACCGATCGAGGCGCAGCAGGTGCAGGACATGGTCGACCGCATCATGACGCTGGAGGAGGGGACCCGCGGCTACCTCCTCGCGCCGATCATCCGCGACCGCAAGGGCGAGTATCGCAAGGAATTCCTCGAACTGCGCAAGCAGGGCTTTCAACGGGTCAAGGTCGACGGGCAGTTCTATGAACTCGACGAGCCGCCCACGCTCGACAAGAAATTCCGCCATGACATCGACGTGGTGGTCGACCGCCTCGTGGTGCGCGAGGGGTTGGAAACGCGCCTGGCCGACAGTTTCCGCACCGCGCTGGATCTGGCCGACGGCATCGCCATCTTCGAAGAGGCGACCAAGGACGAAGACGCAGAACCCAACCGCATAACCTTCTCGGAAAATTTCGCCTGCCCCGTCAGCGGCTTCACCATCCCCGAGATCGAACCGCGCCTGTTCTCGTTCAACGCCCCCTTCGGCGCGTGCCCGTCCTGCGACGGCCTCGGACACGAGCTGTTCTTTGACGAACGCCTCGTCGTGCCCGACCAGAATCTCAAGGTCTATGACGGCGCACTCGCCCCGTGGCGCAAGGGGAAATCTCCGTATTTCCTGCAAACCATCGAAGCCATCGCCAAACACTACGAATTCGACAAGAACGCCAAGTGGAAAGACCTGCCCGCCTATGTGCAGCAGGTGTTCCTCTACGGCTCCGGCGACGAAGAGATCAGCTTTCGCTACGACGAAGGTGGCCGCGTCTACCAGGTCTCCCGCGTGTTCGAAGGCGTCATTCCCAACATGGAACGCCGCTACCGCGAAACGGACTCGAACTGGATCCGCGAGGAATTCGAACGCTACCAGAACAACCGCCCCTGCGGCGATTGCGGCGGCTACCGCTTGCGGCCCGAGGCGCTCGCCGTCAAGATCGCGGGCCTGCACGTGGGCGAGGTCGTCCAGATGTCGATCCGCGAGGCCTACGCCTGGTGCGAAAGCGTCCCCGAAAGCCTGACCCAGCAGAAAAACGAGATTGCCCGCGCGATCCTCAAGGAAATCCGCGAACGCCTCGGCTTTCTGAATAACGTGGGTCTTGAATACCTTACGCTGTCACGTTCAAGTGGTACACTGTCCGGCGGCGAAAGCCAGCGCATCCGGCTCGCCTCCCAAATCGGCTCCGGCCTCACCGGCGTGCTCTATGTGCTCGATGAGCCGTCGATTGGTCTGCACCAACGCGACAATGACCGCCTGCTTGGCACGCTGAAAAACCTGCGCGATCAGGGCAATACCGTCATCGTCGTCGAACACGACGAAGAAGCGATCCGCGAGGCCGACTATGTCTTTGACATCGGCCCCGGCGCCGGTGTGCACGGCGGGCAAGTTGTGGCCAAGGGGACGCCGTCGGAACTGGCCAACTCCGGCTCTGTCACCGGCGACTACCTCTGTGGCAAACGCGAAATCCCAGTGCCCACGGAACGCCGCAAGGGCAAGAAGGGCAAGAAAAAGGTCACCGTGGTCAAGGCCACCGGCAACAACCTGCAGGGCGTCACCGTCGACTTCCCGCTGGGCAAATTTGTCTGCGTCACCGGCGTGTCTGGTGGCGGCAAGTCCACCCTGACGATCGAAACCCTGTTCAAGACCGCCTCCATGCAGCTCAACGGCGCGCGCCAGACGCCCGCGCCCTGCGAGACGATCAAGGGCCTCGAACACCTCGACAAGGTCATCGACATCGACCAGCGCCCCATCGGGCGCACCCCGCGGTCAAACCCCGCCACCTACACCGGCGCCTTCACCCCGATCCGCGACTGGTTCGCGGGCCTCCCCGAGGCCAAAGCGCGCGGCTACAAACCCGGCCGGTTCAGCTTCAACGTCAAGGGCGGCCGCTGCGAGGCGTGCCAGGGCGATGGCGTCATCAAGATCGAAATGCACTTTTTGCCCGACGTCTACGTCGAATGTGAAACCTGCAAGGGCGCGCGCTACAACCGCGAAACGCTCGAGATCAAGTTCAAGGGCAAGTCCATCGCAGACGTGCTGGACATGACGGTCGAGGACGCGCAGCAGTTCTTTTCTGCCGTCCCGTCGATCCGCGAAAAGATGGACGCGCTGATGCGCGTGGGCCTCGGCTATATCAAGGTGGGCCAGCAGGCCACAACCCTGTCAGGTGGCGAGGCACAGCGCGTGAAACTGTCCAAGGAGCTGTCGAAACGCTCCACCGGTCGCACGCTCTACATTCTCGATGAACCGACCACGGGCCTGCACTTTGAAGACGTGCGCAAGCTCTTGGAAGTGCTGCACGAGCTTGTCGATGCGGGCAACACGGTGGTGGTCATCGAACACAACCTCGACGTGGTCAAAACCGCCGACCACATCATCGACGTCGGCCCCGAGGGCGGCGACGGCGGCGGCACCATCGTCGCCACCGGCACCCCCGAAGAGGTCGCCGAAGTCCCCGCCAGCCACACCGGCCGCTACCTGAAACCAATGCTGACCCAGCGCAAGGTTGCAGCGGAGTAGGGGGGCGGTTAGTTCTCGCGCGCAATTCGCGAAATGAGCAGTCACTTTCTGTCGAGTTGCCGCGTTCCTAAAAGCTGGGAATGGCCAGTGTGAGCACCCGGAGGACTTGTTCAAGCGCAGCTTGCATCACAGGGGGCGAGTTTACCTGTCGTAGCGCGGTCATTGACCAAACTGCGACACCGTGAACCGGCAAAACCTTGCCGAGTTTCTGGCGGACCTCTTTTCATCCCCGGCCAGATATCCCAGTACACCTTGCAAATTCGTTCCAGCAATGAAGTGTCATGACAGATACACCCCAGAAAACGAATGCGTTTAGGCCGCTCCGGTCTGCCCTCACCCGAACTGCGGTCGCGTTGGGTCTTGTCACCCTTGTATCTGCGTGCGCCCAAAGCCTGCCCGACGTCGAATTTGAACTCGACCCGCAGCGTCAATCAATGGCGCTGCGCGAGGTCGCGCAAAAACACGCCGCTGGGCACAGGGTGTGGTGCGTGCCGTATGCCCGAAACCTCAGCGGCATCCAAATTCGCGGGAATGCCAAGGATTGGTGGGGCAAGGCGCTTGATCGGTATGAACGAAGCTCTGAACCGGTTGTCGGCGCGGTCATGTCGTTCCGAGCGACCAGAGGGATGCGGCTGGGCCATGTCGCGGTCGTGTCGGATATTGTCAGCGCGCGGGAGGTTGTCATCAACCACGCCAACTGGCACCGCAACAGGGTGTCATTGGAAATGAGCGTCAAGGACGTGTCCGAAAACAATGACTGGACGCAGGTCAGGGTAGAAAGCAACCCGGGCCAATATGGCAAAACCTACCCGGTGAACGGTTTCATCTATCCGGATGTTGATGGGTAGACGTAACCCAATTCGCTTTGCACCGTTGGTGAACCGGTAGATTGCTCAACAGGCGGTTCCTGCCCATGCGGCCAAGAGCATCAGACGTTTGCCCACGCAAGCCGGACAGAAGCGCCGTCCCGCACAGCAGCCACCCCCCAACCTCACCGCGCATCCGGCCCTTCCGGCGTCACCCGCACCACACGGTCAAACCGGTCTTCGCCCGGCAGGGTATCGAGGTTCATCCGGCTCAGAACCGCGATGGCTGACGGCGATTGCAGGGCGATCGTGTGTTCCAGCCCGCCGCTGGAAAAGGCGCTGACATCCACCACCGTGATCGGCAGACCCCCGACAGACGAGCGGTCGATATCCGACCCCAGCCGGTTGCTGCGCCCGGTCAGCCACGCAGACACCCGCAATGCAATGTCCTGTTCGGCGGCCAGCACCACACTGTACTCCGGCAGCGACGGCAGCGACGTGGCCTGGCTAAAGAACAGCTCACCATCGATATCCGGCGAGATCATGAACAGCGCGCTGATATCGTTGCGGATATCCATGCTGCGCGACCGCCCGATCTGGCGCAGCGTCTCCATCACCAGCAGGTTGCCCATGGAATGCGCCATGATCACCACCTTCTGCCGCTGGCTCAGCGCGACCAGCAGATCCTCCAGTTGGTCCCGCGCAATCAGCACGGAATCGCGGTCATACAGATATCCCACGGCACGCGCCGCCGACGGCCACGAAAACAGCACCGTGGGCACCGGCACGTCAAAATCGTGGTTCACCTGCGTCAGCAAATGCACCGCCTCGGCGTGGTTGGTGTTGTAGCCGTGCACAAACACCATCACCTCGTTCACGTCGACAATCTCGGACCGGACGCTTTGCACGAACCGGCCCATATCGTCGTAAGTGTCGTGGCTCAGGCTGACCATGTCGGTGGCGGCATTTGGCGTGCCCTTGGGCCAGGCCACGGTGCCCGGCTCGTGGGTGGGCGGCACGGACATGCGGTATTTCTCGTACCGGATCTGCGACGGGCGCGGCGGGCTGCGGTCCCCCTCGGCGGGCGGGTCGGTGGGCCGGAAATTGGCGACAAAGATGTCATAGGCCGACGCCGCCGGGTCGGCGGGGGCAAAGCTGAACGTGCCGCGGTCCGAACAGGCCGCGAGAACGATCAGCAGGGCAAACAGGATGTACCGCATGGGCAGGGGGTCTCGCAGCAGATCAACCCCGCGATCAGGCCGCACCGCGCCCCGTCTTGTCAACCTTTAGGCGAAGTGTCCCGCCCCCGCGCCGCCAGACGCGGCAGCATGGCCGAAAAATCCTTGCCCCGTCCGTCTTCGTTCTCGACAAAGGTCCGGTACAGCTCCAGCGCGCGCGCACCCATGGGGGTGTCCGCATCCACCGCCTCTGCCGCCTGTTGGCTCAGACCCAAGTCCTTCAACATCAATTCCGCCGCAAATCCGGGGGCATAGCCGTTGTCCGCGGGGCTTTGCGGCCCGATGCCGGGGGCGGGGCAATAGGCGTTCATGGTCCACGAATACCCCGACGAGGTGCTGACCACGTCAAACATGCTCTGCCGGTCCAGCCCCAGCTTGTCGGCCAGCGCAAAGGCTTCGCAGGTGGCGATCATGGTGGCGCCAAGGATCATGTTGTTGCAGATCTTGGCGGCCTGGCCCGCGCCCGCGTCGCCGCAATGCACGGCCTTCTGGCCCATGATGTCAAAGAGGGGCAGGGCGGTTGCAAACGCCGCCTCCGACCCGCCGGCCATGAAGGTCAACGTGCCCGCCGCGGCCCCGCCAATGCCGCCGGACACCGGCGCATCGACCGATTGCAGGCCCGCAGCCTCTGCATCCGCGGCTACGGCTCTCGCGCTTTCCACATCCACGGTCGAACAGTCGATCAGGCAGGCCCCCGCGCGCATCGCCGGGATCACCTCGGCGGCCACGGCGCGCAGGATGTCGCCATTGGGCAGCATGGTGATCACGACGTCGCGCCCGGTCGCCGCTACGGCGGCAGAGCCAACCATCTCGACACCTTCGGCAGTGGTCCCCGCCACGTCAAACCCCGTGACCGCGTGGCCCGCACGCACGAGGTTCGCCGCCATCGGCGCCCCCATATTGCCCAGCCCGATAAACCCGATCTGCATCCCCGTTCCTCCCAGCTTCAGCGCCTTGTCCCCCAGCGGCATCAGCATCTTTGACACCGCAACCGGGGGCACATTCATGTCTGCATATTGCCACGCGGGGCGGCGGTCTTTGTCAATGATTGCGGCGCGAATACCTTCGAGGAAATCACCATGTTCCGACGCACGCGCAGTGAACCGGTATTCCAGCTCCAGCGCCTTTTCCAGCGTCAGCGAAGGCCCGCGCAGCCGGTTCAGCATGTCGATGGTGCAGGCCATCGACAGCGGGCTGTTGCGACCCATCCGCTTGAGCGTGTCGCGCGCAAAATCGCTGTCCTCGGCGCGCAGCGTGGTCAGCACATCGCCCAGCGACACGCCATGAAAGTGCCGGTCAATGTCGGCTTGGGCGGTCTGGATGGGTCCCGCAGGGGGGGCGACGCTGCGCGTCGCGATCCTGTCGGCATCGCCTGTTTCAACCAGCTCGGCGGTCAGGTCCGCCCACTGTTTCTGCGGCACGTAAACGTCTGCAAAGCCTGCATAAATCGCATCCGCCCCGTTCATCCGCGCGCCTGTGCAGCCGAGGTAGGGCCCAAGCCCCCCGGGCGCCAGCGCCAGCATCAGCGTCCCGCCCACATCCGGCACCAACCCGATCCCGCATTCCGGCATGGCGATCTGGCTGCTTTCGCCCAACACCCGGTGCGACCCGTGACAACCCAGCCCCACACCGCCGCCCATGGTGAACCCCTGCAACAGGCTCACCACCGGTTTGGGATAATGAAAGATCTTGTGGTTCAGCCGGTACTCATCCGCCCAGAATTTTTGGCCATAGGCGAAATCACCTGCCCGTCCGGCGGCATAGAGGTCTGCAATATCGCCACCTGAACAAAACGCCCGATCCCCCTCGGCGTCCAGTATGACCAACGCCACCGCATCGTCCCCGCGCCACTGATCCAGCGCCCGCTCAATCGCCAGACACATCTCGTATGTCATGGCATTTAACGCTTCGGGGCGTTGCAGCGTGATCCGGCCCGCGCGGCCGGAGGTGCGGATGGAGATGTCTGTCATGGCTCGCCCACTTTGCGTTGGAGGTGCTTCAATCGCTTTTCAGAAATGGTTGGTTCCGTCTTGCGCCGCCACCCGAAATCGATGGCGTCGCCCAGATACGCGAAGGAATAGGACAACCGCAGGATGCCATAAAAACCCCACAAGTAGCTGACACAGGCAAGCCCGAACAAGCCCCAGAACACGAGCCCACCCGCGTCATAGAGATAAACGGCGTAAGTCGTGACGATCACGGGCACAGCGTACCAGACAAGCAGGGTTTCATGGCGCAGAAACGCGATGAAAAACTCCTTGTCCACGACGATGGCTTTCAGAAACCAGATCTCGTGCTGCCAGTAGAGCCGCGCCAAGCGTTTCATCTGTTCTTCAACATGTCCCGCGCCACGATCACCCGCATGATCTCGTTGGTGCCTTCGAGGATCTGGTGCACCCGCAGATCGCGCACCAGTTTCTCGATCCCGTAATCCGCCAGATAGCCATACCCGCCATGCAATTGCAGGCACTGGTCCACCACCTTCGATCCGGCCTCGGTCACGAACTTCTTGGCCATCGCGCAGAACTTCGTCGCATCCGGCGCGCCGGTGTCCAGCTTCCACGCCGCTTGCCGCAGAAAGGTGCGCGCGGCCTGCAATTCGATCTCCATGTCGGCGAGGCGAAACTGCAAGCCCTGGAACTGGTCGATGGGCTGTCCGAACGCCTTGCGCTCGCCCATATAGGCCAGCGTACTGTCCAGCGCGGCTTGCGCGGCCCCCAGCGAACAGGCGGCGATGTTCAGCCGCCCGCCATCCAGCCCCATCATCGCATATTTGAAACCATGCCCCTCTTCGCCCACCAGATTCCCGGCCAGAACATTGCAATTGTCAAACTGCACCTGCGCCGTGGGCTGGCTTTTCCAGCCCATCTTTTCCTCCAGTCCGCCGAACGACAGCCCCTCGGTCCCGTCCTCGACAAACAGGGTCGAAACGCCCCTTGGCCCGTCCTCACCGGTGCGCACCATGCAGACATAGGCATCCGAATAGCCGCCGCCTGAAATGAACGCCTTGGTGCCGTTGACCACGTACCCTTCGTTGGTGCGCTCGGCCCGCGTGCGCAACGCCGCGGCATCCGACCCTGATCCGGGTTCGGTCAAACAATAGCTCAGAACCGTGTCCATGCTCAGCACACCCGGCATCACCCGCGCCTTCAGATCTTCCGCCGCAAAGCTGTCGAGCATCTTGGCGCACATGTTGTGGATCGACAGGAACGCCGCCACCGACGGGCACGCCATGCTCAGCGCCTCGAACACCAGCGTTGCGTCCAGACGGCTCAGCCCCGCACCGCCCGCATCCTCCGACACGTACAGCGACGCAAACCCAAGCGCGCCCACCTTGGGCCAAAGCGCCTTCGGGATGGTCCCCGCCGCTTCCCATTCACGCGCATGTGGCGCGATCTCGGCCTGACCAAACGCATGGGCCATGTCGTAAATCGCGGTTTGTTCTTCGGTCAACGCAAAGTCCATCTGGCCCCCCAAAACGGTGAAATTGAACAGGCGTTAAATTCTAGCCTTCACACGCAGATTGCAACCACAGTTTTGCGCGCAATCGTGCGGCGCGTATGCGCTTTGAAACAAGGATAGTCGCACGATGCCGACGCCGGGTTCGCCACCTGCGCGAATCGATGTTGCGCGCGACCGAACCAACAGCGACATTGGGCCAGATTGTTTCCCAATTCGAACCAATCGCTAGGTCGTTTCAGAATTTGTCCAGAAAAAATGTTGCGAGCATCGCAACAACACCCCTGCTGCTGCATTTATAGGCACGTGATTCAAAAACGCACTCTGTAAAAATTCATTTAAAATCAATGTGTTCTACTATTGCGAGTATTGTGCAAACGCAGCAAATCGTTGCGGCAAAAATCCGCCTATGTTAACTTTGTCGTGGGAAGGGCTAAGGGCCTCCGGGTTCTTTGTGAGTGGAGCTATTATTTTGAAGAGCTTTCTTATGTCGTCATCGGTGGCGTTTGTCTGTGCGACATCCGCAGGTGCGGCAACAGTCTATGACCTGATCTGGTTCGGCGGAAATGCCGGCCTGCAGAACACGGGCGACGCGCTGACATTTACCGGCGCCGGCCTGTCCGTGGATGCAACCGCGCACAAACTTCTCAACGACGGCTCCATTGGTCAGGATTATCGCCTTGGCCAGTATCTGGGCGGCCTTGGTGTGACATCCACGCAGAACAACGACAGCCACGAGGTCGACGGCAAGGGCCCGAACGAAGTGGTCAAGCTGTCGTTTTCCCAGCAAGTGACCGTCGAACGGGTGTATTTCACCCATGTTCAGCGCAACGACGACTTTTCATTTACAGTTGTCGATGGTGTCGATGCGGGGACGTATTATGCGTCAACGGACATTCCGCAATGGTGGTGGAATTCAAGCTACGGCGCCTACACCTTCCAGAATGACTGGACCGGAACGATGTTCGGGTTCGGGGCTTCGGGCAAGAATGACGATTTCAAACTTAAAGGTATTAAAGTCTCGTACGACGACACGCCGCCGGGCCAAAACCCGCCGCCCGTGCCGTTGCCTGCGGGGGGAGCATTGATTCTGAGTGCATTTGCGGCAATCGCTGCGGTTCGACGACGGCAACGTGGTTGATCTATGACGTGTAAGAAAGGCGCTCTTGCAGCGCCTTTCTTTTTGTCCTGACGCTCATTCCATGACGGGAATGGAAAACTCGCCGCCTTCCTTGATGCCCGACGGCCAGCGCGACGTGACCGTCTTGGTCCGGGTGTAGAACTTGAACGCATCCGGTCCGTGCTGGTTCAGATCGCCAAAGACCGATTTCTTCCAGCCGCCAAAGGTGTGATAGGCCAGCGGGACCGGGATCGGCACGTTGATCCCGATCATGCCCACGTTGACACGGGCGGCAAAATCCCGCGCCGCATCGCCGTCGCGGGTAAAGATTGCGGTGCCGTTGCCGTATTCGTGGTCCATCGCCAGCCCCAGCGCCTCTTCATAGCTTTGGGCGCGCACCGTCGACAGGACGGGGCCAAAGATCTCGGTCTTGTAGATGTCCATGTCCTTGGTGACATTGTCGAACAGGTGCGGGCCGACAAAAAACCCGTCCTCATAGCCCTGCAGGGCAAAGCCGCGCCCATCGACCACCAGCTTGGCGCCTTGATCCACGCCCGACTGCACCAGCCGTTCGATATTGGCCTTGGCCGCCGCCGTCACCACGGGGCCGTAATCCACGTCATTCCCGGCGGTATAGGGGCCCACCTTCAGCTTCTCGATCCGCGGCACCAGCTTTTCGATCAACCGGTCGGCGGTCTCGTCCCCCACGGGCACCGCGACCGAGATCGCCATGCACCGCTCGCCCGCGGCACCATAGCCTGCGCCCACCAAAGCGTCCGCGGCCTGATCCATGTCCGCATCGGGCATGATGATCATGTGGTTCTTGGCGCCACCAAAACACTGCACACGCTTGCCGTTGGCACAGCCGGTGCCATAGATGTATTCCGCAATCGGCGTCGACCCGACAAAGCCGATGCTCTGCACCACCGGATGATGCAGCAGCGCATCCACCGCTTCCTTGTCCCCGTTCACGACCTGCAGGATGCCCTTGGGCAGCCCGGCCTCTTCCAGCAGTTCCGCCAGCATCAGCGGCACCGACGGATCGCGTTCGCTGGGCTTCAGGATAAACGCATTCCCGCAGGCAATCGCGGGCGCAAACATCCACATCGGGATCATCGCAGGAAAGTTGAACGGCGTGATCCCCGCCGTCACACCCAAGGGCTGGCGCATGGAATACATGTCGATGCCGGGGCCCGCACTGTCGGTGAACTCGCCCTTCAGCATCTGCGGCGCGCCGATGCAGTATTCCACGACCTCAAGGCCCCGCTGCACGTCTCCGGCGGCATCCGGCAGCGTCTTGCCATGCTCGCGGCTCAGCGCCTCGGCCAGCTTGTCCATGTCGCGGTTCAGAAGATCCACGAACTTCATCAGCACCCGCGCACGCCGCTGCGGGTTCACCGCACCCCACGCGGGCTGGGCGGCGGCGGCAATCTCGACCGCGCGGCCCACTTCCTCGGTTGATGCCAGCGGAACCTGCGCCTGCACCTCACCGGTGGCGGGATTCATCACATCGGCAAACCGGCCCGACCCTCCGGCCACATGCGCTCCGTCCATGTAATGTGTCAGTTCCTGCATCTCATCCTCCCGCAGTTCAGTTGGCGTTTCGTATAGTCGTGCAAAGTCGCAGGCAAAAGGGGCAGAGCGACAAAATCGCTTTGCACAATATTAACACGCCGCCACGATACCGCCGACACACCCGGCGCGATGCGGCAAAACTTGACAGACCGCACCCACCGGCCAACCTTAGGGCCAGTGACCCACTCAGCGGAGATAGCCATGCAGGTCTTGCAAATCCTCAAAACCAAACCCGACGATGGCGTGGTCACCGTCACCCCCGGCACCAGTGTGGCCCAGGCGGCCAAGGTGCTGGCCGACAAACGCATTGGCACCGTGGTGGTGTCCAACGACGGCGAACACGCAGACGGGATCCTGTCGGAACGCGACATCGTGCGCGAACTGGGCAAACGCGGCGCGGGCGTCATGCAGGACAAGGTCGAAACCCTGATGACCGCCAACCTCGTGACCTGCGGACGCGCGCAAACCGCCGACGACGTGCTGACGATGATGACCGATGGCCGCTTTCGCCACATGCCCGTGGTCGAGGATGGCAAGCTTGTGGGCCTCATCACCCTCGGCGACGTGGTCAAGGCGCGGCTGCGCGAACTGGCACATGAAAACGACGCCCTGCAGGGCATGATCATGGGCCACTGACGCCCACGGCTTGCATTCGCAGACGGATGATGTTCGATACGTCCGCGAACACGATCACGGAGCCGCGTCATGCGCATTGGCCTTTACCCCGGCACCTTTGACCCGATCACCCTCGGCCATGTCGACATCATCCGCCGCGCCTCGCCCATGGTGGACCGCCTGGTGATCGGCGTGGCGATCAACCGCGACAAGGGGCCGCTGTTTTCCCTCGAAGACCGCGTCGCAATGATCGAAGGCGAATGCGCCAAGCTGTCCGAACAGACCGGCACCGAAATTGTCGCCCACCCGTTCGAAAACCTGCTGATCGACTGCGCCCGCGACGTGGGTGCCCAGATCATCATCCGCGGCCTGCGCGCCGTGGCCGATTTCGAATACGAATTCCAGATGGTCGGCATGAACCGCAAGCTCGACGACACCGTCGAAACCGTGTTCCTGATGGCCGAGGCCGAACACCAGGCCATCGCCTCAAAACTGGTCAAGGAAATCGCGCGCCTGGGCGGCGACGTGTCGAAATTCGTGCCCCCCGCGGTGCGCGACGCCCTGCTGACCCGGTTTGGCTAGGCTGCGGCCTTAGACTCAAAAGCCACACTTTCTACCATGTGGTGTCGAATTCGCCGAATTCGTGCATTTTTCCCGCGTTTCATGCTACTGTTGCGAAAAATATAACATCAAACAGGCAGCAATCGGCAGCGGGGCTCAGGTGCAACAGGACTCCCGACTTCAGCACAAGATCACCAAAAGCTATGTGCGCATCGTGGTGACCTATTTCGTGGTCTTCACCTATGCGGTGTCGGCGGTCGCCATCGCGATCTACCTGTTTACACAGGGAAAAGACGAACTTGCCCTGTCGGTCTTCAACGGCCTCGCCACGCTGGCGGCGGGCATCGCAGGCTTCTGGTTCGGCAGCCGTGGATCGGGCTTTCCCGATGGCGACGACCCGACGCTCGACACCATTTCCGACGACGATGTCTTTATCGGCCCCGAACTGGGCCAGGAAAAATCGGCCGCCACAGGCGATCCCGATGCCGAAACAGCCCCCCCCATCGGAAAGGTATGAAGCGCCCCATGTTCACGCCACTTCGCACCGGTCTCGGCCTTCTTGGATGCGCGCTGCTTTCGGGCTGCATCGCGCTGGAAAGCAACCGCGCAGGCAGCCCGTTCCTCACCGCAAACGGCGCCGAACGGCGCACCCAGATCGCCGCCAGCTATTCGCTGCCGCGCCGCTATCTCAGCTTTGATGTCTTTGGCAATGCCGACAGCATGCGCCGCTCCAGCCGCTTCCGCATCGAACGCAAGACCGATCAGGAAACGCTGGGCCCCGATCCCTCGCCGCTCTTTCGCTACGAGGTGAACTATGTGCCCAACCGCCTGTCCAAGGACGAGGTGAAATTCCAGATCGACAAGCAGATCCTCACCTCCGTCTCCGTCTCGACCGAAGACCAGACATCCACCGCGCTGATCAACCTTGCCAAATCGCTCAGCAATCTGGCCCGCGTGCGGGGTGGCCTGGGCGATGACCTTGTGCCCGGGGCCGGGATCGGGGCGCCGCCCGACACCATCGTGGCCAAGCTGCGCCTCGATCCCACCGACCCGGTCAGCGTCGCACGCACGCGCCACATCCTCAGCCATGATGGCAGCCACGGCGTTGACCTGCAGGTGACCCCCGCACCGCGCCCCGTGACCATCGCGCCCGCCTGCGACTATGCGGTGTGCTACCGCCCGCTGATCACCGTCACCCTGTCGTTCCGCGACAAACGGTCGGGCAACGTCACCGAATACGTGGCGCAGGTGCCCGATCCGCACCAGATCACCGGCCTCGACATCGAACGCTCTTCTTTCGTGAAACGCGACACCGTCTACACCTTCACCGAAGGCTCGCTATCAGCCGTCGACATCACCAAACCCAGCGAACTGGCTGCCGCCGCGCTCTTGCCGCTCAGCATCGTGACGGCGGTGTTCGAAGGCACCAATCAGGCGGTCACGTCATTGCTCGGTCTGCGGGAAAACGAACTCGACAGTTCCGCCAAGCTGCTGACCGCGCAGGCCGATTTCCTCAAGGCGCTCAAGGATTACCGCAAGGTCGAAGAGGACGTGCTGGGCATCAGCCAGGCAGCCCCGCCGCCGGGCACCAGCGCCGCGCTGCCCGGTGCCGCAGCCGCACCGCCCGCAGGTCCCGACGCCACGGTCGATCCCAACGCAACCACCGATCCCGACGCGACAACAAATCCCGACGAAACCACGCTCTGACACCCATGGTCGAAACCGTCACCCGTACCAAGCTTGCCCAGTTCGCCACCTCAACGATGCGCGATCACAAGGGTAACGTGACCAAGCTGCGGGTGTCGGATCAGACCATGGAACTGCCCACCGGCACGCTCTTTCGCCAGATCATCGACGACATCAAACCCGAGATGCCGAAAAAAGCAGAATATTCCGGCCTGAACCTCTTTGATTGCGACGATTATTCGTTCATTTTCAAGGGCTTGATCAGCCAGTGGTACCGCCACAACCGGCGCACCGAACTGCCCTTTGCCATTGGCATCGCCTGGGGGTTCTTCTCCAGCTTCAGCCCTCAGGAATTCCACTCACTGAACTTTGTGTTTCTGGGCGACGACCGCATATTGCGCTGGATCGAACCCCAGATGATCCGCGAGGAGACCATCGAAAAAGCCACGGCCAAGTACAAACCCGCCCATGACAAGGTCAGCCTGCTGATCCTATAGGTATTTGCCCATCTCGACCGCCGTGTCGCCCATCCGGTTGGAAAAGCCCCACTCGTTGTCATACCAGCTCAGCACCCGCACGAGGTTGCCGGTCATCACCTTGGTCTGGTCGGTGGCAAAGATCGACGAATGCGGATCGTGGTTGAAATCCATGCTCACCAGCGGCGCATCTGTAACCCCAAGCACGCCCTTCAGCGCGCCCGCGGCGGCTTCATGCATCGCGCCGTTCACCTCGTCTGCCGTCACGTCGCGATCCAGCTCCACCGTCAGATCCACACACGACACGTTCGGCGTGGGCACCCGGATCGCCACACCGTCCAGCTTGCCTTCCAGTTCCGGCATCACCAGGCTCACCGCCTTGGCCGCCCCGGTCGAGGTGGGGATCATGCTCATCGCCGCGGCGCGCGCGCGGTACAGATCCTTGTGCATCGTATCCAGCGTCGGCTGATCACCGGTATAGCTGTGCACCGTCGTCATGAACCCGCGCGTGATGCCAAAGCTGTCCTGCAGCACCTTGGCCACCGGCGTCAGGCAGTTCGTCGTGCACGACGCGTTCGACACCACCACATCATCGCCCGACAGCGTGTCGTGGTTCACACCGTAGACAATCGTCTTGTCCGCGTTCTTGCCCGGGGCCGAGATCAGCACGCGGGACGACCCGTTTTCCAGATGCGCTTGGCACGCCTCTTTCGAGGTAAAGATGCCCGTGCACTCCATCACGATGTCCACATGGCCCCAGGGCAATTCGGCAGGATTGCGCTCGGCACTGACCTTGATCGGCCCGTGGCCCACGTCGATGCTGTCCGAGCCCGTCTTCACCTGCACCGGAAACCGGCCATGCACGCTGTCATATTGCAGCAGGTGGGCGTTGGTCTCGACCGGGCCCAGATCGTTGATCGCGACCACTTCGATATCCGTGCGCCCGCTTTCCACAATCGCACGCAGCACATTGCGGCCGATCCGGCCAAACCCGTTGATTGCAACCTTGATCGCCATGGCCATGCCCCTTTCGTCGTGGTCCCGCGGGGCCGCGCCCGCTGTTATCGCTAACAACCGCAAGCGGCGCGCATTGTCAACAACCGCTGCGGCTCCGCGCTGTCACGAAAGGGTAGGGGGTC
>JBCBAV010000062.1:0-20857 GCA_038532285.1 Pseudomonadota bacterium | reverse complement strand
CCCGATCTCGTTCGTGTCGTCGCCGGAGCCGCGCACCATCGGCAGCTTTGCGCGCGGGCGGCAACTTGTGGCGGGCAATTACCTGTTTGCAGGCACCTTGATCGAAGCGAAGGGTGAACTGGTCTGGGATGTAAAGGCCCCGGACGGCGCGTGGGTCGAAGCCATCCACGGTTTTGCCTGGCTCGACGATCTGGCGGCTGTGGGCGATCCGTCGACCCGAGCATTGGCGCAAGACTGGCTTTGGGCCTGGATCGACCGGTTTGGTCGCGGATCCGGCCCGGGCTGGACACCAGACCTCACCGGGCGCAGGCTGATCCGCTGGATCAACCACGCCCTGTTTCTGTTGCGCGGGCAAGACGGCGCGGCCTCTGATGCATTCTACAAATCTCTGGCAGGTCAAACGCAGTTTCTGTCCAAACGCTGGCACGCCGCCGCCCCCGGGGTCGCCAGATTCGAGGCGCTGTGCGGATTGATCTATGCGGGTTTTTCGCTCGAAAGTCTGAACGATCTGGCCCGGCCCGTGGTTGCCGCACTGGCAGATGAATGCCGCACGCAAATTGATGGCCAAGGCGGTTTGCCCACCCGAAACCCCGAAGAGTTGCTTGAGGTTTTTACCCTGCTCACATGGACCGCCGCTGCGTTGGAGGACCACGGCGCGCAGGTTCCGGGCGCACAACAAGAGGCGATCGAACGCATTGCGCCGACCCTGCGCACTTTGCGCCATGCGGACGGCGCGCTGGCGCGGTTTCACGGGGGCGGACGTGGACAGGAAGGATGGCTGGATCATGCGCTGGCGGCTTCGGGGATCAAGAGCAGTGCACCGGACGGGTTGTCGATGGGATTTGTGCGTCTCAGCGCCGGGCGCACGTCTGTTATCGTGGATGCAGCCCCGCCCCCCAACGGCGCGGCAAGCCAGAATGCTCACGCATCGACCCTTGCGTTCGAACTGACCTCGGGCCGGCGCCCGCTGATCGTGAATTGCGGATCGGGCGGCAGCTTTGGCCCCGACTGGCGACGGGCAGGCCGCGCAACGCCATCACATTCGACACTGTGCCTGAACGGCTATTCCAGCGCGCGGTTGGGAGAGCCGGACAAAGGCAGCGGCACCGAGCGGCTGATCTCCGCCCCGACGCACGTGCCGATTGAAATGAAACAGGCACCCGATGGGCTGCAGTTTCTGGGCGGTCACGACGGATATCGCGCAAACCACGGGCTGACACACGCACGCCAGCTGGATCTGACCTTTGATGGCCGTGGCATGGCGGGCGAAGACCTGTTGCTGGCCATGGAAGACACCGAAAAGCGGATTTTTGACCGGCTGATGGACGCACGCAAGCTGGCGGGCATCCCGTTTGCCATCCGGTTCCACCTGCATCCAGAGGTGGATGCCACGATCGATCTGGGTGGCGCGGCCGTGTCGATGGCGCTGAAGAGCGGTGAGATCTGGGTATTTCGTCATGACGGCACGCGCGGTTTGGCGTTGGAGCCGAGCGTCTATCTGGAAAAAGGGCGCTTGAAACCGCGTGCGGCGCAGCAAATTGTGCTGTCGGGTCTGGCGCTGGGATATGCAACGCGGGTGCGCTGGTCCTTGTCCAAGGCGCAGGAAACTGCCATTGGCATCCGCGATCTTGCCCGCGATGTGCCGGGCCTTGTGCCGACAGAAGACTAGGACCCTGCCCCATGCCCGATCTTGCCCCTTTGCGCCGCGCCCTGATTTCCGTGTCTGATAAGACCGGGCTGGAAGCGTTTGCGCGGGGCTTGGCGCAGCACGGCGTAGCACTTTTGTCCACTGGTGGAACGGCGCGAACGCTGCGTGAGGCCGGGCTCGACGTGATGGATGTCAGTGAGGCGACCGGGTTTCCCGAGATGATGGATGGCCGGGTCAAGACGCTGCACCCAACTGTGCATGGCGGCCTGCTGGCGCTGCGCGACAACCCCGAGCATGTGGCCGCGATGCAGGCACACGACATCGCGCCAATCGATCTCGTGGTGGTGAACCTGTACCCGTTCGAAGAGACGGTAGCCAAAGGTGCCGCTTATGACGAGGTGATCGAGAATATCGACATCGGCGGCCCTGCGATGATCCGGTCGGCGGCCAAAAACCATGGCGACGTGGCCGTGGTTGTGGATGTCGCGGATTACGACGCGGTGCTGGCGGACATGGCAGCGCATGACGGCCAGACGACCTATGCGCTGCGGCAACGGTTGGCGCAGACGGCCTATGCCCGCACCGCCGCCTACGACACGGCCGTCAGCACGTGGATGGCCGGTGCTGTGGGTGGCGTGCCGCGGCGGCGCAGCTTTGCCGGAACGCTGGTGCAAACACTGCGCTATGGCGAGAACCCGCATCAGGCCGCCGCATTCTACACCGATGGCTCGGCCCGTCCGGGCGTGGCCACGGCGACGCAGCATCAGGGCAAGGAGTTGTCCTACAACAACATCAACGACACCGATGCTGCATTCGAATTGATCAGCGAGTTTGCGGGCAAGGGCCCGGCTTGTGCCATCATCAAACATGCCAACCCCTGCGGCGTGGCCACGGGTGCCACGCTGGAAGAGGCCTATACCCGCGCGTTCGATTGCGACCGCACCAGCGCCTTTGGCGGGATCATCGCGCTGAACCATCCGCTTGATGGCCCGACGGCGCAGGCCATTGCGGGGATCTTTACCGAGGTGGTCATTGCACCTGGTGCGGATCAGGCGGCGCTGGACGTCTTTGCCGCCAAAAAGAACCTGCGCCTGCTGACCACGGACGGTCTGGCCGATGCATCGGCGGCGAGTGTGGCGTTCAAGCAGGTGGCAGGCGGATTCCTCGTGCAGGACAAGGACGTGGGGCAGATCACGGCGGATGACCTGAAGGTCGTCACCAAACGCGCCCCGACCGAACAGGAATTGAGCGACATGCTGTTTGCGTGGACCGTGGCCAAGCACGTGAAATCCAACGCCATCATCTACGTCAAGGATGGCGGGACGGTGGGCGTAGGCGCGGGCCAGATGAGCCGCGTTGACAGCACGCGGATCGCTGCACGCAAGGCGGAGGACATGGCCGAGGTCATGGACCTTCCCGCGCCACTGACCCAAGGGTCCGTTGTGGCCTCGGACGCGTTCTTTCCCTTTGCTGACGGACTGCTGACCGCGGCCGAGGCGGGTGCCACCGCGCTGATCCAGCCCGGCGGGTCAATGCGCGACGACGAGGTGATCGCGGTTGCAGATGAGGCCGGGCTTGCCATGGTCTTTACCGGCATGCGGCATTTCCGGCACTGAGCATATGAAACTTCTGAGCCTCACAGCGGTGATCGCCTTTGTTCTGGATCAGGTCAGCAAGTACCTCGTGATCCACGTGATGGGCGTGTCGGCGTTCAACAGCATCGACGTGGCCCCGCCGCTGCTGCGGTTCATCTATGGCGAAAACCGGGGCATCAACTTTGGCCTTGGCTACGGCATACCGGTCTGGGCGCTGATAGGCGTGGCGCTGGCGATCTGTGCGGCAGTACTGTGGTGGATGACCCGGCGTGCACAGCCGGCGCTGGCGCAGATCAGCGCGGGGCTGTTGATCGGCGGCGCGCTCGCCAATGTTCTTGATCGGTTGCTCTACGGCTATGTTCTGGATTTTCTCAACATGTCGTGCTGCGGCATCGACAATCCGTTTGTGTTCAACGTCGCGGACATCTTTATTTTCGCCGGTGCCTTTGGTCTTGTGTTCTTTGCCGACGATGGAAAGCCGCGCAAAAAGGGTGCGTGACATGGCCCCCAAAGCTGCGATAAAGCGATGCAGGGAAAGAAGAGGCAAGAGATGCGGCACATTTTGTGCATCATAGCGATCACCGCGCTTGGCGCCTGTTCGGGCGAGCCGGATCTGCGCAATTTGCGGTCGCTTGGGAATGGGCCTGATGAATTCGCGCTGGTGCCTTCCAAGCCGCTGGAAGCGCCAGAAAGCTATATCGCCTTGCCGCAACCCACGCCCGGCGGCGTCAACCGCACCGACCAGCGCCCGCTCGAAGAGGCATACGCATCGCTTGGTGGGCGGGCGACGTCACCCAGCGCGCCAATCCCCGGCGCAGATGCCGCGCTTGTGAACCACGCGACACGGTTTGGTGTCGAACCGGGCATTCGCACGACGCTGGCCTCGGCGGACCAGAAATTCCGTGATCGGCAGCGGCGGCTGAGCAATATACGGCTGTTCAAAGAAGACATCTATGCCCAGATCTATCGCCGTCAGGCGCTGAATCCGGCGCGCGTTGCAGCGCAGTATCGGGCGGCTGGCATCCCCACACCGTCGGCCCCACCCGCCAATCGGCGCCGCCGCAGGTAGGCTCACGTTTCTGCCAGTACCGCTTGAACCGCGCTGGTACCGTCGTATTTGATGCAGCAGCACGCATCGATCAGGACCGCCAATGAGTTTCTTGCCCCATTTCAGAGCTTCCCTCTTCGCCGCCATTTTCCTGGCACCTGTCGCAAAAGCCGAAGAGGCGGTGACCACATTCACCCTCGACAACGGGATGGACGTGGTTGTTGTCGAAGACACCCGCGCCCCCGTGGTGCAGCACATGGTTTGGTACCGTGCCGGGTCGGCTGATGAACCTGCCGGCGCATCGGGCGTGGCGCACTTTCTGGAACACCTGATGTTCAAAGGTACCGATACGACGGAAGATGGTGAGTTTTCATCCGTGGTGGCCGCAAATGGTGGGCGGGACAATGCGTTCACCAGTTATGATTATACCGCGTATTTCCAGCGCGTCGCATCGGATCGGCTGGAACTGATGATGCAGATGGAAGCGGACCGGATGCGCAATATCCGACTGACCGAAGCCAATATCGCGTCCGAACGCGGGGTGATCCTCGAAGAACGCAAACAGCGCACCGACAGCAACCCGCGCGCCCTGCTGGGCGAGCAGATGAATGCGGCACAGTTCCTGAACCGCGGCTACGGCATCCCGATCATCGGCTGGCGGCACGAGATGGAAACGCTGGACATGGAGGATCTCGTGTCCTTTTACGAGCGCAATTACCATCCCAACAACGCCATATTGGTGGTTTCAGGGGATGTGGACGCCGAAGAGGTTCGGCGGCTTGCGGAACAGCATTACGGCGCGATCCCCGCAAACCCTGATCTGCCAGACCGGATTCGCAGCGTCGAGCCGCCACAGATTGCCGAGCGCCGCATCATTTTTCGCGATCCGCGCGTGGCGCAGGAATTCGTGAGCCGTTCCTATCTCGCACAGGAACGTGATCCGGGCGACCAACGCGAAGCGGCAGCGCTGACCTTGTTGGCCGAAGTTCTGGGTGGGGGGCAGACTAGCTATTTTACCGAGAAGCTGCAGTTCGAAACGCAGACAGCCGTGTTTTCGGGCGCCTTTTACCGTGGAACATCGCTTGATGACGCAACTTTTGACGTCGTGATCGTGCCTGCCCCGGGCATCAGCCTCGAAGAAGCCGAAGCGGCCATGGACGAGACCATGGCACGATTTATGACCGATGGTATCGACGCGGCGCTGCTGGAGCGGATCAAGTATCAGCTGCGTGCCTCGCAGATCTATGCACGCGATGACGTGGACCGCATCGCCCGGCGGTATGGTGCAGCTCTGGCCACCGGCCTGAGCGTGGAGGATGTGCAGGCGTGGCCGGATATACTGCAATCGATCACAAGCGAAGAGATCATGCAGGCCGCCCGTAACGTCCTGCGTCGCGAAGCATCGGTCACGGGGTATCTCGCCAAACCCCTTGAGCAAGCGGAGGTGACGCAATGAAAAAGTTATGTCTTGCATTGATCGTGGCGCTGACCACAGCGTTGCCTGCCCGGGCCGGCGTGGACATCGTCGAGGTGACCAGCCCCGGCGGCATCACCGCGTGGTTGGTCGAAGAACCGTCGATCCCGTTCATGGCGCTGGAAATCCGCTTTCGCGGCGGTGCGTCTCTTGATGCGCCGGACAAACGTGGTGCCATCAACCTGATGTCCGGCCTTTTGGAAGAAGGCGCTGGAGACCGCGATGCGCGCGCCTTTGCCGCTGAGGTCGAGAGCCTTGCCGCCTCCTATTCCTTCGACGTCGGTGCCGACAGCCTTTCTGTCTCCGCCCGCTTTCTGACCGAGAACCGGGATGCAGCGGTCGAGTTGTTGCGGACTGCGCTGGTTGAGCCGCGTTTTGACCAGGATGCTGTGGACCGCGTGCGCGAACAGGTGCTCGCAGGTCTGCGCAGCGACAGCCAGGACCCTGACGAGATCGCCCGCAACACATTTGCCGCAATGGCTTACGGCGATCATCCCTATGGTTCGAATTACGAAGGCACGCTGGAAAGTGTTACCGCCCTGACCCGCGAGGATATGGTCGCGGCGCACAAGGCGGTTTTGGCCAAGGACCGTATCTATGTGGGCGCGGTGGGCGACATCACCGCCGAAGAGTTGGGTCCGCTCCTCGACACGTTGCTGGGCGCTTTGCCCGACGCCGGCGCGCCGCAACCGGGCCCTGCAGAGCTCAGCTTTAGCGGTGGGACAACCGTGGTTGATTTCGACACGCCCCAATCGGTCGCCGTCTTTGGGCATTCCGGCATTGAACAAGACGACCCGGATTTTTTTGCCGCGCGCGTTCTGAACCAGATTCTGGGGGCCGGCGGCTTTGAAAGCCGTCTGATGACCGAGGTGCGTGAAAAGCGTGGCTTGACCTATGGCGTCTATTCCTACCTCGCCTCGCGCGATCATGCTGCCGTCATCCTGGGACAGGTGGCGTCATCCAATGACCGCGTTGCCGAGGCCATATCGGTCATCCGCGACGAATGGCAAAGCGCCGCGTCCAAAGGTGTGACCCAAGAGGAAGTAGACGCCGCCAAAACCTTTATCACGGGGGCCTATCCGTTGAATTTCGACGGCAATGGCCCGATCGCGCGGATCATGGTGGGCATGCAAATGCTGGGTCTGCCGATCGACTATATTCCGACGCGCAATGACAAGGTCGAGGCCGTCACTTTGGACGACGTCAACCGGATGGCAGCCGAACTGCTGCAACCCGAGAACTTGCGATTTGTCGTGGTGGGTAAACCCGAAGGCTTGGATCAGGGCGGCTGATCCCGCCCCTCAGGGCCGTTCAATTGCAATTGCGGTGCCCTCGCCCCCACCGATACAGATGGCCGCGACACCGCGTTTCAACCCGCGCTTCTCCAGAGCGTTGAGCAGCGTCACCATGATCCGCGCGCCAGACGCGCCAATCGGGTGACCAAGCGCGCAGGCGCCACCGTTGACGTTGACCACCTCGTGATCGAGCGCCATTTCCCGCATGAACGCGAGCGGGACAACAGCAAACGCCTCATTCACTTCCCACAGATCAACGTCGTCCTTGGTCCAGCCGATTCGATCCAGCAGCTTGGCTGCAGCAGGCACGGGTGCCGTGGTGAAAAGGCCAGGTGCCTGCGCATGACTGGCATGCCCCACGATCCGGGCCCTGACGGGAAGTCCCTGCACCTCTGCCGTCGCCTCGGATGCAAGCACCAGCGCGGCCGCCCCGTCCGAGATTGACGAAGAATTCGCCGCTGTCACGGTACCGCCATCCCGAAATGCAGGTTTGAGATGCGGGATCTTCTCAGGGCGTGCCGTTCCGGGTTGCTCGTCCACGCTTACGGTCGTGGTTCCCTTGCCAGATGTTACGGTTACCGCGACAACCTCGTCATCAAACGCGCCGCCAGCGATTGCCGATTGCGCGCGCGCCAGCGAAGCAAGGGCATAGCCATCCTGAGTGTCACGGGTGAACTGGAAACTTTCGGCGCAGTCTTCGGCAAACGTGCCCATCAGCCGCCCTTTGTCATAGGCATCTTCCAACCCGTCGAGGAACATGTGATCGATCACTTGCCCGTGGCCCAGCCGGGCGCCCCCGCGCATCTTGGGCAGCAGGTAGGGCGCGTTGCTCATGCTCTCCATCCCGCCTGCAATCATCGTTCGCGCATGACCAAGCGCGATCTGGTCAAAGGCCATCATCGCCGCCTTCATCCCGGATCCGCACATCTTGTTGACCGTGGTGGCAGGCACCTGTTCACCGAGGCCAGCGGCAAAACCCGCCTGCCGCGCAGGCGCCTGTCCCTGGCCTGCAGGCAGGACGCAGCCCATCAGCACCTCGTCGACAGTCTCAACGCCTGCGCCGTCCAAGGCAGCCTTCATGGCTGCGCCACCCAGCGCAGAGGCAGAAAGGCCCGACAAAGCGCCTTGAAAACCGCCCATGGGCGTGCGCGCTGCCCCCGCGATCACCACTGCTGACATTCAGCACCCCTTTCCTTGTGAAACCGAATGGTAAGAAATCGGCGCTATCCAAAGGCCAAACGCGGGTTAACACAAGGCGCAAAGATGGAATTGACTTCTCATCAGTCCGGGGCGTTGCACATCGTAACGGTGAAGTCAGCGCGCATCGACGCAGCTGTGGCAATAGTGTTCAAAGACTTGATGCGCGCCGAGACTGACAACGATGTTTCGGCGATTGTCTTGGACCTCAGCCATGTGGAATTCATTGATTCGAGTGGATTGGGCGCGATTGTTGCGTCGATGAAAAACATCGGCCCGGATCGCAGGCTGATCCTCGCTGGTCTGACCCCAAACGTGGAAAAAGTGTTCCGACTGACCCGCATGGACAGCGTGTTTTCCGTTTTCCCCTCGCTTGAACGCGCTTTGGAAGCGCACGCGGCCTGATTCGAGAAAGCGCACCGACGCATTATGAATAAGCCTGATCTTCACATCGAATTCGAAAGCGGCGCTTGGGGTGTACGTGATGCACTGGAGCGGGTGAAAGGCAGTCTGGCAACATACGGCCTCGAGCCCGAGGAGATCGGAACCGTCGAACTGGTGCTGGCCGAGGCGATGAACAACATCGTCGAGCACGCCTATCCCGTCGCCGATTGCAATGGACCAATTACCGTCAAATGCGCGCGGCAAACGAACGGTCTGGGCTTTGCGATTGAAGACAAGGGGCGCGCAATGCCCAATGGCAAAACGCCCGTGGGCATGGCTGTCGACGTCGACGTCGCACCGGAGGACATGCCCGAAGGCGGCTTTGGTTGGTTTCTGATCAAGGATCTGGCCAAGGATGTGCACTATGCGCGCATTGATGACACGAACCGCCTGACGTTTCGGATCTCAGTGTCTGTTTGACCGCACGCGGCGCTCTGGCGCCTCGTGTGTCATCGTGTCGAGAAGCGCGGAGATAATCGCCCACCCATCTCAAAGGCCCGGGTCGTAGCACGGCATTTGCTGGCCGCTAGACCCGTTGTTCAGTGTCCCATCGCAAGCTGCAGGCCGGGAGGATCAGAAATCGCAAAAGCGCCCCCGCCTGACCACATTGTTGCCCTGATTTGGCGGGATACACATACCTGTAGCTGCATATGGCTTCCCTCGGTGCCGCGTGAATTTGCCCCCACCCAGTGCGCGGCGCCGAGGATCTTCCCCCCCCCCTCTTTCTGGACACGGCCGCCGATCAGGTTAAGTTGCGGCGCGACCAACTCAGAGGGGATTTTTCATGCGCGATTTTCACTTGCCGGGTCGTTCACCGGTGCTGGCAACGTCGGGCATGTGCGCGACTTCTCACCCGTTAGCGGCGCAAGCCGCGGTTGACACGCTGCGCGCTGGCGGGAACGCAATGGACGCCGCGATTTCCGGCGCAGTGCTGTTGGGTATTTGCGAACCTCAGATGACCGGGATCGGCGGCGACTGCTTTGTGTTGTGGTCGACACCGGACGGACAGGTGCAGGCATTGAACGGCTCTGGCCGTGCGCCTGCAGCAGCTTCATCGGCTGCGCTGCGCACGGAAGGCCACGCACAGGTTCCGGTGCACAGCGCACACGCTGTGACCATTCCCGGCGCCATCGACGCCTTTTGCACACTGTCGGACCGGGTGGGTAAGCTGGGCCTCGACCGCGTGCTCGCTCCGGCAATCCATTATGCCGAAGAGGGCGTGCCAGTCGCGCCTCGCGTTGCGTTTGACTGGGCCAACGATCTGGGCACGCTGCAAGGACATGCGCGCAAAATCTTTGCCATGGACGGCGCGGCCCCGGACATCGGCGTACGCTTTGCTGCCCCCGGCCAAGCAGATGTGCTGCGCCGCATTGCGCGCGACGGACGTGCGGCGTTTTACGAAGGTGAGGTGGCCGAAGACATGGTTGCCGCCCTGAACGCTGCAGGTGGGGTACACACGCTGGATGATTTTGCAGCCACGCGGTGTGACGACACCACGCCGACGCAGAGCGACTACAAAGGCGTAACACTGCTTGAGCATCCGCCCAACGGCACTGGCGCCACCGCGCAATTGATGCTGAACATTCTCAAGCATTTCGATATCGCGACCATGGACCCTTGGGGCGCGGATCGCGCGCATGTCGAAGCAGAAGCGGCAAAGCTGGCTTATGACGCGCGCAATCGCTTTCTCGGCGATCCGGATCACACCATGCGACTGGAACACATGCTATCGGCGGACACGGCCGCCGCGCTTGCTGCGCTGATTGATCCGAACAAGGCAATGGCGTCGCCAGCAGCGGTCAGCGAAGCAGTACACAAGGACACGATCTACATTACCGTGGTCGACAAGGACCGCATGGCGGTATCGCTGATCTATTCGATCTTCCATGGGTTCGGATCCGGCATCGCGTCGGAGAAATTCGGCATCCTGTTCCAGAACCGCGGCGCCGGCTTCACGCTGGAAGAGGGCCACCCAAACGAATTCGGACCCGGCAAGCGCCCGATGCACACGATTATTCCGGGTATGCTGGCCCGCGATGGCGGCGTGTTCATGCCGTTTGGCGTGATGGGTGGGGCATATCAGCCCAACGGACACGCGCGTTTTGTCACCAATCTGGTAGATTTCGGCCTCGACCCGCAGGCGGCATTAGACGCGCCGCGTGCCTTTTCCGACGCGGGAAACATGAAGGTCGAGCGTGGATATTCGGATGCGGTGCGGGCTGATCTTGCCGCACGCGGGCATACTGTCAGCATTCCAGACACCGCGATTGGCGGTGCGCAGGCTATCGACATTCGTTCGGACGGGGTGTTGGAAGGGGCCAGCGACCCGCGCAAGGACGGCTGCGCCCTCGGCTATTGACCCTATGCGCGCCAAACGGGGCGCGGCAGGCGGATTGGCGAAAACATGGTGTGCGCAGTCATTGCGCACAGCATATCAATTCAGCTGGAAATGCAGCGGATAAGCGCCGTCTTCAAACGGGCCGAACAGATCCGGGATATCGGGATGATCCACCGGCTGGCCAGAATAGTCAGCCACGAGGTTTTGCTCTGACACGTAAGCGACATAGTAGCTCTGGTCGTTTTCAGCGAGCAGGTGATAGAACGGTTGCGTCTTTTTCGGGCGACTGTCCTCGGGGATCGCCTCGTACCACTCCTCGGTATTCGAAAATTCCGGATCAACGTCAAAAATCACCCCGCGAAAGGGATGCTTCTTGTGGCGGACGACCTGACCGAGATGGTATTTTGCGCGTGTTCTGAGCATAGCGTTGCGCCCCCTACAGTCCGTGATTACACGGTGCAAGGGACAATTGTCCAATAAATGCTTGCTTTTTCGCAGGAAACAGTCTGTGAACCTTACCTTAACAGTGCTGGAAATCGTAGCGCCGGTTTTTCTTTTGGCCGCCATTGGGTACGTGTGGGTCAAGGTTGGGCTGGAATACCGCATTCAGTTTGTTACGCGCCTTGCGATGTCGCTGGGCGTGCCCTGCCTGATTTTTGTCAGTCTTATGCAAACGGAAATTGATCGCGCTGCCCTGACGGCGCTTTCGGCAGCCGCGGTGATGGCCTATGGCGCGGTCACGCTCGCGTGTCTCGCTCTTGTTCATGTCACGGGGCTGGATCGGCGGACCTATGCGGCACCGCTCATTTTCGGCAACACGGGCAACCTTGGGCTCCCACTGGCATTGTTTGCATTCGGCGAGGTTGGACTGAGCTATGCCATCATCGTCTTTGCTATCATGGCGATCTGGTCCTTTACCTACGGTATTTCACTTGTTGCCGGTGGCGGTGCGCTGTTCAAGGTACTGCGCGAGCCGATTGTCTGGGCAACACTGCTGGGGGCGTTGTTCATGCTCATGGAGTGGGAAACCCCGCTATTTCTGACCAATACGCTCGACCTGATTGGCCAGATCGCAATCCCGCTGATGCTGATCACGCTGGGGGTCGCGGTGGCCCGCCTTAACCCTGCAGGGTTATTGCAGGCGGTTGTGCTGTCCGCGGTCAAACTGGTTCTTTGCGTTGGTATCTCATGGACTGTGGGCCAGTTCTTCGCGCTTGAACCTGTTGCGCTGGCTGTATTGGTCCTTCAGGTCGCGACACCCGTTGCGGTCACCTCGTACATGCTGGCCGAAAAATTCGGCGCCGCAGCAGATCGGGTGGCGGGGCTTGTGGTTGCGTCGACGCTGATGTCGGTGGCCGCCCTGCCTGTGCTTCTGGCCGCACTGCTTTGACAAATCGTGATTTCTTTTTCAGGCAATTTCAGCTAATATTCGGAAAAAATACAACAATGCGAGTGAGGCAGATGAGCAAACTCTTTCGCGCTTTGGCACTGGTTTTATTGGCGGCAAGCTGCGGGACCGGGCCGGGCACGGCGCCGCGCGATCTCGACAATGCGTGCGAGATCGTGCGCGAGCGTCCCGAATACCTCAAGGCGTTCCGCGCCACGGAACGCCGGTGGGGCGTACCCGTGCATGTGCAGATGGCGACGATCTATCAGGAATCAAAGTTCAGATCGAACGCGCGCCCACCGTTCCGCTACGCCGCTGGCGTGATACCAATCGGTCGGCAATCAAGCGCTTTGGGCTATAGTCAGGCGCTGGACGGCACGTGGGAAGAATACCTTCAGGACACCGGCAGCCGTTTTGCCAGCCGCGAGCGCATTCGCGATGCGACCGATTTCATGGGGTGGTACATGGCCGAAACACGTGAACGGCTGGGTATCGCTCTGTCAGATACGCGCAATCAATACCTGGCCTATCATGAGGGTCGGACAGGCTATGCGCGCGGCTCTTATCGCAACAAGGCATGGCTGGTACGAATAGCGGGCGACGTCGATCAGCGATCCGCAATGTATGCGCAGCAACTGCAGAGCTGCCGAACGCGCTAGTTCCGATCAATTTCTGGCGGGCGAAACAGGCGGTTGGGCAAGTTTGCCCCCGTCTCAAGCCCGCCGAGCACAACCGTCGTGCTGCCGCCGCCGCTGTCATTGACCACCCATTGGCGCAATTCGACCGGATTGCCGGTGAATTTCATCTGTATGTTTCCGTATTCCGGGTTCTTGGGATCTTGGGCTGTCACGATGGTGGCTGTGCCATCAAAATCATGACCGACAACCATATTCGCCTGCGCGAGGTCGACATTACGCGCAAGGATCACCGACAGCGGCGTGCGATTAAGCGGATATGTCTCGGGCAGTTGGTTGGACCGCGGATCGACAATGTAAACCGCACGATTGCTGGCCAGCACCAGAGCCGCATTGGGATCATCATATTCGAACCGCATCCGACCGGGTCGTTTGATCAAGACGCGCCCCGTGTTGACCGATCCGTCATCGTTAATTTGCGTGATGGTCGCCTGTGCCGTCGTCAGGCTGTTGAGGTAATCCGAGATTGTGTTCAACGGCAGCTTTTCCGCCCAGGCTGCAGGGGCAATCGCGAGGCTGGCAAGCGCCGCGGTGAGGGGTTTGAGAAGGGTCATTCCGCTCGGGATCCTTTTCGCGTGTGGCGTTGCGCTGAATATAGTCCGGCTGGATGTGATATACGATATCGCCTTGCAGCATATGCCCGTGCGGGTTGAGTTTTTCGGTGTCTTTCCGCGCAATTGCGGACCATAGTCCCGATCACAAAAACACGATCGGAGGCTGAAATGACCGAGCAGAGCCCGGACGACCAATTCGAAGAGATCAAACCGCTGGCCGAAGCGCTGTTCGACATGTCGGCCATGCTGGTGAGCAAGAATGGCAATTTCCTGCCGCATGGTGGCACGCTGAGCGTGACGGGCGACGTCGCCTTTGTCGGCGCCGCGCCCGGTGAGGATGATCTGACCAATTCGGAAGAGGTGCTGCCGCTCTTGCACGATGGTTTGCGTGCCGAAACGACGAAATTCACGACACGCGCCGTTGCCGTGTCTGAAAGCGTCTTTATCGGCCCGGATCAGACCCCGGCGATCAAGGTGCTGGTCGAACATCGCGGCGGGCTGACACTAGCGATGTACCAGACCTATGCCAAGCGGATGCTCCGCGGTCTCAAACTGGGCGACGTTCAGATGACCGAAGCCGCGCCCGAGGTTGGCGGCTGGGCCTGACGCAAGGGGCGCAATGAACGCGCTCCCTACTGTTCCGGCACGAGGATCTCGCGCTTGCCAACGTGGTTGGCTGAGCTGACCACGCCCTCATCCTCCATCTGCTCGACCAGTCTTGCTGCCTTGTTGTAGCCGATGGCCAACTTGCGCTGGATGTACGAGGTTGAACATTTGCGGTCCTTGATAACGATGCCCACCGCTTGATCGTACAGCGCGTCTTCGCCGTCGGTGTTACCGCCAAGGCCAAGCACCGCGTCAATGCCATCCGCCCGTTCGCCCTCTTCCGGGCCTTCCACCACGCCGCTGACGTAATCCGGTGCGCCAAAGGCCTTGAGGTGATTCACGATCTCTTCGACCTCTTCGTCGCTCACAAACGGGCCGTGGCAGCGGGTGATCTTGGCCCCGCCAGCCATGTACAGCATATCACCCATCCCAAGCAGCTGTTCTGCACCCATCTCGCCCAGGATCGTGCGGCTGTCGATTTTCGAAGTGACCTGAAAGCTGATCCGGGTCGGGAAGTTCGCCTTGATCGTGCCGGTAATCACATCGACCGACGGGCGTTGCGTCGCCATGATCAGATGAATGCCAGACGCCCGCGCCATTTGCGCCAAACGCTGAATGCAGGCCTCGATCTCTTTTCCGGCGACCATCATCAGGTCGGCCATCTCGTCCACTATGACAACGATATATGGCATCGCCTCAGGCGCGAATTCCTCGGTTTCAAATATCGGGTCACCGGTATCGTCATCAAAGCCGGTTTGAACGGTGCGCGAGAACATTTCGCCCTTGGCCAGCGCATCCTTCACGCGGCCATTGAAGCCATCGATATTGCGCACGCCCATCTTGGACATCCTGCGATAGCGTTCCTCCATCTCGCCAACGACCCACTTGAGCGCCACCACAGCTTTTTTCGGGTCGGTCACCACGGGCGACAACAGGTGGGGGATGCCGTCATAAACACTGAGTTCCAGCATCTTGGGGTCGATCATGATCAGGCGGCATTCCTCGGGCGTGAGGCGGTAGAGCAACGACAGGATCATGGTGTTGATTGCAACGGACTTGCCCGAGCCGGTGGTGCCTGCAATCAGCAGATGAGGCATCTTGGCTAGGTTGGCGACGACAGCGTCGCCACCGATATCCTTGCCCAGTGCGAGCGGCAGCTTCATATTGCTGTCGCCGAAATCGCGCGCGCCAAGGATCTCCCGCAAAAGTACCTTTTCCCGGTTTTCGTTGGGCAGTTCGATGCCAATGACGCTGCGCCCGGGCACGGTTGACACACGCGCCGACAATGCTGCCATGGAACGGGCGATGTCGTCGGCAAGGCCAATCACGCGGCTGGCCTTTAGGCCGGGGGCAGGTTCGAGTTCGTACATGGTGACCACAGGGCCGGGGCGAACGCTGACGATTTCGCCTTTGACGCCATAATCATCCAGCACGGTTTCAAGCATCCGCGCGTTTTCCTCGAGCGCTTCATCGCTGAGATGGTGGCGCTTTATGGCAACCGGATTTTCAAGAAGGTCCAACGGAGGCAATTCAAACCCGGGATGGGTGTCCTCAAAGCGCAGCTTGGGCTGGGCTTCGGCCTTGGCCTGACTACTGGGCTGGATCGGGTTGCGTGCAGGTTGCTGAACGACCTTGCGCGGCTCGGCCACGGGGATGCGCGGCGCCGGGATGGGATCGGGTTCGACCACATCAAGGCTGTCTTGCGTCGGTTCCGCTTCTGCGACGGGCGCACGCGCGGTCAGCGGTGGTTCGGGCGGCAACTGGTTGCGCCGGGAAATGTCAGCGATGAGTGGATCAGGACCACGACCGCGCCCCTTGGTCAGTGGTGCGACAGCTTCGACCTGCACGGTTGGGTTGGACCGGACACGGGATTTGATTACGTCTGTGATCTTGGCCGAAATGCGGTCGTTGCTCGGTGCGACGGCTTCGGGGGCTATCGGCGCTTCTACCCATTCGGGTTCGGGCATTTCGTCGGGCAGTGGATCCGCCCGTTTGATCAGCGTCGGCATACGCGCCAGAAGCGATGGCTTTTCCGAAATCTCTTCCACGGGTGCAACAGGCATCATGGCGGCTTGAGCTTCGAATTCGGCGGCCTCTGCGGCTGCGATTTCGCGCGCTTCGGCGCGGGCAGCGCGCCGTGCTGCGTGCCGTTGGCGCAGGTCTTGCGCAGCCACGACAGATCCCCGCGCCGCGGAAACCGAGACACGCGCGCCAAAGCCCAGAATGCTCATCAAACCGGCGTAGGACACCACAACGCCCATGACCAGAAAACGGAAAAAACGGGCAATTTCAGCGCGCGTGAAGCCCAGTACGAAAGCTCCCATGGTGATCACGCCGCATGCCATCAACAGCGACATGAGTTTCACGGAAAAGGCCGAACCCAAGGGCAGCACCGACAGCACCATGGCAAGAACTGTATCGCCGCCACGCCCGCCAAGGCCAAAGGCATGGGTATCTACCCACGCCTGCCCCGGTTGCAAAGTGGCCGCGTAAACAGCGGCGCAGGCGACAAAGATAGGCGCAAAAATCAGCCGCTCCAGCGCACGGTCCTGACCACGGTGCAGCGCAAAGCGCACACCCCAGACCAAAAGCACCAGCGCAATAGCAGACATGCCCCAGCCGCCAATCAGGAACAGCGGGGCTGCGATTGACGCCCCGGGACGGCCCAACCAGTTTTGCACCGGCGCATCAGTGGCCGCCATCCAGGACGGGTCGGCAGGTGTATAGCTCAGCATCAGGGCCGCAGCGATCAAACCCACGGCAAACAGAGCGATACCAATCAGTTCCCGCCCGCGGCGTTCCAGCGCCGCCGCCGTGTTTCGATCAAAGAGCGGGTCGCGCCGCGTCTGATATGCCATGCCTCACCTCGTTGTTTTTATGCGGCATAGAGGACGTCGCGAATGGCCGTCAGGCCGCGCTCCGTCTCTGCCTTTGGGGCGACCAAGGCCACCCGAATATATCCTCGGCCGGGGTTGGCCCCGTCCACTTCACGCGCCAGATAGCCACCGGGCAGCACGCGCACGCCAGTCTTGCGCCACAGATCCAACGCCGCCGTCTCACCATCCGGAACCGGCAACCACAGGAAAAAACCGGCCTGCGGCGCCACGTATCCCGGCACATTCCCGAGAATGCGGTCGGCCATCTCGTATTTCTCGAGGTACTGCGCGCGATTGTCGATCACGTGATCCTCATCCGACCAAACGGCGGCGGCGGCGTGCTGCAGCGGTTGCGGCAGCGGGGCACCAGCATAAGTGCGCAATTGCTTGATCTCGCGCATCGTTTCGGAGCCTGCCGTGACAAAGCCCGAGCGCAGCCCCGGCAGGTTCGAGCGTTTCGACAGCGAATGAAATGCGACGACACGTTCCGGGTTTGCATCCCCCAAAGCTTCGAGCACGCCGGCCGGAGCCACGTCGCGGTATATCTCGGAGTAGCATTCGTCGGCAAAGATCTGGAAATCGTACTGCTCGGCCAGCGCGATCAGATCACGCCAGTACGTGTGGTCTGCCACAGCGCCCTGCGGGTTCGCAGGCGAACACATGTAGCATGCCACTGTGCGGTTCAGGATGTCGGGGTCAACCGCGGCAAAGTCCGGTAAATGCCCGGTCTCGGCAGTGGCTGGCACCAGCACCGGATCGGCCCCCGCGGAAATCGCAGCGAGCATGTAGACCTGGTAGAACGGGTTCGGCATCAGCACGACCGGGCGCTTGCCGCGCTTTTCTTCGGGGCAAAGTGCGATGCCCGCATTGTAAAGCCCTTCGCGCGTACCGTTGAGCGGCATCACGTGCAGATCGGGATCCCGCTCGATCTCGTAGCGCCGGGCAAGCCACGCGCAAAACGCAACGCGCAGTTCTGGAATACCATCGTTTTGCGGGTACTTGTTAAACCCTTCAGCGTGGTCGGCGATGACATCCGTGACCCATGCCGGAAATGCATGCTTTGGTTCCCCGATGGTCATGTGCACCGGCGCGCCGCCACCCTTATGCACATCCAGAAGCGCGCGCAAACGCGGGAATGCATAAGCCGGAAGGTTCGAAAACCGCTCGGGAAACTTCATTCAACTGCCTCGGGTTCGGGATCGTGATCGCCCCGCTTTTGTCAAGGATAACGCAAGGCAGAGTCTTTGGTCCAGAAAAACCACGCAAAAAGCGATGGGCGTGGCAAATTGGTCAGCCCAATGCGGCCTCTGCCGCCGCCCCCAAACGCAACAGTGCTGCTTCGCCATTTGGTCGACCAAGCAGCATGATCCCGCAACTGGGCACACCCGTGGGCACTGTCAGCGCCGATAGTCCCATCAGATTGCCAACGCGTGTGTTGCGCAGCGCCATGAGGTTCTCTGTCACGTAATAATCGGGATCGCTGTTCAATTTCTCCAAATTGGGTGGCAGGATCGGCGATGTTGGCGCAAGTACAGCGTCAAAAGGTGCCACTGCCGCATGCCACGCGACGCGCAAACCTTCGAGTTGCTTCCATGCAGCGACATAGTCTGGCGCGCTCACCGCGGCACCAAGACGAAAGCGTTCGCGTATTTGATCGAACATGGCTTCGGGGTTGGCTTCTATGGCGTCCTTCCAGATTCCATAGGCTTCTGTCGGAAACAGCGCTCCGGACAGGGCAAGCGCGTCGGCTACCTCGGGCACCTCAAGGCGCGTTATTGCGGCACCAGCGTCTTGCAGGCGAGCAACCGCGTTGTCGAAAGCATCCTTGGGCGCGTCGCGGATGTCATCAAGGACGGAGGTTGTCAGGACCGCGAACCGACGCCCCTTGAGCCCTGCGCCGTTCAGGTCAGGCGCGGCAGTCCCGGCCATAATCGCGGTCAAAAGTGCGGCATCTTCGACCGATCGGGAAAGCGGGCCGACCGTATCAAAAGACGGGCATAATGGAACCGTCCCGTCGACGGACAAAAGTCCCAGCGTTGTCTTCAGCCCAACCAGATCATTCCATGCCGACGGGATACGTACTGACCCGCCGGTGTCCGACCCAATTGACGCGGCGGCCAAACCAAAAGCAACAGAAGCCGCCGAGCCAGACGAAGAGCCCCCGGCAACCGCGTTTACGTCGTTCACGCATGGCGGTGTTGCGGTCGCCGGATTGTGACCCAAGCCGGAAAAAGCAAGCTCGCTCATGTGCACTTTTCCAAGACACACAAGCCCTGCTGCCGATGCGTTGCGCAAAACGGCGGCATCCCGCGCGGGCACCCGTCCGGCCAACAGTTTCGAACCGGCTTCGGTCACTGTACCAGCGGTATCAAAAAGATCCTTCCAGGAAATTGGCACACCATCGAGCAATGATAGCCGAAATCCGCTTCTGGCCCGGCCCTGCGCAGCTTTGGCCTCGGCCAGGGCGCGGTCGCGGGTCACACGGGCATAGATCCTGGGGCTTACCTCGTGGGTTTCGATCCGATCAAGAAACGCATGGGCCAGTTCCACCGGGTCCAACGCGCCCGCAGCAATCTCGCGCCCCAACGACGCCGCAGTCATGTTGAAAATATCTCTCATCCCGTGCCCCTCGTCGGATCTGCTGTGACGGTAGCGACGTGCTGGCGCATGGACAATCCCGAGCGCGGGATCATATTGCGGCACATGGACAAAAGCGACGTGATCATCGTGGGTGGCGGGCTTTCAGGGCCCCTTCTGGCGCTGGCGCTGGTCCGCGGCGGGCAGCGTGTGACGGTGATCGACGCCAGCACCGAAAAGGTTCGCCGCAACGCCGCATTCGACGGACGCAGCTATGCAGTGGCACTGACCTCCTGCCGCTTGCTGCAGGCGCTTGCCCTATGGGACGCGATTTCCGACCATGCACAACCGATCCTCGGGATCAAGGTGTCTGACGGGCGCGCTGGCCAAGGACCGTCGCCGTTTTTCATGCATTTTGACCACGCCGAGATCGAAGAAGGCCCGATGGGCCACATGATCCAGGACCGGCACCTGCGTCACGCCCTTTTGGAGGCAATGATGCACGCGGACGGGGTCACGCACCTGTCGGGAAAAACTGTCGTGAACCAATTGGTCGCTCCCGGCACCGTAACCGTCACGCTTGATGATGGCACCGAACAGACAGCACCCCTGTTGATCGGCGCCGACGGCCGGCAAAGCGGAACAGCCATCCGGGCCGGGATCAAGCGAACCGGCTGGAGCTATGGCCAAACCGCGCTGGTCTGCGCAATAGAGCACGAACAGCGCCATGACGGGGTCGCGCACCAGTTTTTCATGCCGCCTGGGCCGCTGGCGATCCTTCCCCTGCCGGGCAATGTAAGTTCGATTGTATGGAGCGAAACGGCCGAGAATGCAGCGCGCTTTAATGCAATGTCAGAGGCCGAATATCTGACCATGCTGCGCCCGCGTTTTGGCGATTTTCGTGGTCAGATCAACCTCAAGGGCAAGCGCTATACGTACCCGCTGTCCTTGTCCTTGGCCGAACGCCTGATTGCCGATCGCACGGCGCTGATCGCCGATGCGGCCCACGGGGTGCATCCAATTGCGGGTCAGGGCCTGAACGCCGGCATGCGCGACATCGCCGCATTGGCCGAGGTGATCATAGACGCAGCCCGCCGCGGTGAGGACGTCGGCAGCACCCCGG
>JBCBAV010000061.1:0-20859 GCA_038532285.1 Pseudomonadota bacterium | reverse complement strand
CCCGGCGGCGATTGAGGCGAGCAGCCCGGACATGAAACTGTCGCCTGCGCCGACGGGTTTGATTGCCTCTACCGGGTAGATGCCCGTGCGTTCTTCCTGTGCGTCAGTGATTGTGATCGCGCCCTTTTCACCCATTTTGTAAACGACCACGCGTCCCGGTCGCGCGGCGAGTTCACGCGCTTTGTCGAGGCCTTTGGCGATGTCACCCGCCATGAAGCCGAACTCTTCTTCATTGCCGACGATCAGGTCGGACGCCTCGCCTGCGCGGGTCAGCACGTCGGACGCAACCTGCGGTGAAGGCCAGGAATAGGGACGGTAGTCGATGTCGAAAATGATCGGTAATCCGGCGGCCTTGGCATGGTCAATCGCCCGGAACGTCGAGCTGCGCGAGGGGTCCGAGGCGAAAACTGTTCCGGCGGTGATCAACGCGCTGAAGCGGCCGTAATCGACCGCGTCGACATCCGCATCGCTGACCTGAAAGTCGGCCGCGTTGTTGCGGTATATGACGTTCTGGAAATTTTCGGTACGGCTTTCGTAGACGGCGAGGGAGGTACGTTCTTCGCCCCTGATCGCTTTGACGTAGGTGTGGTCGACGCCATAGTGGGACAACCGATTGACCGCAAAGCGACCCACCGCGTCATCCGAGACAGAGGTCACGAGCGCGGCCGCGCTGCCCAGTTTCACGAGGCCCGCGCAAATGTTGGCCGAGGATCCGCCAAGGTCGGCGTGAAAGGTCGTGGCGTCCTCGCTTTTGGTGTTCACCGGATCGGCAAAGAAATCCATTCCAGCGCGTCCGAACACCACAAAGCGGTTGCCCTTGATGCCGTCCATCAATGCTGTCATGGCCCCCTCCGCAATCCAGCGACTGGTGGCGCGGTGAACTTGTGCCTTGTCGTGGATTTGCCGCGAGGCTACAGATTTTGCACGCGGGTGCAAGCCTGCGGTTGCCAAGGGGGGAGACCATGGCCGAGATTGGGATCGGGATTGTCGGGGGCGGCTACATGGGCAAGGCGCATGCCGTGGCGATGTCGGCGGTGGGGGCGGTTTTTGCCACGACCCTGCGGCCCCGTCTGGAAATGGTGTGCGCGTCAAGCGACACGAGCGCCGAAAAATATCGCCGCGACTATGGGTTTGCCCGGGCCACATCAGATTGGCGTGTGCTGGTGGATGATCCAGCGGTTGAAGCTGTTGTCATCGCCACACCGCAGTCCATGCATCGGGAGATTGCCGTGGCGGCACTGGATCGAGGCAAGCCGGTGCTGTGTGAAAAACCGCTGGGTGCGTCGTTGGAAGACGGTGTGGAGATGGTTGCCGCAGCGCAAGCCGCCGGTGTCGCCAACATGGTCGGTTTCAACTATATCCGCACGCCAGCCAGCCGCTTTGCCCGACAGTTGATTGCCGACGGTGCCATTGGTGCGCCGACATGGTTTCGGGCCGAGCATACCGAGGACTTCTTGCACGATCCGGAAACGCCCGCCAATTGGCGCACGTCGGGTATGGCCAATGGGTGCATGGGCGATCTTGCGCCGCACATCCTGAATGCTGCGCTTGCCCTGATGGGTCCGATCAATCGCGTGATGGCGGATGTCGAGATTGTTCATGAAACACGACCTGGCGGTGCTGTGACCAACGACGATCACGCGCAAATCATGTGTCGGTTCGACAGTGGCGTGATGGGCCACATTTATGCAAGTCGCGTCGCGACCGGCCGCAAGATGGGCTACGCCTATGAGATCCACGGAACGCACGGCGCGATCCGGTTCGATCAGGAGGATCAAAACGCGCTGTGGCTGTATCGCGCCCAAGGGCCCGAGGCGACACGTGGGTTCACCAAGGTGCTGACCGGACCTGAGCATCCCGATTACCTGCCGTTCTGTCAGGGACCCGGGCACGGGACCGGCTATCAGGATCAGATCATCATTGAGGCCAAGGATTTCCTGCACGCCATTGAAACGGGCGAGGTTGTGTGGCCGACCTTTTCCGACGGGCATCTGGTCAACCGGATCGTGGCGGCGGTGCATGCATCATCGCAGGGGCGGTCGTGGCAGGACGTGGCGGATTTCTGAGATCGAAAGGGGTGTGCAATGGCGCAGCTGAAATGGGGCATGATCGGTGGCGGTGAAGGATCGCAGATTGGCCCGGCGCACCGGTTGGGCGCGCTGGCAGACGGGAACTTCGCGTTTGCCGCAGGTGCGCTGGATAGCGACGCCGAAAAGGGGCGCGCATATGCCCAGAGCCTGGGTATCGTGCCTGACCGCGCCTATGGCGATTGGAGCGAGATGCTGGCAGGCGAGCGAGACCGGGACGACCGGGTCGATTTGGTGACCGTGGCCACGCCCAACGCCACCCATTTTGAAATAACCAAGGCCTTTCTCGAAGCTGGCTTTCACGTGCTGTGCGAAAAGCCGATGACGATGACCGTCGAAGAAGGCGAAGAGATCGTGCGCGTCGTCGAAGCGACTGGTCGAATTTGTGCTGTTAACTACTGCTATTCGGCATACCCCATGGTGCGCCAGATGCGGGCAATGGTTTCGGCCGGGGAAATCGGCGCAGTGCGGCTGGTGGTCGCCAACTTCAGCCACGGACATCACGGTGATGCGACCGATGCGGATAATCCTCGGGTACGTTGGCGCTATGATCCTGTAATGGCGGGTGTGTCCGGGCAGTTTGCCGATTGCGGCATTCACGCGTTGCATATGGCCAGTTTTGTCGCGGGTGACGAAGTCACCGAGCTGTCTGCTGATTTCGTATCCTCCATCCCGTCGCGCGTTCTGGAAGATGATGCGATGATCAATTTCCGCATGGCTGGCGGCACAGTCGGGCGGCTTTGGACATCTTCTGTGGCCATTGGTCGGCAGCACGGTTTTGATATTCAGGTCTTTGGCGAAACCGGTGGTCTTCGATGGGCGTCCGAACAGCCAAATCAGGTGCTGTATACCCGCGTGGGCGGTCGAACCGAGATAATGGAAAAGGGTGAGGCGGGCCTGTCAGATGAAGCAAGCCGCCTAAGCCGTGTTGCCATTGCCCACCCCGAAGGTTTCCCACTTGCCGTGGCCAATATCTATTTTGATCTCGCCGCTGCGATCCGCGGTGAGGCGCGCGGCAGCCTGCCATTGGCGCAAGATGGGTTGCGGTCGATTGCGGCAATTTATGCGGCTGTGACATCGGCAAAGGATCGCGGCGCGTGGACGGACGCGCGACCGCCCATGTTCAGGCGCTAGATTTGGTGATTGAAACGGGTGCATTAGGTTCCGAGTAATGCAAAAGTCCTTGATTCGACGAACGACTTTCGGTTTCTCTTGCGAAGTTTTCCGTTGGTGAGTTGACGCACCTGTATTGTGCCGTGCAAAGTGATTGAAATTTGAGGGCTTCCGTTATGACAGTCACGGACGACGAATTGGATCATGATCAAACGATCCCGCCGTTACGTACCCTGCGGCTGGACAGCCCTGCAGACCTTTATCGCGACATTCCAGTGGTCGGCGATTTCACGAAACATCGCCCGGAAGCCGAAGAAGATCCGTTGCAATATTTCGAACGTTTGCGCGGCTCTACGACGCCCGAAGATGCTATTACCTACACGGCTTTTGCCACCGAACCGCATGTGGCGATTGGCTGGGGGATCGAAGCGATCCGCATCACGTTGCCTGACTTGCCACCGGATGAGCTGCAGCTGATGAGCTGGATCAGTCAATGGATGGACAACCCGACCTCCGACAATCGTTGGCGCACGATGCAGGTGGCTCTGTTTGCGCCGCGTCGGTCGGCGACGGTCTATCTCGGGTTGGCGGTCGGATGGTCTGGCGGCGCGCTTGCGCCCAATGATCCGGTTGCTGTGCCCCCCTGGAGATCACCGAAGGCCGTGAACGCCGCAATTTTACGTGCTTTGGGTCAGGTGAGCCTGGAACAACGGTCTGTTTGTCTGGCGCGTGTCTTGGACCTCGCGGCCGGGTTGTTTAGAGTGTACTGACTCTGAACCTTTTCTTGATCGGGATTCTTTTGACACGATGACCACGTTGATGTTGCGCATCGAAAATCATGCCACGCTGGACACTGGCGGCCCGGTGACGCTGAAGCTGCAGGGCAAGGGTGCCCAGATCGGACGCAAATCGGGCAACGACTGGGTCCTGCCGGATCAGTCACGCCATATCTCCGGGCATCATTTCGACATCACGTTCAAGGGCGATCAGTATTTTCTGACCGACGTGTCAAGCAACGGCACGTTTTTGCACGGTGAGCGGTATCGCATCGACGGACCGCATCAGATCGAAGATGGCGACCGGTTTACAGTGGGGCACTACATCATCCGGGCCGAGATTGTCGCTGATGGAGAGCCTGCGGTCACCGACCCCCCTGCGGCTGTGCCTGAACCCGCGCCAGAGGCTGCGCCCGCGCCCATGCCCGCGCCGCCACCATCGGCGCCTGTGGCTGACGAATTTGACGATATCTGGGGCGATTTCGGTGGATCTGAAGGCGGTGTTCAAGCGCCGCCATCGGCTCAGGGCGCGCCCGGGGTCCAAACTCCGGGAGCCTACGGAAGCCCGAGCGTTGCTGGTGCGCAGCAGCCTGATTTCAGTCAGGTCAGCGCGGCACCGGGCATAGCGCCAACAACGCCGCCGCAGTTTGCCATTCCGGGCGGCGGTTCCGTTTCAGCACCGCCTGCGTTTTCCAACCCCCAGACGGCGATTCCGACACCGGTACCAACGCCAACCGCTGCGCCGGTTCCGCTGCCGGATCCGATTCCAACGCAGACAGCGGCACCGATGCCTGCCCCGGTCACGCCGCAGCCTGCGCCAGCTCCTGCACCACCGCCTGTCGCGCCCGCGCCAATCGCATCCGAAGGGTTCGGGATCGGCCAACCGCCCGCGGCGACCCCCTATCCGGCAACGCCGCAAGCAGGCGGCGCAGCACCTGGCAGCGATGCCTTCATGCGCGCATTTATGGAAGGTGCCGGCATCACCGACGCCAGCCAATTGCAAATCCCACCCGAGGAAATGGGCCGCATCATGGGGCAGATCGCCCGCATGGGCACAAATGAATTGATGCGCATGTTGCAAGACCGCGCTGCGGTAAAGTTGTTTGTCAGCAACGAAGACCGTACAATGCGGGTGGCCACTGGCAATAACCCCATGAAGTTCATGATCGACAGTGAACAGGCGTTCGAAGCACTGTTCCTGAAGCCGCGCGACGGTTACCTGACCGGCGCTGCGGGGTTTGAGAATGCACTGACTGACATTCGCCGTCACCAGGCGGCGGTGATTGCTGCGTTGCAGCCCGCGCTGGCCGAGATGCTGGGCGGACTGTCACCTGAGGATATCGAGGCCGACACAGGTGGCGGAATCATGGGCGGTGGCGCCCGCAAGGCATGGGACGAGTTCACCAAACGCTGGGAGGCGCGGGCGGCTCAAGGGGAAAACGGGATGCTTGACGCCTTTATCAAAGCATTCTCGCGCCACTACGCGGATGCGTTGCGCAAGATGTAGGTATCGTCAAAGGGGGTAGGCGATGAGTTTGGACTGGATCAAGGACCCGGTTTCGGGTGATGCCCCAGGTGGCGCCGACCTTTGGGAAGAGGGCGACGCCGAATTTGACGAATATTATTTCGATGCGTTGGGCCGCCTGCCCGAAGCCGACGACTACGTAAAGCTTGGGCGCGCCATGAGCGGGTCCAACAAGTTGCCGGACGAGATTTTCGACCCCAAATCGGTGAATCTGAAAGCAGAGCTTGGCGCGATTGATGGGCTGCTGAAACGAACGCGGGACACCCGCCTCATCACGTTGCGCGCGCAATGGTCCGCACTGGCCGGCAACATGGAAGAGCTGGCAAACAGTCTCGAGGCCATGGCTGACGTCATCGAAGAAATGCCGAACGATGCGCATCCCGGCTTTGCCGATGGACCACGCGATCGTCTCGAGTCGATCAACGACCTGACACAGATGGGCGCCATGATCTTGCCCCTGCGCTATTTCAATATCGCCAATAGCGGGGCGAGCCGGCGCCGGATAATGGTCTGCAACGGCGAAGTGACCCCGCATGATGGCGAAGATGATCTGAGCGTCGACTCGATGCTGGCTGATTTGGCGCATAACAGTGACGAAGCGGAAGCAACGCACAGCTATCTGACGAGGTCTCGCGATGCGCTCGCGCGGATCGAAACCGGGTGCCTGACCTGTAGCACACCACATACACCGCAACTGAATACCCTGAAGTCCGAACTGGGTGCGGTGATTGACGTCATCAACTCAGCCAACCCGGAACTGGCGGCGGAAACCGCAGACAGCGATGCGGACGAAGCCGGGACCGCACCCGCTGCGGTACCAGGCGCACCCGGAATGGTGCCGGCACCCGTGGTCACCGAGGTCAAAGACCATGACGAGGCGCGCAAACGGTTGGTAGCGGTCGAGACCTATTTTGGCCTCAAGGAGCCGTCCTCGGCGGCGGTTTTATTGGTCACACAGGCGCGTCTTTTGATTGGCAAGAACCTGATCGACGCGTTCGATACGCTCGCGCCGATGACATCCGATCGGTCCAAAGTCGAATTCATCGCGGACAACGGATTTCAACTGGCGCACCAGCAATTGCGCAACCTTGCTGACCAGGTGCTGATTGAGGAAATTGAAGAACCCGAGCCCGAGTCGGAACCCTTTGTGTCGCCAACGCCCGAGCCGGAACCAGAGCCTGAACCTGAACCAGAGTTAGAGACCGCAGCTGCAGAGGACGGCGAATCGCCCATGGCCGAAGATGCTGCGGATGACGATGCCACTGTGACCGACGACAGCGAAGCTGGCGAGGCTGAGGCAGCGGAAGCTGCGGCGGAACCTGAGCCTGAGCCTGAGCCCGAACCGGAGCCAGAGCCCCAACCTGTGCAGCCCCCCCCGCCGGCAGAGCCACCCAAACCAGAGGTGTTCATCGTACGTGACCAAGGCGCGGCAATCGCACAGATACAAGCGGTTGAAAGCTATTTCCGTGCCGTCGAACGATCCTCGCCTGTTCCGATGCTTTTGCAGCGGGCGCGCAGTTACATCGGTAAGGACTTCGAGAGCCTGTTGCGCGAATTTGTTCCGGAAATGAACTGATCACGGGCCATCGACCCATACTGTATCGTCGAGCAACCTTGCACAGGCCGGTTAACTGGCCCTGCACACACGGTTTTTCGCGATTCCTCGAAAAAAACCTTTGGAACTAACCGAATAATCCTGCACGATCCGTGTTGTCAGATTGAAACCTGACCACGGGGAGCTAGCGAAAAGGCGCGATGCGCAAATTTGATCACTTGTCAATAGCGCGATTCATGCATTGAACGAAATCCCTGCTCAAGTCACCTTCTAACCAAGTTTTTCGGGAGTTTATAAAATGGCATCTGATACCGGCTCGGGCCACATCCGCCGCAACCGCCCGCCGCGTGTGCACATTGCTTACACCGACCCACTCGATTCTGAGAAGAATGTAGAACTGCCCTTTGTGATGGGCGTCATGAGCGACCTGTCCGGCAACAATCCGGGCGTTGAAAAAGCGCCTATTGATCAGCGTGAATTCGAAAAGGTCACGGCGCACACACTGGACAGCTACATGTCGCAGAAGATCCAGCCCGGTGTATCGATGATGGTCGATAACAAGATGAAAGATGGCGACGGCCAGAAGATGGGCGTCAACCTGCGCTTCAATTCGATGGACGATTTTGAGCCGGCCAATATAGCCAAGCAGGTGCCTGCGCTGAACGAATTGTTGCAAGCACGCCAGCAGTTGGCAGACCTTCTTTTGTACATGACTTCGAAGCCGAAGGCACAGGAGCAGATCAAGGAACTGCTGAACGATCCGGAAAAGCTGAAAGTTCTGGCTGAACAAGCCAAAGCCGAAGCAGACGCAAAGAAAGCCGCAGAAGACGCGGGCCAAGGTGGCGAAGACGCGTAAGCGGTTCGTCACTCACTATGGGGAGTGATTAAATTGGCAGAAGAGACACAAGTCCAAGATGGCGGTGGCCAGGGCGCGCTGAGCGAACTGGAAGATTTTTCCGCGATCCTGAAACAAACCATCAACCCGACCACGGAAAACGCCGAGCGTGCCATTGATAACGCCCTGAGCACTGTGGTCACCACGGCTATGGCCGACCAAAGCCTGATCGACGAAGACGTCATCGACACACTCAACGCGATGATCGCCGGTCTGGACAAGGAACTGAGCGCACAGGTCAACGAGATCCTGCACGCCGAAGAGTTTCAGGAGGTCGAGTCGTCCTGGCGTGGTCTGGCATATACGCTGAACAATTCCGAAACCGGCGCGTCGTTGCAGATCGAGGTTCTCAACACCTCGAAAAAAGAGCTCGGCGGCATGATGAAACGCTATCCCGGTGCCAAGTGGGATCGTTCGCCTCTGTATCGTCAGATTTACGAGCGGAAGATCGGCACCTTGGGCGGCGACCCGATGGGATGCATGGTCGGTGACTTCTACTTTGACCATTCGCCGGCGGATGTGGCGCTGCTGTCGTCGATCTCGAAGATTTCCGAGGCGTCGCTGGCCCCGTTCATCAGTTCGGTTGGTCCGCGTCTGCTGGGTCTGGACAGCTGGAACGAACTGGCCAATCCCCCGGATGTCGAGGAGCTGTTTACAGCGTCTGACTATGCCGGTTGGAATAGCCTGCGCGAGAGCGAAAATGCCCGGTTCCTCGGTCTGACCCTGCCGCGCGTGCTGGCCCGCGAGCCTTATGGCCCGGACAGCACCATGAGCGTGGACGAGTTCGACTTTACCGAGGACACCGACGGCCATGCCGGCCAGAAGTATTCGTGGATGAACGCGGCACATGCTATGGGCGTCAACATCAACCGCGCCTTCAAAGAGCACGGCTGGACCGTCCGCATCCGCGGCGTGCAGTCGGGCGGTGAAGTGGCACAGCTACCCACGCACCACTTTGATACCGGCTCGGGCGAAAAAGACCTCAAGTGCCCCACCGAAGTCAGCATTGATGACCGCCGCGAAGGCGAGTTGTCGAAGGTTGGCCTCTTGGGTCTGGTCCACCGTCAGAACACCGACAAAGCCGTGTTCCTGGGTGGTCAGTCGCTTTACAAGCCAAAATCTTATGTCGATCCCGAAGCGACCGCTTCGGACAACATGTCCTCGCGTCTGCCCTACATGTTCGCGGTCTCGCGCTTCAGCCACTATCTGAAAGCGATGATCCGTGACCAGATCGGGTCGTCCAAGGACAAGAGCCAGATCCGTCAGGACCTGCAGATGTGGATCGACCAGTATGTCACTCTCAACCCCGAAAACGCCTCCGAAAAGGAGAAGGCCGAGAAGCCTTTGGCGGATGCGCGGGTTGAGGTTGTCGAGGATGAACTGAACCCCGGTTACTACATGGGCAAGTTTTACCTCAAACCGCACTTCCAGATGGAAGGCATGGATATCGGGATGAGCCTGGTGTCCAAAATACCCCCGCCCAAATAACGCAATGGGCTTCTCTCTTCACCACACCATTTGATCAAGGAGATAGATCATGGCAGTCGATATTTTCCTCCACCTGGACAAAATCAAAGGCGAGTCGGTTGACGACAAGTACGCTGGCGAAATTGATGTTCTTCAGTGGTCCTGGGGCATGTCCCAGTCGGGCACCACGCACCTCGGGCCTGGCGGCGGCGCCGGCAAGGTCAACGTACGTGACCTGACGCTGACCAAGTATGTGGACATGGCCACACACGAGCTGCTCAAGGCGTGTGCCAAAGGTACACACATCGCCGACGGTTGGCTGGTCGTGCGCAAGGCGGGCTCGGTGCCCCTTGATTACTTCCGCATCGACATGACCGACATCATGATCTCGTCCTACGAGACCGGTGGTTCGGGTGACGGCATGGACCGCATCATGGAAACCGTTTCGCTGAACTTCGCCAAGTATGTGGTTACATATGCTTCGCAGAAGGCCGACGGCTCCAAGGGCCCCGAGGGCAAGGCTGGCTTCGACATCGCCAAGAACGTCGAAGCGTAAGCTGCAAGACATTCAATGCGGCTCGGAATTACCCGGGCCGCATTTTTTACGTTCTAACGACCCGGGCATTCTCGCATGGCCTCTCGGTCCTCGAAATCGAAATCCTCGCGGCAACGCGCAACGCGGCGCATTCACGAACGCTCGCGCATTTCGCTGATGGATGTGTTTCGCCAGTCTTTTGCTGAAAAAGATGCCAAGGCCACCGGCACCTCGGACACCGAGGCGGGTGGGATGAATACAGTTGCCAATGTCAGCGCCCGATCAAATGCGCGCCGCCTTGGCGTGGACGAGGACACGCTGCGCGATCACGTACGCCAGCATCTGGCTATCTTGATGAATACCATTCGACTTGATGCGGCGATTGACCTGAGCGACACGCCCAACGTCGCACAATCAGTGGTGAACTACGGGTTTCAGGATCTCAGCAATCTGACCCGCAACGAACTGACCGGACACCACATTGCCCAATCAATCAAACAATCGCTCAGCGATCATGAACCGCGCCTTGTCAAAAACAGCATCGACGTTAAAGTCGAGTTGCTACAAGGGGATGACTACCAACGCGTTGCCGTCCACGTCAGCGCCGATCTGATCGCAGACCCCGCCGACATTCCGGTCGAGTTCACTGCAGATGTCGACACTGGCGCAGGCAAGGTGGTGCTCAACGCCAAGCGCATTTGATCGGGGTGATTTACGCGGATGAAACAGGCCTTCAAAGAGTCTTATGAGCGCGAGCTTTTGTTGCTCAAGGAACGGGCCGCCCTGTTTGCCAAGGAATATCCCGGCCTTGCCGACCGCCTTGGTGGTCTTTTGGAAGAAAATCTTGATCCGTCGATAGCGGGACTGCTTGAGGGATCCGCGTTTCTCGCAGCGCGGGTGCAGTTGAACCTCGATCAGCAGTTCCGCACATTTTCTACCGAGTTGCTTGAACAGATTTGCCCTGACATGACAGCGCCAATCCCATCGGCAATGCTGGTGCGCGGCAAGACACCGGACAAACCCGCCGAGATCGTGGATGGCCGCACGATTGAAACCGGCGCTTATATCGAGGCAACGTTCAGTGAGGCGGCGCGCCGGGTGGCGTGCCGGTTCCGCATGGCCGAACCGATCACATTTTGGCCCTTGGCGATTTCTGACGCGGTTTATCACGGTACCGCGACGCCAATGAATGCGCTTGGCTGTGACGGTCCCGGCATGGAAAGTCAGGGGGAACGGACGGCGGCGGGCCTTGTGGTGACGCTGGAGCGCACCGACGACGTGCCGATGGACGGGCTGAAAACAGATATTTTGCCCATCCATTTTACCGGCCCACAGCAGGAAGCCGCAGCGCTATATTCGCAGATTTTCAGTCGTCTGACCCGCGCGTCGCTGCGTTGGGAAGACAAGGGTGGGAACGCCGTTTTCCACCGCATTCCGCTGGAAGATGTCGAGCAGATCGGTTTCGACAGTCATCTGCCGTTGTATGGCAGGGATGAGCGGTTGTTTCCCGGGGTCAGCACCCTGCTCGAGTTCTTTTCCTTTCCGCGCAAGTTTATGGGGCTTCGTATTCGCAACCTCGCGCAGCGGGCAAAACGGATTGAAACGCCATCAGCACAGTTGGTTTTTGAATTTTCTGCTCCGGATAAGCATCTTGGCTCGCACTTTGATCCAAAGAACCTCGCTCTTTATTGCGCCCCCGCGGTCAACCTTTTCGAGGACGATGCCAAGCCAATAAGCCTGGATAATCGTACCCACCAGATGCCTGTTTCGCCGAACCGGACGCCCGGCACGAATTTCGAGGTGCAGCGCATTCTCGAGGTCCGCGCGCAATACGATGCTGCTCGGGACAAGACGGAAGTGCTACCGCTCTACGGTATCCCGCGCAATTCAAACACTCCGCGCGAGACGCTTTATTACACCTATTCCCGCGAACGCAGAGGCCTTAGTCAATCAGAGCGTCGGGTCGGCGGCACAAGATTTCGCTACGAAGGGACCGAGACTCGGATCACATTTTTCGAGCCGCCAGAAAGCGAGCCAGCACACATGCTTTTCGTGAAAACGCTGTGTTCTAACAGGCATCTACCCGAAATCCTTCCAATGGGCGAGGCGACCTTTCACCTGATTGAAGATCGCGTTGTCACCCTGACCCCCACTGCAACGCCCACCGCGCCCCGTGAGGCCGTGGCTGAGCTTGAGGCCGAAAGCCCCCACCGGATGCAATCAGGTGATAACTATTGGCGGCTTATCTCGCTTTTGTCGCTCAGTTATCGCGGTTTTGTGGGCCCGGACGGCACCGGAAATGTCGAAGCGCTGCGCGAGGTGATGCGCCTGTTCGCCGACATTTCCGATCAACTGACCGAAGCACAAATCGGGGCGTTGATCGAAGTCACGGCCAGCCCGCGCACCCGCACGATAAAGCGGCCTGATGGGTTCCACCCAGCCCGTGGGATGGAGGTCACGCTTCGTTTTGACGAAGACCTGTTAGATGCATCAATGATTGTGATGGTCAGCGCTGCGTTGGATCGCTTCCTCGCTGATTATGCTGCGGTAAATACATTCACCCAAACCGTGGTGGTTAACGCCAAAGGCAAGCTCTTGAAACGCTGGCCGCCTCGCGGCGGGTCGGGACCGCTCTTGTGAACACCAAAACCGCACGTGAACGCGCGGAACGGCGCGAAAAATGGGGCTTTTTGCAAGCCATGCGCGTATTGGAACGACGTGCGGGCAAAAAGCCACGCATCGGCAAAAGCCGACGGCTGAGCGAAGAGGCGGTGGACACCGGTCAGGACCCTTTTACGGGATTTGCCTACGAAGAGCTTAGCGAAGTGGACATGGCGGCCAACCCACCGCGTGTACGACCGCGGTTCCTTGGTCTGTTTGGGCCATTCGGACCCCTTCCACAAGCCACTAGCCGTGAAGTGTCACGCTGGCAGCTGAATGGCGACAACGCCTTTGTCCGGTTTGCTGACATGTTTGTCGCGCGCTTTCAGCAACTGTTTTACCGATCGTGGAGCGATGCCCGCCCGATCACGCAATTCGACCATCCCGGTAGCGGCGATTTTCCCGGTTTCCTGCGTGCTCTCACCGGCGATGCGCACCCGTCGTTCAAAGGCCTTTCTCCGGTCGATGACATCGTGCGCTTGCGCTACACGGCGCTGGGCATGGATCGTGTGCGCAGCCCGGCGCGTATCCGCCAGATCCTGCGTGCCCATTTCGGCGTGACCGTCCGGGTCGAGGAATTCGTGACCTCATGGCTGGAATTCGCGCCAGAGGATCGTTCGCGCATGGGGCTGCAGGGCATGGGGCTGGGTCGCGATTTGCGCGTGGGCCAACGCGCGCCCAGCATCAGCGAAAAGATCGTGTTGCATGTCGAATGCAGCAGCTTGTCCGAATACCGCAGTTTTCTGCCCGGTCGCGAGCGGCAAGCGGAACTCAAGGACCTTGTTCTGGGCTATCTGGGGGCCTTTTTCGAGATCGACGTCGCGCTTTGGTTGCCACGGTCCGAAATTGCCCCGGCGCGGTTGGGCCAAACCACCGAGTTGGGGTGGACCAGTGCCATGCCCATGGGTCAGAGTGAGACAAAGGCGGACGCATTGGTCCGGGCAACACAATACAAGATTTCCATGGAAATAGCTTAAGGGGGATTGGTGAAATGGTGGCCGAAATTCAGGTCGAAAAATATGCGGGCAAACTTAACCGCACGGGGTATGACGCATTCATTCAGGCCATGAGTCTTTCGCGGGGCGAGGGGCATCGGCACGTCGACGTGCTGCATTGGCTGTATCACATCGTTTCAAACAACCAGTCCGATATTTCGGTCATGTTGAACGAATTGAAGTTGGACCGCGCCGATGTGCTGCGCGACCTGACCGCGGCGTTGGGCAAGCTCGACAAGAACGTGACCGAGATCCCCGCGATTTCCGACAGCATGGCGCAGATGCTCAAGAACGGGTGGGTCTATGCCACCCTGCTTTTCGGTGAGGTGCAGGTGCGGTCCGGCCACGCGCTGGTGGCGCTGTTGTCGTCGTCCGAACAAAAGCGGGTGCTGGAACGGTTGTCGCCGACGTTGGGCAACTTGTCGGCAGACCAGTTGGCCAAGGAGGCCGCGAGCCTGTTTGCAGACAGCGAAGAGGAAGACATGCGCCCCATGGACGGCTCTGGCTTGTCGGCCGGGCCGTCGGTCATGGGCGAAGAGGGGCCCGGCGCCTCTACCGCATTGGGCCGGTTTGCCAAGGACATGACTGCCGCGGCAGAAACCATGGACCCTATCGTCGGGCGCGATGATGAAATCCGCCAGATCGTCGACGTTCTGCTGCGTCGCCGCCAGAACAACCCGATCCTCACGGGTGAAGCTGGGGTGGGCAAAACCGCCGTTGTCGAAGGCTTTGCACAACGTCTCGCCGCCAATGATGTGCCGCCGCTGTTGCAAGGCACCAAGCTTTACGAACTCGACATCCAGTCGATGCAGGCCGGGGCGAGCATGAAGGGCGAGTTCGAACAGCGCTTGAAATCGGTGATCGACGAGGTGCAATCCTCGCCCACGCCGATTATCCTGTTCATTGACGAGGCGCACACACTGATCGGTGCCGGTGGGGCCGCAGGGACCGGCGATGCTGCCAACCTGCTGAAACCGGCACTCGCGCGCGGCACGCTGCGGACGATCGCGGCCACCACGTGGTCGGAGTACCGAAACTACTTTGAAAAAGACCCCGCGCTCACCCGGCGCTTCCAGCCTGTGAACGTGGATGAACCCGACATCGAACGCTGCTGCTTTATGCTGCGCGGCATCCTTGGCCCGATGGAGGCGCACCACGGCGTCCGCATTTCGGACGAGGCTATTGTGTCCGCCGTGTCGCTGTCTGCCCGCTACATCCCGGCGCGGCAGTTGCCGGACAAAGCGGTGTCGCTGCTGGATACGGCGTGCGCGCGTGTGGCCGTTTCACAGGCGTCGACACCCGCGCGGATCGGTGATCTGCAACAGGCAATCAAGGCGCTCGAAACCGAGATTGCATCCAAGGAATCTGAGCGCGAGTTGGGGTCAACCAATGAGGAACGCCTGACCGAAGCCGCCGAGGAAAAGACCAAGCTGGAAGCCGAACTGGCGGACTACGAGGCCAAATACGAAGCCGAAAAGGCGATGGTCGACAGCATCCTCGATCTGCGCAAAAGCATTGCCGAGGCCAAGGGAGAGGATGCCGGCGACGTCGCAGACGCCCGTCCCGAAGAGGAGGCTGAAGCCGAGGTTGCACCGGCCAGCGATCCTGACGCCGCCCACGCCGAACTGGCCGCCAAGATGGCCGAACTGGAAGGCGGCAACCCCGATGACCGCATGGTCTATGCGCACGTCGACGCGCAATCCGTGGCCACCGTTATCTCGGATTGGACAGGCATTCCCGCGGGCCGGATGGTACAAGACGAACTTGCTGCTGTACTAACCCTCGCTGACCGGCTGCAAGAGCGTGTGATCGGACAAGATCACGGCCTGCGTACCATCGCCAAACGGATCGAAACCAGCCGCGCGGGCCTTGCCAATCCGGAAAAGCCCATCGGGGTCTTTATGCTGTGCGGTCCTTCCGGTGTCGGTAAGACTGAAACCGCGCTGGCATTGGCCGAAACACTTTACGGCGGCGAACAGAATATCATCACGATCAACATGTCCGAGTTCCAGGAGGCGCATTCAGTCTCACTGCTCAAGGGCGCGCCTCCGGGCTATGTCGGCTATGGCGAAGGGGGGCGCCTGACCGAAGCTGTGCGGCGCAAGCCATACTCCGTCGTCTTGCTCGACGAGATCGAAAAGGCGCACCCGGACATCCACGAACTGTTTTTCCAGGTGTTCGACAAAGGGATCATGGAGGACGGCAACGGCCGCCCGATCAACTTCAAGAACACGCTGATCCTGCTGACATCCAATGTCGGCACCGAGGTGATCATGGAAATGGCCGAAGGTGGCAATACGGAGCCGGACGTCGACGAGTTGGCCGCTGGCCTCAAGCCATTCCAACTCGACGTGTTCCCGCCTGCGTTGCTGGGTCGGATTGTGTCGATCCCCTATTATCCGCTGGGCAAGGCGGCACTGGCGGACATCACCAAGCTGAAACTGCGGTCAGTGGCAAAGCGTGTAAAAGCATCGCACAATGCCGAGATGGTTTATGGCGACGACGTGCTGGATCACATCACCGAACAGTGCAAGGATCCAGACAGCGGCGGTCGGATGATTGACAACATCATCACAAACTCCATCCTGCCCGAAATGTCGCGCAAGGTGCTGGAACGGATGGTCGGAGGTGAGGAATTCCAGACTGTGACCGTCACGTTTTCGGATGGTAAATTCGGCTACGAATTTGCATAGCTGATTTTTAAGTGCCCGCCTGCAAATGATATCTGCAGGCGGGCTTTTTTTGTTTTTGGAGTATTTTTTATGCCTTTGTTTATGTCGATTGGTATTCTTGGCAGTGTCGGTGCACGCGGAAAAAATGATGCGGCAGACGTACGCGCCGTCCAAAATCAATTGAATGCACTCATGAATCCACCGCGTCGGCATCTGACCGTTGACGGAAAGTCTGGCAAGAAAACCATAGGGACAATTCGGGATTTCCAGCGTTCGGTCTGTCGGTTTCGCAAGACCGACGGCCGAGTTGATCCAGATGGCAAAACCTTGCGCGCCTTAAATAATGCCACGTCCGAGGGTGCATGGGCTGGCTGCTCGATGGTGCCGGACGACTATATCCCGCAAGCTGCCAAAGCGATCGAACCAAATGACGGCCCACCAAGTCTGAAATTAAATGGTCGTGCCCCCGCACAGACGCAACATACGTTTGATCGCGTTTGGGCAGCGGTGAACGTGCGAAAAGCACTGGCGGCACGCAAGGAACTTGAGAAATTTACCAATTCTTGGCTCGATGAAATGGCCACGAAAGAGGTGCAGGACTGGAAGCCGTACATTGCAATGCTGGACCTGATGGTCAACGCGATTGAGCATGGCAAGTTGTTGGAATTGGTTAAAGCGTTCAAAATCATGAACGATTTCAATTTCGGCAACCTTGAAACATCGGCCAGGGCACTGTCCAAAATGGTGTCCGACAACGGGGTCGGTAAAACGGTTCGCGCGCTCGCAGAGGTCGGGAAGAACCCGAAACTCGCCAATTTTGTCAAAGGTCTGGGTAAGATCGCATTTTTCTTGGCCTTTATCATCTGTGCAATCGAAGCAAAGAACCATTTCAACAAAGGGCTCTACGGAGCCGCATTCAAAGAAATCTACAAATGCGCCATGGCACTAGGGTGTCTTCCGCTTGCGTTGCTTGATGCGGTTGAAACAGTTTGGAAGGGCATGGACCCGGGCGTTGAAAAGCGCCGCGACAGCGTGTTCTTTGAAATTGTTCGAGGCGGCAATCTCCTGGACCACGGCGGAAATGCCATCGATGCGGCAATCACGATTGTTCAGGTAACGGTTGAGTCTTTTCAGAAAGGCAAGATCGACATGAACGGGTTGGATGCGCTCGTTGATCGTATGCGCAACAGCTCTGGAAAAAGCTTTGTCGAACTCGGTGAATTCTTGGGAGATTGGTACTACGACCGGCTCGTTGACGCCAACAAGACAGGCGAGGAACTGGGTGATTATATCGGCGAGAAATATGGCAAGGAATTGTTGCCCTTGATCGATTTCCTCGGGCTTTAGAGCGTCTCCAGCAGCTTGCCGATGCCTTCCTTGTAACGCTTCACTTCGGCGGGCGTTACGGCGGGGGCATTGGTAACAGCAACTGCCGTATTGCCCCGCCCGACGCGGTTCATCTTGCGATCGGACCAATCTGTCATCCACGCCACAGTCTTACCCTTGAGGAACGGGTTGGCGTTAACGACGCCCGCGCCCATCACCTCGAGCACAGTTGCATTTGGGTCGGCGCGAAGGGCTACGTTGGCCCCCGATGGTCCAAGAAAATGCGCGAGGTACAAGCGTCCGGGCGAAATCGCGTGGCCCTTGGAGCGCAGGAAAGCCTCGTTCTCGCGCGCGAGATTGGTGACCATCGCGCGGCTCAGCGCGGGGTCAAAACGCAGTTCCAAAAGCTCTGCGCGACCAAGAGAAGCCACCAGGTCCGGGCGGTATGTGCGCATCATCCGCAGCCATGTACTTTCAATAAACTGACCAAGTCCAGTCGCTGTGGATCGCGTGTTTTTTGCGCGTGCGTTACCCGCGCTCTCGACGCGGATGATCTGATTCACCAATGCCTCGACGGCGCCGGACGCGCCGCCGCTGGTGATCCCGCCGCCTGCAACCGCAACGCCACGTAACGCCAGCGGATCAACTGGGCTTCCGCCCAAGTGCAGTTCGAAATGCAGGTGGGGGCCGGTGGACCGTCCCGTAGTACCAACATATCCAATGACTTGGCCGGCCTGCACCTGAGTGCCGAGTTTTATCCCATCAGCAAATGCGTTGAGGTGCGCGTACCGGCTGTGCGCGCCACCTGGATGGTCAATATAGACGATGTTGCCGTAGCTGGACGAGAAGTTGGCGCGGGTGATCTTGCCGCTCGCGGTGGCCCGGATCGGTGTGCCTGTCGGGGCAGCCCAGTCGACGCCGTTATGGTTCACGGTCCTGTTCAGAATCGGGTGGTGCCGGGGGCCAAATCCGGACGTTTTCGTGCCAGCCACTGGAATGACAAAGTTGCTGCCCCCTAGGCCTGTACCGCCACCGCCACCCAAGGCATTCGGGTCAAAGCAACCAAAGGGGGCCTTGCCCCCGGAAGGGCGGACGACAAAGCATTCAAACTCTGCGGTCGGCCCGCTCAGCGCCACGTAAAGAATTTGGCCCGCCGGCGCGACCCCGATGCCTTCATTGCTCAGGATCAGCCGCAGCCTGTCGCCTTCTGACGCAATCCGGTCAAGGTCTTGCACTCTGCTCAGCATCACCATCAATTCGCCTACCAGCTCGGACGACATGCCGTTGCGCAACGCGGTCGAGTAAATCGCGTCCTTTAGCTTGACCTGGCCTTGGCCACCGCGATTGCGCACGGCGATGTCAGCCTTGCGCAACAAGTTGCGTTCGAACCACGGATCGGCGCTGCGCTCGAACCTGCCAGGACCGGGCTGTGCAACACTCGCGAGGTAGCGATCAGGCGCATAGATCGACATCTGGAGCAGCTGGGCTCCGTTGCGTTTGGGTTCTTTGCGGAGCGCGACAAGCCCGCCAGCCGACAAGTTGCTCAGGGTTTCTGCGGACAAATCCATCTCGGCTGCCATCCGCGCCACATAGCTCAGCACCCGCGTCACCTCGTCTTCTGCGAGGCCCTTTTCGGTCAGAACTGTCTTCAGATCGCTATCCTTTTCCAACCGTGTGACGCTGTCGCGATAAAGCGGCGACCGCTCTCGAGCCGACAGGCTCAGCGCTTCGGTTGTCGTGTTTTCGATCACCGTTTCGACATATGAAACCTGCACCTCGCCTCCGTCGCCGCCAACGACTTGGCCCCAACTGCCTTCGTCATCGTCAACGACAACCTGCGAACCAGCTTCCACCGCCTCGGCTGGGGGCAAGGTGCTGGAGTCGACGATTGCCGTTTCGCGGCGCGCTTGAAATGCGGCGAGATCCGCGCTGGAGGACGGAAGGGTGAGCTGCACGCGTTGCGTTGCGTCAAAGAGAGAGTCGTCGATCACGGCGACGTCGTCACCCTTGCGCGCACGTTGAGGATGGACCTGATGCTCCAGTCGGACACTACGCGCGCCCATAGCCGATCCTTCGGGCAGGTTGATGATCATCGGGGCGCCGCGGATGTCGAGGAACGCTTCGGCTGCTGCGGCGGCCAGGACGATGCCGGTTTCCGCGGTGTCTTCCGATTGAACGAGGGTGAGACCGTCGCCTTCTTCATCGCTGCTGGCAAAATCGTCGCCACCAGACAAAAGCGACCAGATAAACAATCCACCGCTGACCAGCAGCGTGAAACCACCTGCGGCCAACCCGGCGCGGCGCAACAGCCGCGCGCGGCGTCTCCGTTTCCATGTTTTGCCCGAACCGGCAAAACTGGGGTCAATCTCAATCTCGGACATGGCGAGCCGTGGTCACGCGGCAGTTCAGCGGAACACGCCGATGCCACCCCCGCCAGAGATCTTGGGCTTGTTGGCGGGTTTCGGCGCGGGCTTGGGTGCGGGTGCCGGTGTTGCGCGTGTCGTCGTGCGCGTCGTGGTGCGTTGAGAAGTCGCGCGATTGTTGGTCGACGTGGCGCGGACAGGCGCTGCAACCGGCACTTCGCAGGCGACATCGGGAACAGCAATGATCGCGCGGAACAATTCGACACTGGGTTGCTGGTCGGGCCAAGAGGCACCGTCAGGGCGTTCACCAAAGTACTCGCCGACTGAACGCGCAGAGCCTCTGCCCCAAAGTCCGTCAATCGTTGAGCGATAGCAATTCATGCGCTTCAGCTCAGTTTGCAAGGCAGCGTTCAGCTGTTCTGATGGCGGATCGATATGCCCTTGTTCAAGCAACTGGCGAAAGAGCTCGGGGTCGTTGTCGCGCATGGCCACTCGGGTTTCGAGATCGTCGAAACCGAACCCCATCTGGGCAACCGTGTCCGGCAGCAACGTTTCAATGCCAAAATCTGCTTCGCGCCCAGGTTCCACGCGACCAAGGATAATTGACGGCGTTGGCAGGCCAACGGTTGCTACAGACGCAGATCGGTCACTGCCTGCGCCGGCAAAGCTTGGTCGCGTGTCAGCAGGTGGTTCGTAAGCTGCAATCAGTACAGGGCTGCCATCCGCAGAACCTTCCTCAAGGTCAAAAGCAATAGGTTCAGCCGAAAACGATTGGCTCAGCGCGGCGCTGCCCATCAACCCCGCAAGCGCCACTCCGACAAACGCCCATTTTGCATGCATGACAAGATAACCAGTGAGATGACCATTCGAGGGTATGATAGCCGCCGCG
>JBCBAV010000060.1:0-20902 GCA_038532285.1 Pseudomonadota bacterium | reverse complement strand
GATAGCTGCCGGTCTGCACCTCGATCAGCACCATCGGCACCTTGCCGGGGTTCTCCATCCGGTGCACGGCACCCAGCGGGATGTAGACAGACTGGTTTTCGGTCACGAGCTGCACAACGTCATCAATGGTCACCCGCGCGGTCCCCTCGACAACGATCCAGTGTTCGGCGCGATGATGATGGCTTTGCAGCGACAGGGCCGCGCCGGGATTGACCACGATCCGTTTGACCTGAAACCGGCTGCCGATCACCAGGCTTTCGAACCAGCCCCACGGGCGGTGGTCGCGGGGAAAGGTTTCGGCCTGCAGCACATCCTTGGCCTTGAGCGTGCTCACAGCCCGTTTGACATCCTGCGCGCGCGACTTGTCGGCCACCAGCACCGCGTCGGGCATCGCCACGGCAATGATGTTGTCAAGCCCGATGCCCACCACCTGCTGGGTGTCGTCTTCGGCGCGCAGCAGGCTGTTGCGACACTCGATGGCCGTGGCCGGCCCGTGCAGCGTGACCCCGTCCTCGTCCGGCCCCGCCTCGCGCCAGACGGCATCCCAACCGCCCAGATCCGACCAGCCCGCGCCAAAGGGCACGACCACCAGATCCTCGGTCTTTTCCATCACCGCATAATCGATCGAGATATCCTCGACCTCGGCCCAAGCCGCGGGATCGATCCGCAGAAAACCCAGATCGGGCTTGGCCTGCGCCAGCGCGTGCCGCACAGATGCCACCATCTGCGGCGCCAGCGCCTCGTAGGCCGCGACGATGGTGGGCACCGAGAACATGAAGATGCCCGCGTTCCACAGGTAATTGCCATCCGACAGCATGGCTTGGGCCGTGGCCAGATCCGGCTTTTCTACAAACCGTTTGAGCGGGACAGGCGCGCAGCCTTCGGGCGCGCGCCCCATTTCGAGATAGCCATAGCCGGTCTCGGGCCGGTCCGGCGTGATGCCAAAGGTCACCATCTGCCCTGCAGCCGCCGCCTGCACCGCCACGTCGACCACCGCCCAAAAGGCATCCGTATCGGCAATCACGTGATCGGACGGGGCCACCAGCATCAGCGCATCAGGCTGCGTGGCCTGCAGATGCAAGGCGGCGGCCAGAACGGCAGGTGCGGTGTTGCGGCCTGCAGGCTCGATCAGGATGGCGCCGGGATCGACTCCGATGCTCGACAGCTGTTCGGTCACGATGAACCGGAAATCCGAATTGGTGACCACCGTGGGGGCCCCGAACCGCGCCCCCGACAACCGCAAGGCCGAGGCCTGAAACAGGCTTTGCGCCTGCATCAGCTTGGAAAACTGTTTTGGATAGCTCTTGCGCGACAGGGGCCACAACCGTGACCCGGATCCACCAGCCAAGAGAACAGGGGAAATCGTGATATCCGACATCATTCAAATCCAAACAGTATCCGTCAGCGACGTGTTAAGCGTGCCTCATGTGTCAGCGCTAGGGTAAATTATGGGTTTCTTTGGACGTTCCAGGCGACCCACCGGCCGCATATAGCCCCGTCTGGCAACACAGTGTTCCCTGAAATTCGTTTGAATTTTTGGGGTCCCACTGGCATAGCCATACGCATTTAAGACGACATTATCGGGATAACAGATGCTCAAACTTGCCAAGAAATCCATGCGGGCCGTTTTGAAGGCCCAAGGATTTGCGTTGTACAATACAAAGCTGCCGCACGTGTACAGCGAAGACAATCTGAGCACGGATCACAACCACAGCTTTGTCGACGACCCGCGCTTTGTCGCGGCCTATGACCGGGCCAAGCAGGCCAATAACGGGGTCGACCACATGATGCGCTGGCGCGCCCATGTGGCGTTCTGGGCCGCGCGCCACGCGGTGAACCTCAAGGGGGACTTCGTCGAATGCGGGGTCAGTACCGGCTTTCTGATGTCGGGCATCATGCAGGACCTGAACTGGAACAGCCTGGGGCGCGATTGCTATCTCTTTGACACGTTCCAGGGGCTCGACGCACGCTATACCAGTGACAGCGAGGCCAAGGACGGGCGGCTGAAACGCTTTTCGGGACTGCGCGAAGATGCGGTGCGCGAGAACTTTGCCGAATTCCAGAACGTGCATTTCGTCGTCGGCACCGTTCCCGAAACCCTCGACCAGGTCGACATCAATGAAGTCGCCTACCTGTCACTGGATATGAACTGCACCATCCCCGAGATCGCCGCGTTCAAGCACTTTTATCCCAAACTTGTGCCCGGCGGCTGGATCGTCCTGGATGACTACGCCTATTCCGGCTACGAAGAACAGCACCACGCCTACAACGCCCTGGCCAAGGAGATGGGGATCGAAATCCTGTGCCTGCCGACGGGGCAGGGCCTTGTGACCAAACAGGGCTGAGCGCCTGGCAGGCCCGCCACGTTTTCAACGCATACGGGAGCTCAGCCGGATCAACGCCGCACTCCATGCCCACAAACCCGCAAAACCCGCAAAAATGTCATTTTCTGCGCACATGGTTTCGCTAGGATTGCGCGGGGTTCTGGGATAAACCTGTCAGCGTTTTCAAAGCACGCCGACATCTTAAGTATGTGATTGCAAGGGCCATTCTGGACGATGACCTATTTCAGCTCGGAAAAGCGATCCGTCGCTTCCTTCTTCCACACAGGCATTCTGTGGCTTGTCATCGCCACCTTGTCGTCCATCGTGTTCTACTGGGAAGGCTATACCGCGCTGTTTTATGCCTGGCAGCTGCCGGAATACAGCCACGGGCCGCTGATCCCGATCCTGTCGGCGCTGCTGTTCCTGCGCCAGCTCAAGGAGGTGCCGGTCAACCACGGGGAGGTGCGCGACCGGACCCCGGGGCTGTGGCTGCTGGGCTTTTCGCTGCTCATGGCGCTGGCGGGCAAGCTGGGCAAGATCGACGACATCGTGGCCTATGCCCAGATCCTGTGGGTGGGGGCGATCCTGCTGATCTCCTTTGGCTGGAAGGTGGGCAAGCATTTCTGGCCACCCGTGCTGCACCTTGTCTACATGCTGCCGCTGCCGGGGGTGTTCTATTACAAGCTGTCGACCAGCCTGCAGCGGATCTCGTCCGAATTCGGGGTCTGGCTGCTCCAGCAGATCAACGTGCCGGTCTATCTCGAAGGCAACATCATCGATCTGGGCGCGCTCAAGCTGCACGTGGCCGAAGCCTGTTCCGGTCTGAACTACCTGTTCCCGATCCTGTCGTTCTCCTACATCTTTGCCGTGCTCTACCGCGGGCCGATGTGGCACAAGGCGGTGCTTCTGGTGGCCGCGGCTCCGATCACGGTGATGATGAACTCGGTCCGGATCGCTATCGCCGGCTGGATCGCCCAGACCTGGGGGCCTGACCACCTCGAAGGGTTTACCCATTTCTTCGAAGGCTGGGTGATCTTCATGATCTGCATCGTGCTTCTGTTCCTTCTGGCGTGGATCATGCTCTTGTTCCGCCGCGACCGGGTGTCGCTGCCCGATGCGCTGGATCTCGACACGTCGGGTCTGGGCACACAAGCCATGCGCCTGACGCTGGTGCAGCCCTCGCGCGCGCTGATCACCGCCGCCGTGGTCACCGTGCTCTGTGCAGTCGCCTGGCACGCCCGCCCGCAAGTGACCCAGGTTGACGTGGTGCGCGATCCCTTTGCCATCTTCCCCCGGCAGATGGGGGAATGGACGTCGTCGCCGCCGCGCGCCCTGAACGAAAGCGTCGAGATCGTGCTGGCCGCGGATGACTATCATTCGGTGCAACTGGCCAGTGCCGATCACGCCGCCACGGTGGGCCTCTTCATGGCCTGGTACGATGACCAAAGCGATGGCGGCACCCATTCGCCCGAGGTCTGCCTGCCCGGTGCGGGCTGGGAGATTGCCTGGCTCGAACGGGTCGACATCGCCCCGGAACTGGGCCTTGCCGAAGAATTCAACCTGAACCGCGCCGTGATCCAGAAGGGCGAGACCCGCATGGTCGGCTATTACTGGTTCGAACAGCAGGGCCGCCACATCGCCTGGGATTTCGCAGCCAAGTTCTGGCTCTTGTGGAACGGCATCAGCCAGGGCCGCACTGACGGCGCCATGGTGCGCCTGCTGACCGTGGTGGAACGGGGCGAGACCGAAAAAGAGGCCGAAGAACGCCTGCAAGAGGTGTTTATGGAGATGCACGGCATCCTGCCGCGGTTCATCCCGGAATAGGCACTGTCCGCGGCCGTCGCATGTCCGCTACGCGGCTTTCTGCAAGCGGACGATGATCTCGGGGCTGTCACGCATCAAGGGCTCTCGCGTCCAGGTCCCGAAGGTCTCTGCCACCGTCAGGCCGTGTCTGACGGCAAATGCTGCTATCTCGTTCAGGTCAGGAAACCGCAGCGTGCTGCGCGATGTCACAACCGCGCTGTGGTCGTTGAAGTCGTAACGCTCTTCGAATGTCACGCGACCGTCGCTGACCCGCAAAACGTTATGGGTGACTTTCACGGTGCGACCGCCACCCAAGGCGACCGCAGGCGCGGCACAGTTCGGCCGCCAACGCAGCCACGGCTTGGCGGCGCGATTGCGGGTCTCGAACCAAAATGATCCATCGCGACACAGCCGCTGTTCGACCGCTTTGAACAGCGCGGAGATCTGGGTGTCGTCCAGCAGGCACTGAAACGCGTGGCCGGTCATGACCGCAGCATCGAAGCGAGCATCAACGGGGAGATCGGCAACAGACCCGGTGACCCAGTTCACGGACCGACCCGCGTCTTTTTGCGCGGCCATGGCAACCATCTGCGGGGCGGGATCAACCGCGGTCACCGCGTATCCGCGATTGGCGAGATCGAGCGCAAAGGTGCCGGTCCCGCATCCTATATCCAGAAGTGCCGCAGGCGGTTCCGGCAGTTCGCCGATGTAGAAATCATAGTCGGCGCGGGACTGATTGATCGCATCGTAGACTTCCACGAGCCTTGGGTTCTGATACAGCGCATCCATGGCCGTGACCTACTGTTTTGGCGACCGCCGCGGAAGCTGCGCCGTCAACTGGCAGCACGAAAGGTCCGCTACGGCCCGTTCACCTCAAACTCCAGAAATTGCGTGCGCCCTGGTTTGACGCCGTTGTTGTCCGACATCGCGATCAGGCGGGTTGTCGGGCCGTCCTGCCACGCCGCGATCCCTTCGAGGTTGTCGAACCGGCCCATGCGGCTGGTCCACAGCGTCGTGACCTGATCCGGGCGCGCGATGTCGAGACCGCTGATCCGGCTTTGCCACATCAGCCCCAGAAAATGCCGGCGCTCCAGCAGGAACAGGCGCCCCTGCGCGTCGAAATCCGCCCCCACGATGGCATAGCGATTGCGCTGCGGAATGTGGCCCGCGATCTCCCAGAGATCATCCTGCAGGCGATAGACCGCAAACCCCGCATCCAGCGGCGCCTCGGCAAAGGCATAAAGCGTGCCGTCAGGGTGCAGGGCCAGCGCCTCAAGCTGGCGGTTGTCGGCATAGTCTTCAAAGCTCGGATGCGGCTGCACCAGACGCCCTCCATCCCGCGGCCCGTCATAGCGCACCACCCGGGTCCAGCGCTCGAACGAAATCCACATCGGTCCACCGGGTGCCATCGCCAACCCTTCGGCATCCGCCAGATCCCCGACCCGGCGTGCTGCCACGGGCAGGTCATCAATCCCGAGGATCGGCAAAAGGTCGGTCAGCACGACACCACTGATGCCACCGCCCGTGCGCGCAAATTCTCCGCGCAGATACCAGCCCCGATCCCCGATGGCGTGAAACGTCACACCCCCATCCACCACTTCCAGCGCCGACAGCCCCTCAACGGCCTCGGAGGTCCAGACATAGGTACCCGTGTGTTCGATCCCCTGACCCCAACGCCCCAAGGCGGGCGTCACACAGAGCAGACAAAGCGCGGCGAAAAACGCCTTCAAAAGCGGTCTTGGCATGGGGGAAATGAACTCTGGAAACGTGAAAGGGGCATTTAGAGTTGGTTTTGCGCTGCTACGGCCTCTTCTTGCAACACCCAGCGTGTACTGCAAATACACGCCCTATTTCCTGCCACTTTCAGCATACCGCTGTGCTTCGGCCACATGGCGTTTCAGTGCATGGATCAGACATTCAAATGCCTCTTGGCGCAAAAATCACGCCGTCTCTCTGACTGGCGCCTGCGCATGCCACTGGGTCTCGACCTCTTGGCCGTCTTCCAAACTCGGGTGAGGGTAGCGGCGTCTCAGTCATAACCTTCCGTGTAATATTCTGTTTTGAAAAGAATTTTTACTTTGGGTGTGAGCCCATTCAGGCGACACATGCTGGCTTAATAATTCAGATTATGTAATTTTTTGGGTGTTCGCTGACTATCAAACGCTTCTTCCAGACAATCCCCAGCGTCTAACCGCGTTTCAGACCGATATAGTTCACCCTCACGTTCTCACGCCATCCGCCCAAGGCGTCCGGTTTGAGCGCATTGCCGTCTTTGCCGCGGATGTCCCGGCGCCGCTCGGTCATGTCAAAATCTGCATGCAGGCAAATGAGATCCGGAAAGAGAGACCGCAGCCCTTCGGCGCTGTAGCGCCAGTAATCGATCGGACACGGATGATATCGCCAGGAAAACAACGTTGAATGCATCGTGACACCACCAGGACGCAACAGGCGCTGGATCTCTGTCCCGGCCAGCCATGGTTTGTCGATGTGTTCGAACACGTCCAGTGAGAATATGAAATCAAAGCTTTCATCCGGAATGTGCGGGCATTTTGTAATGTCGCCGGCCTGCACCGTGATGCCCCCTGTCGGCGCGCCCTCGAGGTCGAGCGCAGTGTAGTCGAATTGGGGAAAATCCTTGTTGCGTGGATTTTCGCGCCCCCCGATCTCCAGCATGCGGCCCTCTGTGACACCTGTTTTATCCAAAGCGTCATGTGCAAGCTGTGAGACGCGCTCCCACCGCCGCGGCCCCTTGGACCAGGTAGAAGAGACCCGGCCAATCGCCTTCATCTGCTTTGTTGCGGGGCTGTCATCGACAGGTGCGGCGGGGACTGGCAGGCGCTCGTCCAGCACGCGTGCCGGGTCCCAAAAGGCAATTTTTGCTGCAGAAAGCCGCTCTTTGAATGTCATCGGAAGTCCGTACACCACAAAATTTTATCTACCTATCCGCGTCCCAACCGACGCAGCAAGTGATTTGTGCAAAACCATAAGGACTGCGCAATTCCAAGGCCAAAATGCTGACGATACATGCGCCAAAGACCGCCCATTGCCTGCATCCTATGCGAGGTCAGGGATCCATCGCGCACACGTCGGATCGCCAGCGGTTCGTTCAGGCCACGGGCACGATCTGTCTGCTCCAGAATTTCGAGCCACAGCGCAAAATCCTCGCAGACCGGCAAAGCCGGCATCGGACAACCGCCGAGGATTTCCCGGTCATACATGCCTGTCAGACACCCGATGACATTGCACTGCATCAGCGTCTGGCGATCCACGGCCGGTGGCACGCCGATCACGCGTCCGGCCGGGGCCCCCATGGTGCCCCAGGCAGCGATCGGCGCGCGCCAGTACGCGCTGAATGTCAACGCAGCGCCAGTATCGCGCATAAAGTCGATTTGCCGCGTCAGCTTGTCCGGCCGCCACAAATCATCCGCATCGAGAAAGGCCACGTACCGCCCGCGTGCCGTGGCAAGCGCCGTATTGCGGGCCGCGGCGGCTCCTTGGCGGGTGTCGTGCCGCACAATGCGAATGCGCGTATCGTGACCTGCCAGGTCAGCGGCAACGGCATATGTGCCATCCAGCGACCCGTCATCGGCAATCAGCAACTCCCACGCCTGAAAACTCTGAGCCTGAACCGAAGCAACCGCTTCGGCCAGGGTGGCCTCCGCATTGAAGGCAGGCATCAGGATGCTGACAACGGGCAAAACTTCGCGTGTCTCAGGAGCCATCAATGACCGGTCTGGTTTTTTGGTTTGCAGAGCATTTTCTATCTCGTTACGAGATCAGGCGTCGCGTTAAAACAGTATCCCCACAAGACTGAGTGTACCAAAATGCCATCACGTAAAACTCCCGTTCAGGTCATTGCCGAAATCGGATGTAACCATAAAGGCGATATGGACATCGCCAAGGAGCTCATTCGTGTTGCGGCGCATGTCTGCAAGGCGGACATTGCAAAATTTCAAAAACGGCACAATCGCGAACTGCTGCCGCCGGAGCAGTACAATGCCCCCCACCCCGTGCCGGAAAACGCGTATGGGGACACTTATGGCGCGCACAGGGAATATCTGGAGTTTGATACCGAACAACACCGCGAGCTGATCGACTGCTGCATGGAAAACGGCATCGCCTATTCCACCAGCGTCTGGGACCTGACCTCGGCCAAGGAGATGGCAGCGCTCAATCCGCCCCTGCTCAAGATTCCGTCGGCGACAAACCAGCACTATGATCTGCAGGGATATCTGTGCGACCATTTTGCAGGCGAGATCCACGTCTCGACCGGCATGTCGACGGGACAGGAAATCCACGATCTCGTGGCGTTTTACGCCGAACGGGGCCGCGCCAGTGATCTGGTGGTCTACAGCTGCACATCAGGATATCCGGTCGCATTCGAAGACATCTGTCTGTTTGAAATTCGCAACCTCATGGAAAAGTTTGGCGCCACCGTCAAAGGGATCGGGTTTTCCGGCCACCACCTCGGTATTGCCGCAGACGTCGCGGCCCTGGCCGTGGGCCGCAGCATGGAAATGGACGGGAAGGGCAAGTTCACGCATATCGAACGGCACTTCACGCTGGACCGCACATGGAAAGGCACGGATCACGCTGCAAGCCTGGAACCTGACGGGCTGCGCCGCCTGTGCCGCGATCTCAAGCACGTGGACATGGCGCTCGAGTACAAGGATCAGGAAATCCTGCCCGTCGAGCAGGTGCAGCGCGACAAGCTCAAATGGGTTGATCAGGCCGTCATTGCGCGCGCGCAGTGATGGCCCGGAACCATCACTTGTAGATCGCGTCCTTGCAGAAACTGAACAGCAGCAACAAACCGAACACCAGCGGCAGCCCGGCGCACACCGCGACATATGTCACGGAAATATATTCCGGCGTGTAGGTCGAATAGACCCCGGTTCGCATCAGTCCGGTCAGGTGCAACACGGGATTGAACCACAATATGTCCTGCGCGGTGCGCGGGAGATCCTCGTAGATGAAAAACACGCCCGAGATCAGAAACAGCGGCCGTGTCAGGATCGACCACAGGCTGCGCCAGAGGTGGAATGAAAATGTCAGGTAGCTGTTGAGCGTCCCGATGCCGACCGCCAGAAAGATAACCGCGGCATACGTGATCAGGATCGGGCGAAAATCAAGGATGGACCGCGCGTCTTCGATGATCAGAACAGCCGTCAGGACAATCGCCGTAACCATGATCTGCGTCATCACGCTGAGCAACGCGCGCGCGGTCAGCACGTCCACAAATGTCACCCGCGGATAGGCCATCATGGCAAGGTTGAACTGTACCGCCGCACCCACACTGTTCGACACCTCCTGAAAGGTGCGCAGCGGCAGAAACCCTGTTGCATAGAACAGGACAAAACTCGTCCCCAGAGACGGCGCACGCAATATGAAGGAAAACACGACCGTCAAAAGCGCGATCATTGCCACCGGCTGCAGAATGGCCCAGATGTAGCCGCCCGGCGTGCGACCGTAGGTCGTCGACATCTCGCGCAACAGCAACGCACCAACCACCCGCCCCCCGCGCCAGCGCAGCGGCTTGGGCACCTGGGGCGCCGGCAGGACGGGCATTTGGGTCATGTACTTTCTCGCATTTCTCGCTACGGTCTAACACAACAAACGGCTGATGGATCAACAGTCTTGGCTGACACTCCTCCTGACATAAAACCGGCGGCAAAAGTGCCGCCAAAGCCCAAACCGCAGGCCAAAGCGGACGCCGTGCCGCCAAAGCCCAAACCACCGGCCAAAGCGGACTCCGTCCCCCCCAAGCCCAAACCCAAGCCAAAGCCACCGGCCCCAAAACCCGCACAAGCCGACATCTACGCCCCGGCCCGCCGCGCCACGGCCAAGCGGCGGCATCGCCAGATCATCCGGTCCTTTTTCCTGATGATGCTGCTGCCGTCGCTGATTGTCGGGGGCTATCTGTGGGGGCTTGCCGAAGACCAGTATGCCTCGAGCCTGGGCTTCACCGTGCGCCGCGAAGAAGCCCCGTCAGCCGTCGATATTCTGGGGGGTCTGAGCAATATTTCGAATGCCAGTTCGTCGGACAGCGATATTCTCTACGAATTCATCCAGTCCCAGGAAATGGTGCAGCACATCGATTCAGCCATGGACCTGCGCGCCATATACTCGCGGCACGCTGCAACCGACCCGGTGTTTGCCCTCAAGCCGGACAGCACGATCGAAGACCTTCTCGCGTATTGGCGGCGCATGGTGCGGGTCTCTTATCAGCCCGGCACCGGGCTGATCGAACTCAAGGCGCTTGCCTTCACACCGCAAGAGGCGCAGCGCATTTCCCAGGAAGTCCTCAAGAAAAGTGCGGAAATGATCAACATGCTTTCCGCAGTCGCGCGCGAAGACGCCATGCGCTACGCCCGGGAGGAATTGGATCTGGCGGTCCGGCAGCTCACGCAGGCGCGTCAGGCCCTGACCACCTTCCGCTCGCGCACTCAGATTGTCGACCCACAGGCAGATATCCAGCTGCAGATGGGCGTGCTCAACACCTTGCAGCAGCGTTTGGGGGAAGAGCTGATCGCGCTTGATCTGTTGCGCGAAAGCACGCGATCCGACGATCCCAGAACCCGCCAGTCCGAACAGCGGATCGAAGCCATACGCGCACGTATCCGACAGGAACGGGACAAGTTCGGTTCGGGCGGTGAAGTCGCCGCAGGAGAGGATTATGCCACGCTGGTCGCCGAGTTCGAGCGTCTGAGTGTCGAACAGGAATTTTCCGAACAGAAATACACAAACGCGCTGTCAAATTTCGATCTGGCTCAAACCGAAGCGCAACGCCAAAGCCGTTATCTGGCGTCGTACCTGCAACCCACGCTTGCCGAACGCGCGGAATACCCACGGCGCGCCCTGCTGATGGGGCTGGCCGTTCTGTTTCTGACGATCGCCTGGGCAACGGGCGTCCTTATCTACTACGCACTGCGCGACAGACGCTGATCCAGCTCCGGGCCCGCGATGATCGAGCTTGTCAATCTCACCAAGAGCTTTCCCACGCCTGACGGGCGCAAATTCGTGGCGCGCAATATCAACCTGACCATTCCAAAGGGTCAGGCCGTTGCCCTTTTGGGGCGCAACGGCGCGGGAAAATCGACCATGCTGCAAATGATCTCGGGCAATATGAACCCCGATGGCGGAAGCGTGCGGACCCATGGCTCGGTGTCCTTTCCCGTCGGATTTGCCGGCTCCTTCCACCGGGACCTGACCGGCGCGCAGAATGCACGTTTCGTTGCGCGGATCTACGGGGTGGATACAGACGAACTGCTCGACTTTGTCTCTGACTTTGCCGCATTGGGCGGTCATCTGCACATGCCGGTGCGCAGCTATTCCTCCGGGATGCGGTCCCGCCTTGCCTTCGGCATTTCCATGGCGATCCACTTTGATACCTATCTGGTGGACGAGGTCACCTCGGTCGGGGACAGTGCCTTCCGGCGCAAAAGCGCGGCAATCTTCAAGGCGCGCATGCAGCATTCGAGCGCTATCGTCGTCACCCATTCCCTGATCGAGGTGCGCAATCTCTGTACCTCCGGTGCGGTCCTCGAAAATGGCGAAATCACCTATTTCGACGACATCGAAGACGCCATTTCCCAGCATGTCAGCAACATGAAGAAAGCACAGTGAGAGCGCCCAAGCGTCTAAAAATAAAATAAAAATCTGATTTCTCGTCGCCCTTCGGCCACATTCTGACCATCCCTATAGACGGATGCTTGGCCAGTTCTCGCCCCGGAGTAATTCTGGGGTGGCCAAACCATGGGCGGATTTGCGACGGCAAGCTTTTCAGCTGTTCCGACAAGCTTTTACGATGCAACAACGCCCGTGCTGCATTGGACCGGCAGCGTGCTCGAAATCTACGCGGGCCAAGGCAGTGCGGTCGAGCGCCTCGCGCTGACCGGTGGCACGCTCAGCTATGTCGCGACCTTCAACACGGTTGCCTCGGACAGCTATGTCAGCCTGACAGCCCAGGGCGGCGCGCGCGCCATCGAGGCACGGCATCTCGATCAACTGGAGGCCAGCGCAGGGGCAACGGCGCGCGGGGAACTGGCCTTTGGCGGACAGTCCGGCCTCATGAGCGACGCGCTGACCCTCATGGCTGTCGATCACAATGGCCAGACGCTGTTTGTCTCGGCTCTGTGGGGCCACGACGGGCTGAGCCTGGCGCAACGCAACGGGTCCAGCTTGCAGGTGCTCGACGCCGAAAGCGACACGACCAGCAGTTACGCCCAGCAGGTCACGGCACTTGCCTCGTGGTCCTATAACGACCGCAGCTTTGTCTTCGCCGGTTCGATCTTCGATCGGGGCGTCTCAAGCTACGAGATCGTCGGCACCTCGCTGAGCCTTGCAGACAGCTTGGGCGTGGACGATGGCGTTGCGTTCAACACACCAACGTCCCTCGCTGTGACCGAAGTCGCAGGACAAGCCTATCTGTTGGTCAGCGACGCCGGATTGGGGCAGATCAGCGTGTTGTCGATCTCGGCCGCAGGCGGTCTGGATCTGGTCAGCACCGCGATGGACGATCTTTCGACCCGTTTTTCCGGTGTCACCGCCTTTGATGTGGCCGAAGTCAACGGCCATGTCTTCGTTGTCGCGGGCGGCACCGATGGCGGCGTCAGCCTCCTGCGCCTGCTGCCGAACGGCCAGCTCGTTCATGTCGACACGCTTGTCGATACCGCGAACCTGTGGCTGGAAGACATCTCGGCCCTGCAACTGGTGGAAACCGGCGGCACCCTGCACGTCTTTGTCACCTCGGAAGACGCCTCCGGTGTAACCCATCTCACGATCGACACAGCGACACTGGGACAGGCGCTGAACGGCACATCCGGCGCAAACGTGCTGGTCGGAACCGACGACGATGACCAGCTATGGGCTGGCAAGAACGGCAATGACACGCTCTCCGGTGGTGCGGGGGACGACCTTTTGATTGCCGACCGTGGACAGAACGTGCTGTCCGGTGGGGCGGGTGCGGATCTGTTCGTGGCGGGGTCTCGGACCACAGACATGGAAATCCTCGACTTTGCCGTCGGGGTCGATCTGATCGACCTGTCCGCGTGGCCGTTTCTCTACTCCGTGGCGCAAGTGGACATCCAGAGCCTGAGCGACGGCGCGCGGATTTCCTTTTCCGGCCGAGAGATCACGTTGCGGACCGATGACGGCACATCGCTCAGCTACGAGGATTTCATCATCAATGACATCCTTGGGCTGTATCGCCCTCCGCTGCCCGAACCCGACAGCGTTGTCCTGGACGACACCGACGCCTCCAACACGCTGGTCGGTGTCGCAGGCAACGACACGCTCATTGGCAATGGCGGCAGCGACACGTTGAACGGCCGTGACGGTGACGACCTGCTGGAAGGCGGCGATGACAGCGACGTGGTGTTTGGCGGCAAGGGAGCAGATACGCTGATGGGCGACGCCAGCCATGACGCCCTTGTCGGAGAGGACGGCAACGACATGATCTATGGCGGCGCCGGGGCCGATACACTCGACGGCGGCCAGGGCAGCGATACGCTTTTTGGTGACAGCTCGGTTGACAGCCTGTCTGGCGGAGACGGCGCCGACAGCCTCACCGGCGGCACCGGCGCCGATACGATCTGGGGGGGCAATGGCAACGACACGATCTTTTCCAACACCGGCGAAGACATCATGTATGGCGAGGCCGGGCACGACTACATCAGTGCCGGCAACGGCGTGGATATTGCCGATGGCGGCGCGGGCGACGACACGATCATCGGACGCTCGGGCTGGGATACACTGCACGGCGGGGCGGATGACGATCACCTCTACGGCAGCGAAGGCAGCGATGAACTGACCGGCGGCACGGGCGACGACTACGTGTCAGGCGGCACCGGGTTTGACGTGCTTTACGGCAATTCAGGCAATGACAGTCTCTATGGCAACCAGGGAAATGATTTCCTGTCAGGCGGCTCCGGCGATGATGCGCTGTATGGCGCAACAGGCAACGACATTCTCTACGGCCGCAGCGGCAATGACGATCTCTTTGGCAATCAGGGCAACGACACGCTGGATGGCGGCAGCGGCAGCGATGTGCTGCAGGGTGGATCTCTCGCGGACACGTTCGTCTTTGAGGTGGACCACGGTCGGGACAAGATCACCGATTTCGAGGTGGGCGTCGACATCCTGCAGCTGTCCTCGGCACTGGTGGCTGGTCTTGGCACCGGCGAGGATATCGTCGATGCCTTTGCCACCTTTGCATTGGGCCGGGTGCGGCTGGAATTTTCCGAAGAGGACTGGATCGCGCTGGACGGCGTAACCGATCTTGCCGCTGTGGCCGCCGCAATCGAGATATTCTGAAACCCGACCCGACAAGCATTGTCTCCGCGCTCCGGGTTTGGCACGGCTGGCACATGAGCGATCTCACCATTGCCACGGCAACCACAGCCGACCGACTGTCCGGGCTACGCCTGCCTGACCCAGAGACAGGCGTTGATCACGTGATCACCGTGCAGGGGGGCGTGCCCGACACTCTTCCCGACGCGCTCGACCGCGCGGATATCGCGCTCATCGCGGATCCGCATCGGGGATTGTCGCACAACCGCAATTGCGGGCTTGCCGCGGCAAAGGGCACGCTCGTGCTCTTCAACGATGATGACATCGCGCTGGACATGGCGGGCATAACACAAATGCGCGGGCTCTTTGCGGCAGACCCGACACTGGCGCTGGCTCTGGGCTGGCGCACGGGTGAGGTCCCGAAACGCGGGCGGCGCACGGGCAGCTTTGCGCTGACGCGCTTCACTGCAGGCCATGCATCAGCCCCGGGCCTCATGGTCCGGCGCACAGCCGTGCTCGGGGCCGGGGTGACATTTGACCCCGCCTTTGGCGTTGGCGCCCCCGCTCCGATCGGCGAGGATTACATCTTTGTCACCGATCTCCTGCGCGCGGGCTTGAAGGGGCGTGGCGTTCCCATCGAAACGGGCGCCCACCCCCATCCCAGCACCGGGGATGACTGGCACAACCCGGATCTCATGAGGGCGCGGCGCGCCATGCTGGCGCGGGTGTTTGGCCCAGTGCACCCGCTGGTCCGTGCCGCGTATACGCTGCGACATCGGCACCGCTTCAGCACGGCCGCAGCAGCCTTGCGCTTTGCCCTGGGACAGGACGCCTAGGCGTCAGGGGATCTGAAATGGCCGGTCCCGGAACCGCGCAATGGTGTTCAGCACATCATCGGCCAATGACAGCGTGCTGAACATGTCGTCCAGCCAATCCGGGTTTGGATTTTTGGCACGCAGGTTCAACATGTCCTCAAGCCCGGTGATCAGGGCGCTTTGCGCAAACAACCGGCGCATCGGCTCAACCAGCGGGTCACAATAGGCATCGACGAAGTCCAGATGCACCATGCAAGGCACCCGCGCCCGCACCACATCCACGGCAGCCGTGGACGTGCAGGTGATCCCCAGCGCGGCCTTGCTCAGCGCCTCGTCCATGCTCTCTGCTGTCAGCTTGAGGTTGTCAGGGCACTCCGGCAGCGCCGCCATCAGACCGGGATAGTCGTATTTTTCCCGGTGCAGATGGCTGCGGTTTTCACTGGGCAGATGCCGCAGCTTGATCCAAACGCGACGATCGGGATGCGCCCGCGCCATGGCTGCCAGCGCCCGCAACATGTGCAACCGGCCCCGCTTGGTCGATGGTGAAAGCGCCTGCGCGAAAAAATAGATGTCCCGGCGATCGGTGTCTTCTGTCGTCTCTGCCGCCACCGCATCGGGGTGCAGAAAGGACGGGTGCCCGAAGCCAAGCTCCTGCCAGCCCCTGTCCATCGTCGCCCCCCAGTTACGGAACCGTGGCAGTTCAGAGCGTGGAAACAGATACACCCCGTCGCAATGACGGCGCCGTTCGAACCCGACCTCGGGAAAGAAATCGAGCCCGCCCAGAAACGCAATGACGCATGCGCGGCCACTGCGATACTTGATCAGCTTCTTCTTCAGAGCATCGCCCAATGGACGATAAACGCGGCTTGTCAGGATCGCTTCGACATCGCGCGAGGACACAAGCTTGGCGATGTCGCCGCGGCGCAGGACACGGTCGGGACCTTCCGGCAAGAGTTGAGCCATCTGCCGGTAAGACAGGGCATTGTCATCACTCATCCAGGCCATTTCGATGGGCGGCGCCGCAGGATGAGACCGCATCAGGTTGCGCATCCTGCAGGCAAAGATCAGCGTGGAGTCATCCGTGAACGGCAGGATGATCGGCTTGACGCCTTGGCCGGTCCGGGCGCCTTGCTTCGCCTTTCGGGTCCCGGTCATGAACGCCGCTCACGTTCAAAGGCTGCAAGGATCTCCATCTGCCGCGCATTGTGGGCGCGGTTTTTGGCTTTGACGTGATCAAGGTTCAATGCGTCGCTTTGCAAAAGCTTGGCCAACATGAGCACAGGTCGCCCAATTACAGGACGGCGCGAAAAGCGGTAAAGTGTTTGCCCAAAACGCGAATGTTTAATCTTTTCAATCATTTATGCCGCGCAGCCCTGTCGATATTCGGCCACAGCATTTACATGCGCCCCCTTGCTTTGTAAACGGGTCTACCAGCTATCCAGACCATCCAGAAGGATCAGAATGTCGCCTGACGCGCGCCCCGATACGGTTGCCTGTGTGATCCTCGCGCGGGGCGGGTCAAAAGGAATTCCCGGCAAGAATCTGCGCAAGATCGGCGGTGTTTCCCTGATCGGACGCGCGGTCCGCGCGGCGCGCGCCGCACGGCACGTGGGCGGTGTCTATGTGTCGACCGATGATGCGGCGATCGCCGCCGAGGCACGCTCTTACGGCGCCTTGATCATCGACCGGCCCGCGGACCTTGCAGGCGACACGGCATCATCCGAGACAGGTTGGCTGCACGCCCTTCCGCACGTGCGTCGGGACCAGCCTGCCCTGACGCAGATGGTGTTTCTGCAGTGTACGTCCCCCTTCACCACCGGGGCCGAAATCGACGCCTGCCTGGACCGCATGACCGAAACAGGGGCCAAATGCGCGCTTTCGGTGGTGGAAAACCACATGTTCACGTGGGTGGAGGGTGCAGATGGCATGGGCCACGGCCAGAACCACGACAGCACCAAACCACGCCAGCGCCGTCAGGACCTGCCCCCGCAATACGCCGAAAACGGCGCCATATATTGCGTGGATATCGCGGCATTCGAGACCGTGAAACAGCGCTTTTGCGGGCCCGCTGCGCTTTCGGTGGTCGATCATCCCGGGGTGGAAATCGACAGCCCCGCAGATCTGGCGCTGTGCGCCCAGATCGCCCACATGCGTGCCGGCCACGAGATCCCCACGGAACGCCTGGCAAAGGTGCAAGCGTTGGTGATGGACTTTGATGGCGTCCATACCGACAACCTCGTGCATACGGATCAGGACGGACGCGAGAGCGTGACCACATCGCGCGGTGACGGCATGGGCATCGCCCTGCTGCGCAGCAAACGCGACATCGCGATGATGATCATGTCCAAGGAACGCAACCCGGTGGTTGAGGCACGCGCACACAAGCTGGGTCTCGAGGTGTATCAGGCTGTGGATGACAAAGTGGCCGCGATCGAGACATGGCTGGCCGCACAACGCCTGAGCTGGGATGCCCTGCTGTATGTTGGAAACGACGTGAACGATCTTGCGCCGATCATGCGCGCGGGGCTCTCTGCCTGCCCGTCCGATGCCTACCCGGATATCCTGGCTGTCTGCGACTGGATCCTGCCCCATCCGGGCGGACGCGGGGCATTGCGCGCCCTGTGTGACCGGTTGATATCCCTGCCCGATGCGATTTGAGCCAACCGACACGGTTGTTGTTGCAGGCAATGGTCCATCGCTGGCCCGGATTGCACCGGGCACGGTATTGGCCAGCGACAGGATCATCCGCACCAACAGCTTCTTTTTCGAGCCGCGCTATTTCCTTGGCCGACGCGTCGACCTTGCCATGATGGGGGGCGACCCGCGCGTGGCGCCATTCGTGTTCGAAACACTGTGGCAGTGCCGCGGGGACTACGATCTAGCCCGCTGGTCGAGCCATGATCCAAGCGTTGTCCGGGCCGGGCACCGCAGGTTCGGTCAGCGTTACGTGCGCATGCCAGCGCTCGACACCCCGTTGGAAAACCGCCTGCCCGCCCTGTCTGCCCGGTTCGAGGCGGACCCAACCACCGGCGTGCGGGCCGCGCTGATGGCATATGGCCTTGGGGCGCGGCAGATCATAGTCACCGGGGTAGACCTCTACACCACGCCTGACGCGCGATACACATATGCGCCCGGACAGAATTACCGCACGCTGATGGGCTCTGATATCGGTCACCGGGGCATGGATTTACGGCTGCATACCCCCGATCTGGACCGGGCCGTTCTGGCGCTGCTGGCCCAAGAGGACGGCCTCCGGCTGCACCGCGCGCAAACCGACGGGCCCCTCGCGGATATTCTTGACCTTGCGCCCGTGCGTGACGGAATAGTCCCTGATCAAGCCGTGCGCCAACCGCCTGCGGACTGGGCGGCGTGGGCCGGGCTCTATCCCATCCGCGCCCTGAAGATCTTGCGCTGGGGCAGCCTGCAATACCGCCGACTGAGGGGAAGCATATCGTAATGATACGTGCCGATGAGGTTTCGACATGGCTGTACCAGGCCGCCTTGCCGCTGTGGCGCACAGCCGGGTTTGACCACGCCACCGGCACGGTGTGGGAGGCTCTGGACCACAGCGGCACGCCAGTGCGGACCTGCAACCGTCGCCTGCGGGTGCAACTGCGCCAGGCGGCGAGCTTTGCAATGCTCGGAGAGGTCAGGTTGGGGCGCCAGCTCTTTGAGTGGGTCATGACCAACGGATTCGACCCTGATACGGGGCAAATGGCGGCTTTGCTCTCCCCTCAGATGAAGATACTGACCGCCCCCAACGACCTGTACGACCTGGCCTTTGCAGGCTTTGCCGCCGCCGCCCTGATCCAAGCAGGAGAAGACGTGACGCAGGCGCTCTCGCGCATCGAGGCGGCCATTGACAGCCTCAGGGTCGATCAGGGCTGGGCCGAGGCAGCAACCCACCCCTTGCCCAGACGCCAGAACCCGCACATGCACCTCTTCGAGATGTCCCTCGACCTCTACAAGGCCACCGGGGCATCGCGGTTCCTGACGATGGCAGAGACGTGCCTGAACCTCTACAAGACGGTCTTTCTGCAACCGGATGGACGCGTTCTGGAATACTACGACGCGGATCTCGTCCCTCTGTCCGGCCCGGAACAGTCCGTGGAGCCGGGGCACATGGCCGAATGGATCTTTTTATTGGACCGCTACGAGGTGGTCACCGGGCAAAGCTGCGGACTGGAGTTCAACACGATCTGGCACGCGGTGGACGCGCGGCGCGACCCGACGGGGCTCCTGCCCGATCACAGCGACCCGGTCGGAAAGACGCGCAGGCTGTGGCCCCAGACGGAACTGCTCAAGGCGATGTGCGTCATGCACCACAAGGGGACCGTAAAGGCCGACGCCATCTGGGAGGTGTTCGAACGCATGTGGAGCGCCTATTTCACGCCACAGGCCGCCGGAGGGTGGTACGACAAACGCAGGATCGAAGATGGCGCCCTGCTTTCGGACGTGATGCCGGCGTCGACCTTCTATCACATCGTCATCGCGCTGGAGACGCTCGTGTCATTGAGCGGCAGGGCCTCTGAACGCCCTGCCCTGCCCGTCATATGATAAAGATGTTGGCCTCTATCTCTGCGGCCGTCACAATCCCGTTGAGCGTGATTGTATTGCCGCTGCCAAAATCGAGAACCAGCGTGCCGCTGGACGCATCGCCATAGGCATCAAGCATCAGGCCCACATCGGTCATGCCATCGACAAGATCCACGCCCAGATGCAGTCGATCCAGATTGGTGTCGAAATCGACAATCACATCAGCCCCGTGGTTTTCGTAGAACACGAACCGATCGGTGAGGGACCCGCCCGTCAGGATGTCATCGCCCGCGCCGCCTTCCAGCGTGTCCCGGCCCTGGTTGCCATAGATTTCGTCGTTCCCGTCTCCGCCACGCAGTAGGTCGTTGCCTGTTGCGCCGCGCAATTCATCGTCTCCGGCACCGCCGGATAGATAATCCGACCCTTCATTGCCAAAGAGGCTGTCATTGCCGTTTTGGCCATAAAGGTCGTCATTGCCGGTCCCGCCGGACAGGTAATCATCATCGTCACCGCCCAAGAGCAAATCCGCGCCCTCGCTTCCGTACAGGTCATCATTACCGCTGTTGCCGTAAATCGTGTCTGCACCGGTGCGACCGATCAGATAGTCGGCGTGATCACCGCCTGTGACCAAGTCCTCGCTTTCGCCAGCACTGATGGAATCCTGACCCGCACCGCCCTGGATGGTGTCAGACCCGGTATTGCCATAGATCGTGTCGTTGCCTTCCCCGCCCGAGATCGTGTCGGCACCGGTGCCCCCGGTCAGCATGTCGCTGCCGCCGTTGCCCTCAATCAGGTCCGCAGAGGACTGACCGTCCACGGTATCATTGCCATCCCCGCCGCCCAGACTGTCCGCCCCTGCGCCGCCGTCGATGCTGTCGTTGCCGGCACCGGACATGATGCTGTTTGCGGCGCCATTGCCGGCGATCGTGTCATTGCCCGCGCCGGTCTCGAGGTTCTCGATCACCGTGCCGTCGGCGATGCCAAGGATGTCGATCTCGTTGCCGATGTCCGAAAACGCGCCGCCGTTGAGGTCGATCCTGGCGGCCTCGTTCGAGGCCAGATAGCCCAGGTTCAGCGTGTCCACGCCGCCCACATCAAACAGCGTCATCGCCACCCGGTTGCCGCCGATATTGT